>JAISDC010000179.1 GCA_031265105.1 Verrucomicrobiales bacterium
GCGAGAGTGCGAGAGTGCGAGAGTGCGAGAGTGCGAGAGTGCGAGAGTGCGAGAGTGCGAGAGTGCGAGAGTGCGAGAGTGCGAGAGTGCGAGAGTGCGAGAGTGCGAGAGTGCGAGAAACTTACTCGCCCAGCTATCGCGTTGTCAAGCACTAAAATCATGAAGTGAAAAATAGCGGACTGATAGGAGAGGTCAAGGGGGAAATGAAAAATTTTTTAATTTTTTTGATACCATTATTTTTTACAAAAAAGCGCATGGAGTTATTGGGGCAAGTTTGCCTTGACCAAACCGTCCCCCTCCAATTCCGCCGTGTTCTCGCGGTGAAAAGGAGCTCTTCTGCTATCAGTGATCCCGTCTTTGCCCTAGCGGACGACTCGCGCGCTGCCACCGGCCATGAGTTTTTCCACTTCCTTCAGCGTCGCCATCGAGGTGTCGCCGGGCGTGGTCATCGCCAGCGCGCCGTGGGCCGCGCCATAGTTGACCGCTTTCGCCGCGTCACCGGTGGTCAGGAAACCGTAAATCAGGCCCGACGCGAACGAGTCGCCGCCGCCGACGCGGTCGTAGATTTCCAAGTCAGGGCGGTAAATCGCCTCATGGAACTGGCCGGCGTGCCAGCAAATCGCACCCCACGAGTTGACGGTTGCCGACTTTACGGTGCGGAGTGTGGTGGCCGTCGCCTTGAAATTCGGGAATTCCCTGACGGCGCGTTCAATCATCGCCTTGAATTTATCAATCTCAATATTGGAAATATTTTCGTCCAAGCCCTCGACTTCAAGGCCGAGACACGCGGTAAAATCCTCCTCGTTGCCAATCATCACGTCCACATACTTGGCAATCTCGCGGTTCACTTCCCGCGCGCGCTGTTGTCCGCCGATGGACTTCCACAGCGACGGACGATAATTCAAATCGTAGCTGACGATGGTGCCGTGTTTCTTCGCCGCCCGCACCGCCTCCAGCACCACCTCTGGCGTCGTGTCCGACAGCGCCGCGTAAATCCCGCCGGTGTGGAACCAGCGCGCGCCGAGTTGGCCGAAGAGGTGCTCCCAGTCAAGGTCAGCGGGTTTGAGCTTGGACGCCGCGCTGTTGCCGCGATCCGAGACGCCGACCGCGCCGCGCACGCCGAACCCGCGCTCGGTGAAGTTCAGCCCGTTGCGCACCGAGCGCCCGATGCCATCGTCAGCGGCCCACTTGATGAAATCGGTGGCGACGCCGCCTTGCAAAATTAAATCCTCAATCAGCCGCCCGACCTCATTATCCACCAACGCTGTCACCACCGCTGTTTTCAAGCCGAAACATTTCCGCAATCCGCGCGCGACATTATACTCGCCGCCGCCTTCCCAGGCGCGAAACGCCCGCGCCGCGCGGATGCGCGTGTCGCCCGGGTCGAGGCGCAACATGATTTCCCCAAGGGAGATGGCCGAAAAAATACAACTGTCAGCGGACTTGATGGACAGGCTCATAAGAAAAGAAATGCTAGTTCACCGCCGGCGTGATGTCGAATGGAAGTTCGTTGCGGACGGTAAAAAAACAAAATAAAATCTTGCGCCCGGCGCGAAGGGCGCGTAATCTGCATGCTCACTCCTCAATGCGGGCGTAACTCAGTTGGTAGAGTGCAACCTTGCCAAGGTTGATGTCGAGGGTTCGAATCCCTTCGCCCGCTCACTTTATTTATCAGGAAGTTCGGTTTGTGGTCGCAGCCGCAAGTTGAAAATCCGGTCTTTTGAATGCCGATTGGGTCTAGCCAAAGATTTTCTCCAGCAGCGCGGCGACTTCGGCCTCCACTCCCAGTTTGGCCGCCTCGCCCGCTGTCCATGATTTGCGGACAGGCTGCGCATAAGGCAGCGGCTGGTCGTCGTCGTTCAACGGCGCGAGCAGGGCTTGCAGGCCAAACACTCGTTCGGCATTGACCGTCAGCGTGAGTTGTTTCACGGCGAAGCGGCTGACGTTCTGCACTTCGACTTGTTTGCCGGGGGCGCTGATGGCGACCGGTTCGGCGGTTTTTAATGTTACTTTATCGTTCATGGTTTTTCTTTCGGTTGGATTGTTGTTTTTTTGTTTACACCAGACAATTGCTACTGTCAGCGGTGGGAAACTCGGTGGGGTCGTTGTAAGTTTGATTAATATTGTGCCGCGAGTAGTCGTTAATCTGCCCGCCGGAGGACAAGGGATCACCGTTGCTGTCGGTGCTGGCCCAAAACTCCGTCCAGCCGCTCACCGCCGTGTTTTTGAGAAAAATTTGCGCGTAGTATATCATATAAAAAACTACCGGTTGCAATTGGAGGCGGCAGTTGACGGCGGTCAGGGTGAAGTCCACCACGCCCTCGTTGTAGTTAGGGACACCAGTCGGCGACGAACTGGTAAGGTCTTGCTTAAATTCCACCGTGGAGTCGCGCAACATCACCGTGACGAGGCCCATCACACCGTAACGGTCTTCCACCGTCACCACGGCGCGGCGGCAATCCGTCACGGTCAGTGCGCCGACGTTGGCCGAGTAATAGCCCGCGCCGTTGCCCCACATCCTATTGCGGATACTATTAAGCCGAACACCATCCACGCCGGTCGCGGTCAGCGCGCCAACATCGCCGGAGTTGCTGTTGCCGCCCCAAACACCACCACCATAAGCGTAACCGTCGCTGCTGGTGAGCGTGAGGTCGTGACCACCGGTCGCCGTGACCGCGCCACTATTGCCGCCGTTGCCGCCCTCTGAGGTGCCGCCCTCGCTGCGGGCGTTGAGGTTGCGGCATTGTGTCAGCGTGATACTGCCGCCATTGCCGCCGTTAGAATGGGAGTTCGGCCAACTGTAAGCAGAATAGCCGCCGACGCTGTTGACTTGGCCGTCCGCGCAATCTGTTAACATCAGTTGGCCGCCATGACCGGGAGCGCCGGTAGCGCCATTTAGGGGAGCCTGATAATCGCTGCCGGTGCTCCCTTCCAAGCCGCCGCTGCTGGTCGCTGCCTGCCGGATTTTACAACCGATTAAAGTGATAGCGCCACCGTTACCGCCAGAGGCGCCAAAACGACTCTCGCTGTAGCCGCCCCACCAGCCGTTCCCGTTCGCTCCCTGTCCGGACGATCCGTAATAGCCACCGGTGCCGCCGCTGCCACCGCCGCCGCCATATGTGTAGATGTTGCTCACCACCACGCGGGTAAGCTTCACCGTGCCACCGTCAGCGCCGTTGCCGCCATAGCCGCCGTTACCACCGTCGCCACCCGTTCCCCCTTGTCCGCTGGCGGTGTTGAGGTTGTTACCGCCATGTCCGCCCGTGCCGCCGTTACCAGCGGCACCGCCACCGCCGCCATACGCGCTGACCGTCAGCGCCACCGTCAAGTCGCTGGTCAGCGTTACGTTGAGACCGGGGCTGCCGTCCGTGCCGTCGCCGCCGTCCGCGCCGTTGCCGCCACTATGCGCGTCGCCGGACTGTGGGGTGGTATAATCGGGGTCGTCAAAATCCTCGGCGTTCGCGCCAGCGGCACCGTTGGCGCCAGGGAGACCGCTGACGCCGCTGGCGTTGACTGTCAGGTTGGACAACTCCGCGCCCACGCCGCTGACGTACACGTATTGATTCCAGTCGGCTGATAACGAGAGATTGAAACTGCCGACGCCGAGCTTGAGCAAATAACGGGCGCTGTTGGTGGCAAGGTCTTTGACAGCGTCATACGCCGCCTGCGCCGTCTTGTAGGGCCGCGCCGCGTTGCCCATCTCACCGGTCGTGTCGTCACCATCAGCGTCCGCGAAGACAGTGCGAGCTGCCGGCACCCGGCCATCGCCAAGGATTTCGGACAACTCATCAATTTGCATTTGTGCATCGGCCAATACCCCACTGACGGTGATCTTGCGCGTTTCGTCATCCTGCACCACCGCGATTAGTTCCTCGCCGGACAATGCCTCGGCTGGCGGTAACTCGCTGATTTTCACATCATCATCACCGTCAGCGTCAGTGGCCTCCACCAACTCCGTCACCGTCGCCTTGCGCGTTTCCCCGTCCTGCACCACAGGTATTAACTCATCCCCCGACAATTCCCCAGCCGCCGGTAATTCACTGATTTTTATGTTGCTCATATTTGGTCTTTCTATGGTTGATTATTTTTGAAGGTCTTTTCCACCTAGTTTTTCATCAATCAATTTTAACGCCATTTTAGGTGTAAATACTTTTTCTATTTCTTTAATTCTGTCACGGTCTTTATCAAAACCGGCATAAACTTTCTCTGCAAATGAATCCGGCCAGCCGACTTTCCACTGTGGCTCCGCCTGGGTTAGATAATCATAAACTAAAATGTATTCCATCTTCGGTTTAATCCACTTGAAATCACCGTAATTTTTACCATAACGTCTGGCATCTTCCATTTTTTCTATTTCTTCGAAAAGTTTTATATCTCCAGGCTCTTCCGAAGATATTAGTGCATCCTGAGCATTAATTAATTGGATCCCGTGTTTGCTAATTTTTTTCATAACAATTCTGCGATGTGGACCATCAGCATATGAATATCTATCCTCATAGCAATCTACATTAATGCAATATTTTCCATCTAATTTGAGCCAAGCTCCACCATCATAAAAAAGATCGAATCTAATCTCCATTTTTCGTTGAAAATCTCCGTCAATAAACACAAGCCAAACATGTGGCTCTCCGCTGAAATTCATAAAAAGTTCCGGTTTCTCTTTTTCTATGATGTTTAGATGAAACCTGAATATGTACCCGCCGCAGGGTAACATATCCCAATGATTTTGTGCTTCCTTGATAGTGGAAGTAATATCGGTTTTGATCATTTTAAGAATTTCTCTTTCCGGTGTTGTTTGCTCGGGTGAACTGACGCAACCAACAATGATAACCCCGGTCATGATAACGATAATGAGTTTTAATTTATCCATAATAATTTATATTTCATTACATACCATAGAAACATAATTAAATGGTTTAATATTAAGTCTCTTTGGGTCGTTGAAACGGTTAAGTGCCCAAGCATTGGATTCATTTTTCCAAAAAACAATAGTGATCGGATCCTTGTGGATCTAATATAAATCCAGGCACGGGGCCGTCATTATCCACAAAACCATCCGGCGCTCGCCATGCGCCATTATAGGCTTTTATGGCGACGGCGGAAGTCATGGTGTGTGGGGTTGTTTCTGAAAAAAGGACTCCTGTTACAGTATGTATAGGGAGCAAAAAGCCATTGGCATATGCAATGCCCCTTTGTCTATCCATCCAAGAGGCAACATTATTTCTCTTGGCATTTACGATTTCATCACCGTCAGCGTCAGTGGCCTCCACCAACTCCGTCACCGTTGCCTTGCGAGTTTCCCCATCCTGCACCACCGGTACCAATTCTTCATCCGACAATTCCGTCGCTGCCGGTAATTCACTGATTTTTAGGTTACTCATATTTAGTCTTTCAATTTTTTCTTTTCTGATAAATCCTTTGCGCCTAGTTTTTTAGTGATTAATTCTAATGCTATTTCAGGAGTAAATATTTTTATTAACTGCTCGATCCGATTATTATCTTTTTTAAAACGATAATAAACTTGCTCTGTGCGAGAATCAGGCCAGCCGATTTCCCATTGAGGTTTTTCTTGGGTCAGAAAATCATAAATCAAGATATATTCTACTTCCGGTTTAATCCACTTGAAACCGGCATAAAATTCGCCGCTATGTTTAGCATTTTCCAGTTTTTTAATTTCAGTGAAAATTTCATCATTTTGGGGGACAGTTGATCGAATCGGAGTCTTGCGATGGCTAATCAATTGAACGCCGTGCTTGGTAATTCGTTCTTTGTGAATACCGAGATATGGCTCATCTTGGCTATGTCTATCCTCATAATAGCCTACTGTAATACAAGATTTGCCATCTGGCTTGAACCATCCGCCTCCATAATAAAACAGCGCAAAACCAAACTCTATTTGTTGTTGAAGATTCCCATCAATAAACACATGCCAACGCCCAGGCTCCCCACTAAAATTGATAAAAATTTCTGGCGTTGTTTCCTCTATGATATTTAATGAAAATCTAAATATATACCCCCCGCATACAGTAGTTTCCCATATGTCTTCCACATGATTCATTGATGATACATAAGGTTTAAGCAGTCGGAGAATTTCATTTTCCTGTCGTTCATTTATTGTCACGCCGGCATAACCAATTACTGTCATAACAAATTCTAAAATAATATAAAAAACTAATTTCTTCATCGTTCAATTTCCTTACATATTCTTGCCACATAGTTGAATGGTGCTATTTTAGGATCATGATCATGTGGACCGTTATAACGGCTAAGTGCCCACACATGAGTTTTATGCCAATAGCAATAATGCCCAGCATCATGAGGATCTAATAGAAATCCAGGCGCAGGGCCATCATTATCCACAAAACCAGCCGGTGGCCGTGACGCGCCATTATAGGCTTTTATGGCAACAGCGGCAGTCATGGTGTGTGGTGGGGTTGTTTCTGAAAAAAGGACTCCATTCACAGTAAGGTCGGGAAGATGAATCCCATTGGCATTATTGGCGTTTTTTTGTCGCGTCATCCATGCAACGGCGATAGTGTTCTTGGCTGCTATAAGCGTTAATCCAGCGTTGACATTTTCCTGCCAATTCCAGATTTGTTCTCGCGGAATATTTGCATCTGCATTATCTGTATTGCCGGTAACCTGAAAAAGTCCGTATCCTCCAGGAACATCACCTCCGTCGTCATGCCAAACCGGCAACCCGATATTTTTTTTATCATCAATTTGCTCGGGTGTGATTAAAAACTGATTATAACGAGTATCAGAACCATTATAACCATTGGATTCATGTTTGGCGATGGCATAGGCAAACCATAAGTCGCCATTCGGCCCGGCATTGGGCTGTGATTCAATAAATGCCCTGCACTTGTCCGGCTGAGGATTTTCGCCACCAATGCGAAATCTGATGGTTAGCGGATTGGAAATCGCCACTTCACCACGCGTCAGTTGATAGGTCAATTCGGCGTCTCCGCCAAAAAAACCTTGTTGATTATAATCCGTCTCTTCCCAAATTTTCCATACATTTCCCGTAATGGATTTGAATCCACCGTCAGCGGGGATTTGCACGGTGTCCTCTGGTTGGTCACGGTTGTTTTTCTTCCCGTTGCCACGATGATATTGCACTTTAAGCTTGGCTTTAAAGGTGGCGTTTGACGACAAGCCAGTTAAACGCAACTCCAATTTTGGCATTTGCGGGGCGGGATTTTGTGCCGAAACATGAGCCTTAATCCAGGCAATGTTCTTGTCCGTGATGTTTTTGTTGGGGTTCCAGCGACTGATTTCCCTGCCGTTGTCAAGCAAGTCATCGCGCAATCCGCTGGTGGTTTCCCCGACATCAAACAACTGCGTTTTGATTAACAACACGCTATGCTCCTCCGGCTCGGCGAGTTCCTCACCGTCAGCATCCCTGGTTTTCATGGCGGTGCCGGCCAATAAACCCTTGTCCGGACTGACCAAAGTGACCTGAATGTCTTCCCAATCCTCCGGTTCGCCGCAAATTTCGTGCGTGGTCCAAGTCAGACCGGTAAGCTTGCCCTTTTTCCAGCGCGCCATGTTGCCTTGCCAGATTTGGATCCCCAGCGGCACCAGCATGGTATTGCTGATTTTGCGGCCCGTCACACCGGAATTATTCATGCCGGCCACATACCCCAAATATGTCGAAGCAACACGATCACCGTCATAGGCCCAAACTTTATAATATACGCCCGCATAACCTATGACAAAACATTGTGTTCCCGCCGCGCTGTTGATGTCATGCAACTCGGTAACCTCGGCGAGTACTTTCGCCGAGCCGTTATTCTGGATATACAAATTCTCGTCTGTTTGGAAAACGGAAGAAGGACTTTTCCCGTAAGCTATCGCTCCCTGGGTGCCGTGGATCAAGTATGCAGGGCAGTAACCGGACACCTCATATGAACCATCCCCAGCATCAAGTGCTGAGGCAGTCAGCTTGAATGACTGACCTCCGGCGACGCCTCGGCAGAGGGAATAGAAACGAAATCCACCGCCAAACGACCACACGTCAAACTGACCCGCATAGCTCCACACGTCAGCATCATTGACAAAACCTAGTTCGCTGCCGCCACCCCAATCGTGTACACGGTCATCTGTCAGGTAGTCATTGTTGGGAATACCCGCGCTCAACCGACCTATGTCTGCGCCGCTTAAAAATGCCAGTCCAAAGATTTCATTGATACGACTAAACGGGTAGAGATAGATTACGGCGCTTGCTCTGTCGAAGCCTTGTGCCGAGCTATTGCCATTTTGCCAAAGGAAAATTTTTCTTTTCCAAATAGCCCAGCCATAATCGAAGGGAGGGTTCGGCGGTTCCGAGCCTGGGGCGCACTCCCGTTCTGTTGTACCAGGGTAATAAACCTTTCCAGTTTGGGTTGGACCATATACGCGGTTTATGTCCGTTGCCACGGTGCTGACCGTGCCATTGGCCCATAACCGGGCGCTGCCGGTGCTGAACAACAATACCTGCCCGCTGTCGTTCAGTCCGTGTGGTGGGCCGACAGCGTCCCTGATTCCCAAGTCGATGATGGCATAGCTGGGCGCCAACTCCTCGTTCTGCTCATCGTCAGTGGCGGGAGTGGATGAACCCATTGAAATACCGGCAACGCCGAGCGCGACGACTTTGGTTTCGCCGAGCGTGTCGATGGGAAAATTGAAGCCGCGCTCGCGGCCGCTGACGCTGCCGACGCTTTGCCAGGTTTCGCCGTAGTCAAAAGAATGGAGAATTTCAAACTCCGCGACGTTGTGAAACTCGCCGTCCCAGGTCACGGTCAGCGTACCGTCGTCTTGCAAGACGACATTCACTTCGTCGAATTCGGCGCTGACGATGGGGTCGCGCTCGACCAATATGCGCCGCCCAGATTGGACGGTTAAACATTTGCCATTCTCCGCCAGCAGGCGTTGGGCTTGCCGTCGCACGACCAGCCGTTCGCCCGACTCGGTGGTCAGGGGCTGTCCGTCTTCCGCCGCTAAATCATCATTCATCCAACGCCTCCGCGGTTCAGTGTCACCGTCAGCGATGCTGCTGATGGCTGTTATTATTAGCAGACTGTTCCAGGAAAGCAAGTGCCGTCAGCGGGTCCGGCGATTTAGGTTTTATTTCCATGGTCAGCGGCTAAAGTGCAATCCATCATGTCCGAGTTGATTGTGGAAATTCAAAACTTGCGCAAGACCTTCGGCGCGCTGGTGGCGATTGACGACCTCACCTTCAGCGTCGCGCGGGGGGAGATTGTCGGACTGCTCGGCGCGAACGGCGCGGGCAAGACCACGGCGCTGTCCATCCTGCTTGGCCTGGTCACACCGTCAGCGGGAAGCGTGCGGGTGTTCGGCCAGGACTTGGAACGGCACCGGGTGGCCGTGCTGCGGCGGATGAATTTTTCCTCGGCCTACACGGCGCTGCCGTCGAATTTGCGGGTGGAGGAAAATCTGCTGGTGTTCGCGCGGCTGTATTCGGTGCAAAAACCGCGGCGGAAAATCGACGAGCTGCTGGAGTTGCTGGAGATCGCGCATTTGAAGAAACGCGTGGTCGGACGGCTCTCGTCGGGCGAGTCGGCGCGGGTGAGCCTGTGCAAGTCACTGTTGAACGATCCGGAGTTGCTGCTGCTCGACGAGCCGACGGCCAGTCTCGACCCCGATATCGCGGACAAAGTGCGGAAGTGGCTGCGGCAGGTGCAGCGGGAGCGCGGCATCGGGATGATTTACACGTCGCACAACATGCGCGACGTCGAGGAGGTGTGCGACCGCGTGCTGTTCATGCGCCGGGGCAAGATTTTCGCCGAGGGCACGCCGCGGTCCATCGTGGAAAAATTCCAGGAACAATCGCTGGAGTCGTTGTTCATCAAGGTTGCGCGCGGCGGGGACATTGAGGATTTATGATTTACGGTTTTCGATTGACCATTGGCGGCGCCACCGCGCGGGGATTCGGTTGGCAGGCAAACTGCGCATCGTCAGCGGCCGCGCCGACGGTAAATTATCCGGCATAAATTGAAAAACAGTCATGAACGGTTCGGTTATTTTGGGTTTGGTATTGCGCTACACGTACATCATCCGCCGCAGTGTGCCGCGCATCATTGAAATGCTGTTTTGGCCGATGCTCGACCTGCTGGTCTGGGCGTTTTTGACGCTGTATCTGAAGAGCATCAGCGACGGGCCGCCGTCAGCGGTGACGTTTTTGCTCGGCGCGATGATTTTCTGGGATGTGCTGTTCCGCTCGCAGCAGGGGATGACGGTGTCGTTTCTTGAGGACGTGTGGGCGCGCAACATCATCAACGTCTTTGTTGCGCCGGTGCGGGTGCGGGAGTTTCTCGCGGCAACGGCGCTGGTCGGGTTGCTCAAGGTGCTAATTATCATCGTCGTGCTGACCGTGTCGGCGCGGCTGTTGTGCGACTTCGATTTTCTCGCGTTGGGCTGGGCGCTGGGGCCGCTGTTCGTGAACCTCATCATCATGGGCTGGGGCATTGGGCTGGTGACGACGGCGCTGATCATGCGGTTCGGGCAGGCGGTGGAGATGCTGGCGTGGGCGATTCCGTTTTTGTTCCAGCCGCTGTCGGCGGTGTTTTATCCCGTGAGCGTGCTGCCCGCGTGGGCGCAACCGCTGGCGCTGGCGCTGCCGTCCACGCAGGTGTTCGAGGGCATGCGGTCGGTGCTGGCGGGCGGACCGTTCCCCACCGCGCACCTGCTGTGGGCGCTGACACTGAATGCGCTGTGGCTGGCGGTCGAGTGTGTGTTTTTTGCCTGGATGTATCAATCCACGCGGGAAAAAGGTTATCTGGCCAAGCTGGGCACGCAATGAGAAGGAGGAAGTGTGAAAAATGAATGGGGCTTGCCTAACTCAGAAATATCTGTGTTCATCGGTGTGCGTCCGTGGTTGAAAAACTCAAGGCAGCCGCCATTCCGCCCGGACTTTGGCATAGACATCTTTTGGCAGTAAAACGTAAAGCGGTTTTTGCGCGGGATCAATCCAGGCGATGAGTTGTGTCAGGCGGTCACGCGCCAGCGCGGTGCAACCGGCGGTTGGCGGTTCACCCCCGGCGCGCCAAATGTGGAAAAAAATCGCGCTGCCGGCGCCGGCGCTGACCGTGGGCGGCGCGTTGTGGGCGATGAATAATTTCAGGCTGTGCGCCGGGTCGTTGAGACGCATTTGCTGCCGCCGCTCCCAGTCACTGTCAGCGGGCCGGCCGAGGGCGATGAATTGGTTGTATTTTGGCGATCGGGCGTCCTCGACCCACAAATCGCCGGCGACAATCCGGTGATACGGCAGGTTCGCGCGCCGGTGAACGTCACGGTCAGCGGCGTAACCGTAGGCGCCACCGATGGTGAACACGCCGCACGGCGTTTTCCAATCGCCTTCCTGTTTGATCTCGCCGGTCATCGTCAGCGGGTGCAGGCCGCGGCCCCACGCCAGCCCGTCGCGTCCGCCCCGCGCCGGGATTGGGTCACTGACGGCGACCCAGCGGCCGGCTTGTTGTTCAAACAGTTGCAAGGTCAGGTTGCTGCTCGACCAGCGGTCGGCCAGGCCGAGCACCAGTTGTCGCGAGTCGGCGGGCAGGGTGAACGCCTGGGCGCTGACGGTGAGCAGGGCGAGCAGCGGCATGACAAATTTCACGCGAAACCGGTGCATCATTCACTCCTCGCCGCGAAATTTTTTCATCCGGCGGCGGGAGCTGGCGCGCTGACAGAGAACCTGCGCGTACAGCGGCCCGAAGAACACCAGATAACCCGCGCAACTGGCCGCCATCAGCGGCAGCAGCGCGGGCGACCGCACGCCGCCCAATAACATCACCGCGGCGGCAAACATGGCGACGTACTTGATTTTTACCTCGATGATGAAAAACAACATGATCGGCAGGTCGGGGTAAAAAGCGGCGAAGGCGAACAAAAACGAGTTCAGGAGATAAAAATTGGGAATCACCGCGCCGGGGTACAACGTCAGCGCCACGACCGCCAGCGCCGCGACACCCAGCAGCAAATACAAGTTCAACAGCAGCGGCCCGAGCGCCCGTTCCAAGCCGTCGCCGACAAACCACAGGAACCACATCGCGATGATGAACCAAAACCAGCTAAGCCGGCCGTCGCTGACGATGGGGTGCAGCAGGAACGTCACCAGGCGCCAGTATTCGCCGTGTTCGCTGATGGCGGTAGTGTTGAGCGACAGCATGTCCGCAAAGCCGGGTTGCAGGTATTGCAGAACCAGGGTCAGGCAGTTGAGCAGCACCATGCCCTTGATGAGTTGCGGCACGCCCCAGTGACCGAAACGCTGTTCCAGCCGCAGCAGCCAGGGGGAAAGTTCCATACGGCTTGGCGGCCGGCGGCTCAGGCCCGGTTGGTGATTTTATTCCAGTCGCGGCGATGTTTTTCCGCGTAGGCCTGGAATAATTTTTCATGGGTGATCAGCACCGTCCGCGCCACCGCTGAGTCGTCCGCCCGTCCGATCTGGGGAATCTGGTCGGGAATCAAATCCATCCGCTGATGCGCGTATAACAACGCGAAAGTTGCCTCCGCGATGGCGCGGTACGACATCTCGTCCGCCGCCCCCTCGGCAAAATCCTCGACCACGTCCGCGAGAAAGGTCAGTTGGTCAACCAAGTGCGGGAATTTCGGCGCGTGAATCTGGGTGAACTCCAGCTTCAGCAGCGGCAACTCATGCAGCAGTTTTTTCAACGTCAGCGGGGTGACTTTCATCGCCCCGTGCAACACGTAATCGGCAAGCTCGGACATAAGCATAGTTTACGCGGTGGCGCTGGCCGCGACAACCTCAATTTGGGTTTCTTGCCATGCTCAATTGCCCCGCCGCTGATAATAACGAGGAGCCTGATGTCGTAAAAATCGCCGTTGTCGCGTGCCGCTGCCGCTGATGGTGTCGAAGGAGTTCGTGTTGCCGGCGCCGGCGACGGTTTGAAACAGGCGCTGACCGTGACGCCTAACAAGAAAACTTGCGCGTGACAAATACGGGCGCGTTATTGACCATGACTAACAAATGGCTGCCTAGCCGTCGTCACCGTCCCGCCAGATTTTGACGGCCAGGCGGACGGCCAGGCCCAGGCCCAGCAGCAGGCCGAGCCAGCCCAGTAGCGGCACGTCCAGAATCAGCGGCGGCACTTTGGCCACGATGATCAGGCCCGCGCTCATCAGCAGCGCCGCGCTGAGGATGGCTTGCGCCAGCCGGTTGGCGACTTGGTGCAGGGTTTTGCGCAGCGGTTCGAAGCCGTCGGGATGCACCCGGTGTTCAATCGGGATGTTGAATTTGCCGGCCCGCAGGCGGAGGTATAATTCCCGCGCGTCCGCCGGCAGCCGCTCGGCGATGCGGGCGAAGTCCAGCAGGGCGCGGCTGAACAGTTGCCGCAGCGCCGCGTAGCTCAGTTTGCGCTGGAACATGCGCACGGCGAACGGCTTGGCCAACGCCATGAAATTCAGGTCCGGGTTCAGGGTCAGCCCCACCGCCTCGATTTGCGACAGCGCCTTGATGCCGAGGTAGAACACCGCCTGCAGCCGCAGCCGGTGGGTCATCAGCAGGTCGAGCAACCGGTTGAACACGTAGCCGATGTTGATGTCCTTCAGCGGCTTGTTCAGGTGATTCTCGTTGAACGCCTCAATGTCCGCCTGCATCCGCGCCGGGTCGTCCGCGAAGCCGGACTCGGACATGCCGAGCAGGGCGTGCATGGTGCGCCGCGCGTCGCAGTCGGTCAGCCCTAGCACCAAGTCTGCCACCAACTCCCGCAGCGTCGGCGTGAACGTCCCCATCATGCCGTAATCGTACAGCGCCACCACGCCGTCGGGCAGAATCGACAGGTTGCCCGGATGCGGGTCGCCGTGGAAAAAGCCGTGCTCCAGCACCTGCATGAAAATCAACTCGGACATGTTTGCCGCCAGGCGCGTCGTGTCAATGCCCAACTCGCGCAGGCGCTCCGGCTGGTCCGCGCGCTCGCCGCGCACGAACTCCATGGTCAGCACCGCGTCGGTGCTGAACTCCTCGTAACAGTGCGGCACCCGCAGGCGTGGGTCGCCGGCAAATTCCGCGGCGAACCGCTGCATGTTGCGCGCCTCGTTTTTAAAATCCAGTTCCCGCAGTAGCGTCTTGGAAAAATCCTTCACGATGCCGACCGGGTTCAGCACGGCGATGGACTCCACGTGCTTTTCCAAAAACTTGGCCAGCTCGGCCAGGATGTGCAAATCCGTCTCGATTTTCCGGCGGATGTGGGGGCGGCGCACTTTGACTGCCACCGGGTTGCCATTGTGCAGCACCGCGCGGTGCACCTGGGCGATGGAGGCGCCGGCCAGCGGGGTCTCGTCGAACTCCTTGAAAATGACCCCGGGTTCCCGCCCCAGTTCCTCGGTGATGATTTCCTTGGCCGCGCTGCCGGGGAACGGCGGCACGTGGTCCTGCAGTTTGCGCAGTTCGTTGTAAAATTCCTCGTTCACCAAGTCGCGGCGCGAACTGAGGATTTGTCCAAACTTGACGTAAGTCGGCCCCAGTTCCTCCAGCGCCAGGCGGAAGCGCTCGGCGGCGGGCCGTTGCTGAATCAGCCGCTCGGCCTCGCCCAGGCGCCGGGTGTGCAGTTCCGATAGTTGGCGCAGGCGCACCAGTTTCAGGAAATCGGCAAAGCCGTAACGGTAGGCGATGCCGAAGATTTCCTTGAATCGTGGGATTTGCGACCAGGCTTCCGCCGCCGCTTTCAATGATTCGGTAATCATGTCGTGAGGTTAGCGCACCGGCAGCGTCGCCGCCAGACTGGAATACGGCGCGTCAACGCGGCGGCTTGCGGCGCTTGAGGCTGAGTTGGGCGAGTGATTTTTGGATGCCGGCCCGCAGCGCGGCTTCCTCGTCGGGCGAGACTTTTTCTTGCAACGCTTGTTGCGCGCGGGCGATGGCTTCCTCGACGCTGACTTCGTTGATTTGGTCCTCGGTCAGCGCGACGTCGGTGAGGATAACGACCCGGTCCGCGGTGATTTTCACGAAGCCGCCGCCGATGGCCAGCATGTCCCGCTGACCGTCACGATTGGTTTGCAAGTGGCCGGGTTGCAGCATGGTCAGCAACGGGACGTGGCCGGGCAGCACTTCCATCTCGCCGTTGGTCGCGGGAATGACGACGCTGTCAACGTCGCCGGTGTAGGCGGTTTTTTCCGGTGTCACGATTTCGAGGTGCAACATGATGAAATCGCAAAACTCAAATCGCAAATCGCAAATCCACAACTATAAAATTCAAAACTGACCGGCGCGTTTGGCAACAGGCGCGAGCCAGTTTTGCATTTTGCATTGTAATTTTGCATTTTGCGTTTTGCATTTTGCATTAGCCTTTCTTGACCGTATCAATCCCGCCCTTCATGTAAAAATTCGCCTCCGGCACATCATCGTGTTGGCCCGCGAGGATTTCACCGAAGCCGCGCACGGTGTCGCTGACGGTGACGTATTGGCCGGGGAAGCCGGTGAATACTTCCGCCACGTGGAACGGCTGCGACAGAAATTTCTGGATTTTGCGCGCGCGATACACCGTCAGCTTGTCCTCGTCGGACAATTCGTCCATGCCGAGGATGGCGATGATGTCCTGCAATTCCTTGTATTTCTGCAACACCTTCTGCACGCCGCGCGCGACGCGGTAATGTTCCGCGCCGACGACTTCCGGCGCGAGCGCGTTGGAGGTGGACGCCAGCGGGTCGACGGCGGGATAGATGCCCAGCTCGGCGATGGAGCGTTCGAGCACGATGGTCGAGTCCAGGTGCGCGAAGGTGTTGGCCGGCGCCGGGTCGGTCAAATCGTCGGCGGGCACATAGACCGCTTGGAACGACGTGATGGAGCCGCGCTTCGTCGAGGTGATGCGCTCTTGCAGGTCGCCCATCTCCGACGCCAGCGTGGGCTGGTAGCCGACCGCTGACGGTGAGCGCCCTAGCAACGCGCTGACTTCCGAGCCGGCTTGCGAGAAGCGGAACACGTTGTCGATGAACAGCAGCACGTCCTGGTTTTTCTCGTCGCGGAAATACTCGGCCATCGACAGCGCGCTCAACGCCACGCGCATCCGCGCGCCGGGCGGCTCGTTCATCTGGCCGTACACCAGCGCGACCTTCGACTTCGACAAATCCTTCAGGTTGATGACGCCCGACTCCGCCATCTCGTTGTACAAATCATTGCCCTCGCGCGTGCGCTCGCCGACGCCGGCGAACACGGAGTAACCGCCGTGCGCCTTGGCGATGTTGTTGATTAGCTCCATGATGACGACGGTCTTGCCGACGCCCGCGCCGCCGAACGCGCCGACTTTGCCGCCCTTGGTGAACGGGCAAATCAGGTCGATGACCTTGATGCCGGTCTCGAGCACCTGCGCCCGCGTGTCCTGCTCCGTCAGCGCCGGCGCGGGGCGGTGGATGGCGTAGGTCTTGGCGAACTTGACGGGGCCTTTTTCGTCCACCGGCTCGCCGAGCACGTTGAAGATGCGCCCCAACACGCCCTCGCCGACCGGCACCGAAATCGGCGCGCCGCTGTTGATGACCGTCATGCCGCGCTTCAGGCCGTCGGTGGAATTCATCGCCACCGCGCGCACCCAGCCTTGGCCGAGGTGCTGCTGCACTTCGAGCGTGACCGTGTCACCGTCAGCGCCCGCCTGCGCCGGCGGCACCGTCAGCGCCGCGTACAGGGACGGCAGCGTTGCTTCGTCGAATGCGACATCGACCACGGGGCCGAGGACTTGGGCTATTGTTCCGGTGTTGTTCATAATGCTGCTCCAATTAAAAATGCAAAAAGTAAAATTTCAAATTGCAATTCAAAGTTTTTAATTATCCTTTCTTCAACGTCAGCGTGCTGGCGCCGAGAATGCGGGATATTTCAACCGCCTCTTCCAATAAATTTTTCAGCACCTCGCTGTTGACCTCCAAACCGTCCCTGACCAAACACAGCCAAAACTTGGTCTCGTTGGCTGACTTCAAGGCAATCTGGATAAACTTCAGAAAATCCCGCCGCGAACTTGCCGCCTGCGCCTCAATGACATTCGCGCCAACCGAGGTGCCGCAACGAATCAACTGGTTCACCAGCGGCGCGGAAATTTTATTATCCGGCACCGAAGCGCAAAACTTCACCACCGCCACAGCAAACCGATACACGCGGACCTTAATGTCCATTTTACTTTTTGCATTGCAACTTTGCATTTGTAATTTTTCTTTTTTAATTTCCAACGCCCTGCGCCGCCGCGATTTCCAAAATCTCATTCGTAATGGCTGACTGCCGCGCCTTATTATACTCCAGCGTCAAATCCTTGATCAACTGCGTCGCATTATCCGTCGCGCTCTTCATCGCCACCATGCGCGCGCTGTGCTCGGACGCGCGCGCCTCCAGCAGCATGTGATACAGGTTGAAATTCACATACACCGGGAACAACTTCTCCCGCACCGCCGCCGCCGACGGCTCATACACAAAATCCGCGCCCGTGTCAGCGTCAGCGTGGTCGGCGTCAGCGCCCAGCAAGCCGATGTTCGACAAACTCAAATCCGCCAGCGGCAGCAATGGCTCATTCAGCGGCTTCTGCACCAGCGTGTTGACGAAACTCGGATATAACACCGTCAGCGAGCCAATCTCGCCCTTGAGAAAAGCACCCGACAAATACTCCGCGATTTTCTTCACCTCATTGTAAACGACCCGCTCCGGCAGCGGGAAATCCGCCAGCAACCGCCGCCGCGTGCGCGCGACAAACTGCCGTCCGCGCCGCCCGATGGTGACAAACACCGTCTCCACCGGCAGCGCCGCCACCTCGCGGAACAAATTGGCGTTCAACCCGCCGCACAACCCCTTGTCCGTCGAAATCAACAACACCGCCGCCGGCGCACCCTCGGCGGCCCGCCGCCACAACGGATGCTCCACCTCCAGCGCGTGCCGCCCCAAATCGCGCAACAACCCGCCCAACCGCGCCGCGAACGGCCGCCCCTGCAACGCCTGTTCCTGCGCCTTCGCCATCTTCGACGCCGCGACCATCTGCATCGCCTTCGTGATGAGCGAGGTATTCTTGACGGACTTGATGCGCCGCCGGATGTCGCGCGAACCCATGCGACATATTTTATAGCAAATTCCCCGACAAGCCAGATTTTTGATTTTCTCCGCGCATTCCGCAGATAACCGCGGATTTTTCGGCAAAATTCACGGCGGCGACAGCCAGGATGAACACACCGTCAGCGTCCCGCCGGACACTGTGTTACTGCAATTCACTGACTGTCGTATCAGCGTCACCATCGGCCGCACCGTTGAATATCGCAAACAACCGCGTCAGTATCAGTCCTGGTCCCTATCCCCTTATCAGTTGAGTCGCTGACACCAAAACAAACCCCGCTGACCATAACTTCGCGTCAGCAATTCCCCTCTCGCAGAGGGGTGGCGCGCAGCGACGGGGTGTTTTAGCGTTTTGTGCTGTATTCCCGCGAACGCTGAAACACCCCGTCGGCTCCGCCGCCACCCCTCTGCGAGAGGGGAATTGGCTCTGGTCGCTATTTTATGGTGAACTGCTATGTATCACATAATCCCAGGCCGCCAGTCGTCATAATCGGAACATCGCCCCTTCGACGAGTTCCGGGCGTAGTCAAAGAGCGCGAGAACGGGTGAGCCGGTACACACTGCTGGTGAAAATATTATTTTGCAAAACCAGATTTTTTTGCTGGAATACCTGCCGCTGACGGTGATGTTAGCGGCGTTGATGAACAAACATCTTGTAACCAGCCGAGTAGCTGCTATGAAAAACCTTTTTGGTTTTTCACTTGCGGCTGACGCCGCCAAGCCGCCAAGCCGCCAAGCCGCCAAGCCGCCAAGCCGCCAAGCCGCCAAGCCGCCAAGCCGCCAAGCCGCCAAGCCGCCAAGCCGCCAAGCCGCCAA
>JAISDC010000207.1 GCA_031265105.1 Verrucomicrobiales bacterium
CGAGGTGTTCGTCAACGGCAAGGCGCATATCAACGGCATTGAGAACTTCTGGGGCATCGCCAAGACCAGACTGGTCAAGTTTCGCGGCCTCGGCCCAGCCTCCTGCCACATGCATTTGAAGGAAACCAAGTTTAGATTTAATCCTCGGCACGAGGACTTGTATCGCCTCCTGCTCAAATATTTACGAAAATATCCCATCTAATCTAGGCTTGAACCATTATCAATTATCAATATTCAATAATCAATTCCAATTGACACCCCGCCATTGTTAAGATGAAGGCTTCAACTTTTGCAAAAATCGCCCGCCGGATGGACGCTGATAGCGGCATTGCGCCGTGGCAGTTCGCCCCGGCCAATCCGGGCTACGTTTGACTGCTGGAAAAACAGGCGGCGACGCTGGATGACGACCTCGCCGCCAATCCCGCCGTGCAGTCGGAGAGCGTCAGCGCGGGTAGTGTTAGCACGTCAACATCCTACCGCGCCGCCGCTGGCGGTGACGCGGTGAAGGCGCGGACGGACATCCTTGAAGACGCCATTGAGCTTTACCAGAGCGGCGCCGTCAGTGGGGCGCGGCGCACGGTGGCGGTGTTTGGCAGGAGGCAACCATGAAAAATCCCATCGTCAGCGGCGTGAAAAAATAGGCGGCCACGGCAGCGTTGCGGATTGTCGGCTGGTCGCAAATTGACGCGACCAAGTTTTCCCCGAAACGCCCGTGGCGGCCACGCTTCATCGGCAAGGACGCTGACAGTGCCGAATGGGGCAAGGAAGCTACCGAATGGCTGGCCGCGCAATGGTACGGCTTGAAGACGGCAGCATTCGCTACCTCAAAGCCGGCGCGGGGAACAAGCTCGAAGCGTGGCAATACAACCGGCCCGGCAGCGCCACGACCGACTTTCTCGACCACCTGTTACGCAACGCCCTCGTCGGCGTCGGCTGGCCGTATGAGTTGCTGTGGTCGGCGAAGGACGCGCGGGGGGCGAACATCCGCGCGCTGGTGGCGCGGGCGGCGCGGACGGTGGAAGACCGGCAGGATTTGTTACGCTCCGTGGCGCGGCGGCTGGTCGGCTACGCGGTGGCGAAGGCCATCAAACTTGGCAAGCTGTCACCATCAGCGGAGTGGTGGAAATGGGATTTTACCATGCCGCCGCATATCACCGTGGACGCGGGCTATGACGCCGCCGCTGACCGTGAGGATTACACGCTTGGCTTCAAAAACCTTTCCGACATCTTGGCGAAATGGGGCAAAGACCCCGAAGCGCACTTGCGCGAACGCGCCCACGAGTGGCTGATGCTGCAAAAAATCGCCGCCGAAACCGGCGTGCCGGTGGAACGGCTGGTGAACATCACCATCAGCGGTGGGGCCGCCGCCGCTGATGGCGGCTAATCACGCCGCTTGCGCGACGTAATGATGCAGCGCCTCGCGGATGAGCGTTTGGTAGGGAACCCCGACCTTGCGCGCCTGCCTTTTGAAAAATTCCACGCTGTTGTTTTCCAGATTTATCGTCACACGGTTTAACTTGCGCATCCGGGCAATCTCGCCGGGCGCTGGAATGCCCATCGCAAGTTCCTGTTCGCGGGTGAGTGTCACCATGTTCTTCTCATCGTAATCTTCGGGGACAAATTCCTCGAATTTATTGATTTTTTTCTTCATAGATTTTTTCTCCCTTCCTCCAATGCCCCACGCCAATGACGCGGACTTTTCCTGAACGCCAGTTAAAACGAACCGTCAACACCTTGCCGTCAACCTTGCCGAAACAAAAAGCACGAAATTCTTGCGCCGAGTGCTTGTGGTCAAATTGCATGACACGGCACGGGTCATCAAAGACCACTAACGCCGCTTCAAACGGATAACCGTGCTGTTGCAAATTGACGCGGTTTTTGTTTTCGTCCCACTCAAATTCCATGTGTCAAAATATACGTATTTTTATGAGCATTGCAAGTGATTTTTTTCGGCGCTGCCATTGACAATCCCTGATTGATGATGAAGCAAGCAAAGAAACTGTCA
Source organism: Verrucomicrobiales bacterium (assembly GCA_031265105.1). Lineage (GTDB taxonomy): Bacteria > Verrucomicrobiota > Verrucomicrobiia > Methylacidiphilales > JAAUTS01 > JAIRPN01. Next base: position 2,006 of record JAISDC010000207.1, read on the forward strand.
CCGCAACCGGCGCCTGGCCGCCCGCGCAACGTCAGGCTGGATGACATTCAACAACGGCTGGCCGTGACGCGCCGGCAGGCCGCGCGCATCGCCAAAGGCGGCGCTGACATTGACACCATTGAGGCAGCCAAGTTGCGCAAGCTCACGCTGGAAGGCGACAAGCTCGAAATGCAGCTGGCGGTGTTGCGGCGGGATTACTTTCTCAAAACCAAGATTTACGAGCATTTTTTGAACGCCTTCACCGTGTTCAAAAGCGAGTTGCTGCGGTTTGAAACGTCACTGCCGCCGTTGCTGGCGGGCTTGCCGCCGGAGGCCATGCAGCCGGTCATTCGCGCCGAGGTGGAAAACGCGCTGAACAATCTGGCGGAAAGGAACTGGACCGAATGAACGCGCCAGTGTTTGCCACCTTGCGGCACGGCTTGCGGGTGCCGCCGAAACTGACGCCGCGCGAGTTTGCCGAGCGGCACGTCTTCATCCCGCATTCCGACCAATCCAAGCGGTTCAACGGCCTCATTGCGCCGTGGTTGAACGAGCCGATGGCGGCGGTGGCCGACAACGCCAACGCGGAAATCTGCGTGTGCGCCCCGACCGGCAGCGGCAAGACCACGATGTTTGAGGTGCTGTTGCCCTTCGTCATCGCGCAAGACAGCGGCGGCACGCTGATTATCTTCCAAAGCGACCCCGGACGCCTCGGAATGGGCGGAAACGCGCCTGTGGCCGATTTTGCGGAATTGCGCGCCGGTGACACCGTTCTTCCCCGCCATTATGCACGGGTAGAGTCACCTCTATTCACGATAGAGTCGTCTCTATTGGCGATAGAGGTAGCTCTATTGATGCTAGAAATGGCGTTGTCGGCGTTGGAAACAATTCGATTAACGCTGGCACTGGCCCTATTGGTGCTAGCAACGATGTTGTTAACCCGATAGGTGGTGGTATCGGCAATAAAAATGCTTCGATGATGAATGGAGTGGCAGAAGGCGGGAGTATCATGGGACACCGGCTGGTCACACAAGGCCCCGACAGGTTGGTGGCCATATATTGCCGGATGGGGAATGAGATGAGTAAAAACGAACCGGGAAATTAGAGAATCGGGGCAGCAGTCATAATGAGCGCGATGTACTTACTTTATGACTGATCTTTTTCATCTTCAGCGGGTTTTGGTAACTCGGTTGGACGATTTGACGGATGGGGCAATATGGAATCGGGTTGTTTTGCGCAAGGTTTTTTTTCGTTTTTTTTAACCACGGATGGACACGAATGAACACGGATTATTTTTGTTTTTTATCCGTGTTCATCAGTGTCCATCTGTGGTTAAAAAATAGTTGGCGGTGATCAGCGCAGTTCCAGGCGCAGTTCACCGTCAGCGGGAGTGTACGGCACCGCGGTGTTGTTAGCGTCGTCCCATGTCACTGGCAGCGGGCGGCTGTTGACCGTCAGCGGGCCGCGCTTGGGCGAATGCGCCAGCACTTCGCCGTTGATCGCGCCGGCCACGCTCACCGTCAGCGTCCCCCGGCTCACGCCGAGCACTGTCACCCTCAATCCGTCGGCGCGCAGGATGGCCGGCAGCGGCGATTTTTTGCTCGTGCGCACAATGTCGATTCGCGCGGTTTTGCCCTTGAGTTGCGACCATAAAATCTTGCGGCAACTCACCGGCAGCGGACGGCCGTTCAATTGCAACGAACCAAGCTGATTGCCGCGCCCGCTGACGTTGACGGTGACTTTCACGCCGCGCAATAACAATCCGCTGATAGTGAGGCGCCGCGACCCCCACGGCGTCACGGTCAGCCCCTCGTGGTCGAAGTCCAGCCCGGCCAGGCCGTGATACAGCCCGGTGTACCACGTCGAGCAGCTTTGCGCGGAGAGGTTGCCCTCGTTGTCGGAGCCGAGCCACGCCTCGTTCGCGCCCTCCGGCGTCAGCGCCTCCGGCGTGGTCAGCCGCCGCCAGTACCATTGCACGTCATCCAGCCACGCCTCCAGCATTCGCTCGTCGCCGGCCAGCTTGCCGACGCCGAGGAACAGCGAGTCGGCGGGCGGGTAACTGCCGCCGATTTGGTTGCCATCCGCCATCCACGCCGTGTCCCAGCGCGGCACTGACAGCAGACACTTGTCAGTCCGCAAATGCTCGCGCATGAACGCGGCGACGCGGCGCGGCGCGTGGGCCACCAGTTCATAGGCAAACGGCGTCAGCCAGTACACCGCCTGACAACAGTAATGCCGGCGCTGCGTGAAATCGCGCGCATCCGCCGACGACACGAAGTAGCCACGGTCAGCGTCGAACAAATGCTGCTGGAAGCTCGCGCGCAATTTTTTCGCCCACGCGCCACAGTCGGCGGCGACGGCGGTCTCGCCGATGGCGGCGCCCAAAAATTCCGCGGCGCGCAAGCCCTGATACAACAGCGAGTTGTTCAACGAACTGATGTCGTGCCCGTTCTCGTCCATGCACTCCGGGAAATCCGGCCACAACGCGTTGCCGGCGACCAGGCCGGTGTCGCCCACCGTCAGCGCCCGGCATTTATCAATGATGAAGCGGCACACCGGCCAGACCTCCCGCACCAGGGCGAGGTCGCCGCTGACGCTGACGTATTGGTACAGGTTGGCGATGAACTGCGCCTGGCTGGGGAACGGCTCCTTGAGGCGCAGTTGGAAGTCAGTGGTGACGGCCAGCGGGATGCCGTACTCCGGGTGCAGCGTGCGCTGGAAGTAACGGAAAATCTCCGCCGCGCCGCCGGCCTCGTTCGCCAGCGTCAGCGCCGGCGGCGGCGTCAGCCCGTCCCAGCCCCAGCAGAACGACCACGCCCCGGCCCGCACCGCGCCGGGCGCGTCGGGCACTTGCAGTCCCCGCAAGCGTTCGGGAAAACCGGTGAACGCCGAGGCCAGCACGGGGTCGCTGACGGTGACTTGCGGGCGCTCCTTTTCGACGCGGCGGAAATAATCGCGCTTGGATTTTTCACACTCGCGGTGGACGTGCTTTCGCCAATATGCCAGCCGCGCCAGCAATTCCTCGCGGCTGTGCGCGAACACCAGGAACCACGCGGCCTCGCTGCCGGTGAGCTGGCCGGTCTCGGCGTACAGTTTGAACAACTCGTGCTTCGACCGCCCGCTGACGGTGAGGTCGCTGCCCAGCCCGATCCATGTCGTCACGTCCGGCGCGTCCACCAGTTCCAGTTTCAGGCCGCGTTGCGAGAGGCAGCCATCGTCAGCGTCGCCGCGAAATATTTCAGGGTGCAAATCGCGGCATGAAGCGACCAGCGCGCCAGCGTCCGCGTCGTAGGCAAACGCCGACCAGGTCCGGTCCTTGCGCTGGATACGGCTGCCGGCCTCGTGATGAATCATGCCCAGCGTCAGCGTCGCGCCGCGCGGTTTTTGCAAAACCTTCACCCGCTGCACCACCGCGTCGGGGAAGGTCATCAACTCGTGCGTCCATTTTGCGCCGCCGCCCTCGGCGTGACTGCTCATGCCGAACGGAAACAAGGTGGTGTCGTGCCATTCCCAATACCAGGGCTGCCCGCTGACGGTGAGCACCGGTCGCCAGTTCT
>JAISDC010000209.1 GCA_031265105.1 Verrucomicrobiales bacterium
GGTTGTCCACCGTACTGTGCTCTTCACCTGTGACCGCTGAACTACCCCGTCCGCTCCCCGGCCACCCCTTCACGGAAGGGGAATTGAGCGCCTGAAACATCTCACCGTCAGCGCTTCACCAAGGCGTCGGGCGTCGTTTTGATGATGATGCCGCGCGCGGTTTGGTATTTGACGCAACCGTCAGCGGTGGCGGTCAAAACTGGTGCAAATAACCGAAATTCACGCTCCACGGCGCGCGGTAATGGTCGCCGAAATCAGCCTCGTAGTCGAGGTGCAGTTGATTGTCAGGGTTAATTTGCCACGCCAGGCCCGCGCCGACGATGACGCGGAAGCCGTCCGTCGTCGGACGCCACTCGCTGCCGCTGGCGCGCACCTGGCCGCCCGCGCTGAGTTGTTCCAACGCGCCCGCCTTGAAGTACGGTTGCAGCCAGCCGCCGCTGACGATGAAGGTGTGCCCGACCCGCGCGCCGCCGTAGAGTTGCAGCACGTCAGTGTCAGCGAGTTGCACGGACAGGCCGCGGTCGGTGGTGTAGTCGTCGTTCATCAGGCGCAGATACGCGACGCGCGCGCTGGGTTCGACAAACCAGCCGCCGCCCGTGCCGCTGCCGGTGAACGCGATGAATCGTCCCGCTTCCACGCTCGCGCCCACGCCGAGGCTGTCATACTTCGCCTGGTCGTCGCCGGAAAATTCGTTGCGGAAATATTGCCCCTTCGCCACGGCGTCCGCGTACCAGCCGCCGGCGTTCATCCACGTGCCGTAGAGTCCGCCGTAGCCGCTGCGCGTCTTGCCGCTGAAGCCGGCGCGCAAGTCACGGTCGGCGCCGCCGTAGCCCGCGAACACGCCGGTGTACAACACATTGTCAGCGTCCGGCCGCCACGCGTGGTCGGTGCCGAAATCCACGCCGTATTGCGTCTGCCGGAACCGCTCCAGGCCGCTGACGGTGAGGTTCGCCTGCTGGCCGAATCCGCGCACCCAGAGGTTGTCAAGCCACGCGCCCGCGCCCGCGCTGTCCGGCGCCGGCGGCGGGTTGTTGCCGTACGCGATGTAATCCATCAGGGAGCGTTCCGCGCTCGTGGCGCTCACCGTCAGCGGTGGCGGCGGCGACTGGAAACGCGCGCGCAAATCGCCCAGGCGTTTGTGCAGTGCGTCGTTCTGCGCGAACCACAGCGCCGGCACGCCCGCCGCCGTGTTGAGCACCGCGTTGCCGAGCGGCGATAAATCAACCGGCGCGCCGCCGCCACCGCCGCCGCCGGTGTCGCTGTCGGTGAGCAGCGCGACGTACCACGCATTCGCGTCGGCGGAAAAATGGTCATAGGCGGCGGCGTCGAGGTCGTCGCCCTTTTGAATCGTCGCGCTGAAACGGAACATGCCGGAGTTGACCGTGCCGCTGAACGACGCGCCGCCGTCAACGGTCTGCACCACCCGCAGCGGGTTTTCGTCGCCGGTGATTTGCTCGCCGTTCCGGTTGTCCAGCGACAGCCAATGCGCGCCGCTGCTGGCGCCCGTCACGTCGAGCAAGTCGGCGACTTGGTTGTGAATATCAATGTCCATGCGGAACGAGCCGCTGCCGCTGAGATTGGCGACCGTCAGCGTCCGCCCAAGATTGACAAACTCTACCATGCCGTTATTCACCAAGTCTTTGAGTCGCTGGTCGAACCCGCCGAGGCTGAACGTCGCGCCGGTGCTGACGCTGACCGCGCGGCTGGCGGCGATGGCGTGTTCCACGCCGAGCGTCAGCGTGCCCTCGCTGATGGTGGTGTCGCCGGTGTACGTGTTGATGGCGCTGAGCGTCAGCGTGCCCGCGCCGCGCTTGGTCAGCGAGCGGCCGTCCCAACCCGGTTGAAAATCGGTGTCGGCGCGGTCTTGCAACGGCGCGGCGACGGTGAACTCGTTACGTACAGTGAATATGCCGTGGCCGGCGTCGCTGGCGGCGTGCCAGGACAAATCCATGTTAGTGACATAATCGTTGCCATCCGCGAAAGCGCTGACGGTGAGGTAATCCACGCTGCTCTCGCCGTCAATCGTCTTGTTGGAGAAGTCGCCGCTGATGCCGCTGACCGTGGACAAGACGGTCACGGGCGCGGTGCCGCTGTAACCGCTGATGTTCAGCGTGCCGTCAAGCGCGGCGGTTTGCGCGGCGAGATACGGCGCGGTGCGCGCGGCGTCGGCGCTGATGTCCAGCGTCGCGCCGGCGGCCTGCGTGTACGCGCTGACACTGACACTGCCGGCGCGCTCGATACCCAGCGTGCCGCCGGTCACCGTCAGCGAGTCTCCCGCGCCGCCGCTGACAATGGCTCCGCTGACGTTCACCAACCCCGCGCCGCTGACGATGTTACTGCCGAACAATGCGTATTGCCCGCCGATATTCAATCGCGCGGCGTTGGCGACAGCGAACGTGCCGTCATGATTTTCCCCGCTGCCGCTGATGGTGAGCGCGCCCGCGCTGACGCTGACGGTGCCGCTGTTGTTGTACCCGACTGCCCTGTCAATCAGCGCCTCGCCGCCGCCGGTTTTCAGCATCAAGCCACCTTGATTGGCAAAAAAACCGGTACCGGTAATTTTCACCGTGCCTTGCAATTCCCAAGTGGCGCTGCCGGTGACGGCGGTGGTTTGCCAGATGATACTGTTGGTGCCTGATGTGAGCAACAGCGTCGCGTCTGATTTTTGCGTGACGGTGGAAAAATTGAATAATAGCGCTTCACCTATAACTGGCGCTGACTGTGCGGCTGAATTGGAAATGACAAATTGAGCGCTATAATTTTCCAACCGCCCGCTGACCGTGCCGGAATACCAGTTGAACGGCCCGGATGTTACCCCGCTGGCTGTGGGTGTCGTCGCCAAATTCGTTGTGCCGCTGACGCTGACAGTCATATTAGCAAACGAGGATTTTTCGAGCGAAATCGCAAAGCCATCACCATCACCATAGCCGGGACTATCAATGGTTCTTTGGTAATAGATATATGGAAAACTATGTCCGCTTCTTGTCGGATTTTCATCGTAACTTTGTACATCATTATTGTAGGCACCGGAAATTGACGCGCTCGTGATGGGTTTGAAGCTTTCTGTCGTTGCATCATCATAGTAATAATAGTGTTCAATGATATTTGCGCCAGTATTGGCTTGAGTCAGATAATCGACATCGCTGCCCGTGCGACCAGAAGGGGTGAAAGCATCAAGATAAGTCAATTGGATGATTCCGTCATAACCACGTGCTCTTAATTCTTTGGTGTATGCAGCAATCAGTCCAGTGCCGGCACTGTGAGCGATGAGATGAATTTTATCGTATTGAGATAGATTCAATTGGTCAGCTTGATATTTACCAAGTCCTTTGGCATTTGTTAGTGCCTGTGCTGCTTGTTGTGGGTATCCATTAAGCAAACTTCCCAATATGTCATTCCACACTCCCCCTGTGTTAGAACCAACATTCCCCGTAGGTCCGAGATTTGTCGTAGTAAAATACCAATTATATGCGACATAATCCCACGAGGGTAAATTCGCTTTTAATTGAATTGAATTTTTCATGGCATTTACCCAACCATTTGGGTCAGTGGCGTTATCCGTCCATCCATGCGTAACAAGAGTAAGTCCCTCGCCGCTGACGTTGACTGTCGCACCGAGACTCACCATCAGCGCCGCTGACAGTGACCAGACGCGCATCGTTTTGCTAATGTTCATGTTCATAATTTTTTCATTTTCCACTTGGACAAACAACCGTCTTGTCCGCATACTCAGCGTGTTTGACGGTGATTGCATCTCCTTCAAAAACTGAAATGTCCAGTTCCTTCGCCATGAGCTGGCTTAAATTCAGCTGTCTTTGCTCAGTGGTTCCCAATGATTTGCTCTTTATCAAAACCATGACGGGAAAATCTTTTTTGATTTGCGTTCTGAAACTGGCCGCGTAACCGGGGTGTAAAAGCCTGCTCCTAAAGCTAATGGTCACCGGCAGCGGCGGTTTTTGCGCGAGTTTGGCGTAGGCATCAGCCAATAATTTTTGCGTGTCATCCAATTCTTTTTGCCACAATGTTGTTTGCTCCTTCGTTTGTTCCGCTTGCTCGGCGAGTTGTTTTTTCAACGCGGTGACGCCATCCAGCAACAGCGAGTTTTTGACATTTGCCTCGGTCACTTGATTTTTCAGCGTCGCGACCTCATCCGCCAGGGTGGTATTTTGCGTCTTCGTGTCGGTGAATATTTGCCTGCCCGTGGTGATTCTTTCCTCAATCGCGGCAAGTTTGGCCTCACTGTCAGCGAGCTTGGTTTGCGTCTCGGCAAGTTGGGTTTCGGCGGCGGCAAGTTTCGTTTCCGCCTCGACGAGTTTTGCTTTCGGCACACAACCGCCAAGTCCTAGGGACAACGCCGCGATGAATAACAGCGGACAAAGTTTTTTCATAATTTTTCAAGTCGCCGAGGTTTTTCTTTCGAGCAAAATTTCCACCAACCGCGAGACGGGGATGTTTAACCGTCGCGCCAGCCGCCGCGCTTTGTTCCTGGCGCTTGATGACAGCGTCAGCGTGGTGCGTTTCTTGAGTTGGCGTGCATCTTGCATGGTGCAATAGTGACGTAATAAATGCGTCTGACAAGAAAAATATTAACTTGTCTGTCAGTTTGACGTATAGATTACGGCTGCTAGGTTGTCACTGTGAGCCTCAAAAAGGAACGAACCACGCTCTATCTCGACAAAACGCTAAAAGCCAAGGGCTTTGAATTGGCGAAAGCGGCGCGGTGCAGTTTGTCGGCGTACATTGAGGATTTGATTGAACACGCCGACGAACACACCTTGTCCGCCGAGTCATTCTCAGCGGCGACGTCGCGGTTTGAAAAAGCCGTCGAGCGGTTGGAACATCTCACCGTCAGCGGCAGGGAAAAGTAACCGCGCACCGTCAGCGTTTTTCCAAGATGCCGTTTTGCGCAATGTTTTCGACAACATACAGCACTTTACTTAAAGATAGTGAGACGACCCGATTAAGTGTGCGGCAAATCAAGTTGAATTCATATAGGGACCAACTTGTAGATTTTGCTTTTTTTAAAATGCTAATGATGTATATTCAGTGAATGGCAATTACCGTAATTGAAAAAATACAGGAACTGGAAAAGTTAAAATCAACCGCCGCCAAGCTGTCCGCCGCCATTGAGACGGAGCGCACGAGGGAACTCGCCACGCTGCCCGCCAAGTATGGTTACACGGACCTCAACGACTTTATCAAAGCGTTGAAAGACGCGGCCAATACTCGCGCCGCGCGCAAGCCGCGCGCGGTCAAACCGAATAAAAAAGCGAAAGGCAAGTATGTTCGCGTCACGCCCGAACTCAAGGAGCAAGTTGCCGCCGCGGTGCGGGCCGGACAGTCTGCCGCTGCCATCAAGGCCAGCTTGGGATTGTCGGTGGCCAGCATTCACAAAATCAAAGCCGCGCTCGGTTTGGTGAAGCCGCGCGGCGCCCAATCCGGCGCGGCGGTGGTTTGAGCTAACACGATAATACAACCGCAAGCCCCGCGCGCTGGTCGCCGGGGAAAAAAATCAATCGCCGCTGACGGTGACAACCCGGTCAGCGGCGATTGTGTGTCGCGGCGGCGCGGCGCGATTTTTTTTGCGTTCGCCGCGGGAATGTTGCTAGTCTTTTCGCTTACTTTTATGAGCAATCTGGACGACACCATCAGCGCGGCCGTGGCGGCGGGGAAATTGTTGCAAGCCAGCGCGGCGCACCTCGCGGCGTATTGGCCGGCGGCGGCGGACTGGGAGCGGGCCAGCGTCAGCGAGCTGGTCGCTGACGGTGAGTGGACGGAGCTTAACGACCGTTTTTACCAGACGCTGAAATTCGGCACCGGCGGTTTGCGCGGGCGCACCATCGGCCGGGTGGTCACCGCCAGCGAATGGGGCGCGAACACGGCGCGCCAGGGAGCGCCGGAGCATCCCGCCGCCGGCACCAACGCGATGAATTTTTTCAATGTCAGCCGCGCCACGCAGGGCTTGCTCGCGTATGTGCAAGCGGCGTTTCCCGGCGAACAGGCGCGCCTCGCGGTGTCGCACGACACGCGTTATTTTTCCCGCCAGTTCGCGGAATTGATCGCCGAGGTCGCGGCGCGGCTGGGGGTGGACGCCTTTCTGTTTCCCGCCGACCGCTCGACGCCGGAGTTGTCGTTCGCGGTGCGGTATCTCGGCGCGCATGCCGGCGTCATGGTCACGGCCAGTCACAACCCGCCGCACGACAACGGTTACAAGGTTTATTTCCGCGACGGCGGCCAGGTGGTCGAGCCGCACGCGTCGAACATTATCAAGCAGGTGCGGGCCATCAGCAGCGGCCAGGTTGCGCCGCCGGTGGACGACCGCCGGCGCGGCACGGTCAGCGTGGTGTATGAAAAACTCGACAAGGCGTACCTCGACGCCATCAGCGGGCTGGTGCTCGACCCGGCGGTGATTCAGCGTCAGCGGGCCAGGTTGAAAATCGTCTTCACGCCCATCCACGGTACCGGCATCCGCATCACGCCGGGGTTGCTGGGCAAATTCGGTTTCAACTATGTCATCGTGCCGGAGCAGGCGAAGGGCGACGGCGGGTTCCCGACGGTGCAATCGCCGAACCCGGAAAACGCCGCGGCGCTGACGCTGGGCCTCGCGCTGGCGCGCCGCGAGGGCGCGGACCTGGTGCTCGCCACCGACCCCGATGCCGACCGCATGGGCGCGGTCATCCGCGACCGCGCGGGCGAATACCAGGTTATCACCGGCAACATGATCGGCTCGCTGCTGGCGGCGTACCGGCTGGAGCAATTGTTCGCGCAAAAAATCCTGACCGCTGACAATGCGCGGCACGCCGTGCTGATCAAGACCTTCGTCACCACCGACCTGCAACGCGCCATCGCCGAGTCCTACGGCGTCCGGTGCGTGGACACGCTGACCGGCTTCAAATACATTTGCGAAAAGATGCGAATTTACGAGGAACAGGCCGGCGGCCGCGGGGCACGGTCAGCGGCGGAATGGCGCGCGCGCCTGCTCGCCACCAGCTCGTTCTGCGTGTTCAGCGGCGAGGAAAGCTACGGTTATTCCGGCGGCGATTATGTCCGCGACAAGGATGCCAACGCCGCCGTGCTGATGTTCGCCGAAATGGCCGCCGCGGCCGCCGACCGCGGCCTCAACGTGTTGGAATATCTCGACCGCCTGTATTTGCAATACGGCTACTACGCGGAACAACTCGGCACGCTGACGTTCGAGGGCGCGGCGGGCGCGGCGAAAATCGGGAAATTGCTCGACAGTTACCAAACCGACCCACCGTCAGCGTGGGGCGGGAAGCCGGTCGAGAGCGCGCGGAATTTCGCCCGGGAAGATATTTACGACGCGGACGGCAAACTGCTGCCGAAAGAATTGATGCTGCTGTTTCACCTGGCCGGCGGCTATCGTATCGCCGTGCGCGGCAGCGGCACCGAGCCGAAAATCAAATATTACTTCTTCGGCCGGGCCACGGTCAGCGGCGCGGCGGAGTTGCCGGCCGTCAAGGCGGCGGTCCGGCGGGAACTGGAAGACTTGTGGGACGCGACGCGGGCGGACGCGGCGCGGCGGGCGGCGTGAATTGGAACGGAAACGATTATGAATGAAGTATGGTGGCTGCTGGCCGGCGTCGGCGCGGTGCTGGCGCTTTATTTTGCCTGGGTCGGGGCGCGGTGGATTTATGAGCGGTTGCGGTTCAATCCGGAAGAACGCTGGCGCCGCCGCTATGACCGCAAGTTAAAGCGGCATTTCAAGTCCATGTGAACGCCGCGCCGCGTGATTACTGTTGAAGATGTTAACGCCAAGGGACAAAGGCGCGAAGTTTTTTGGGGTAATAATGAAGGCGGCGCCTGACGCTGAACTGCTATATCTTCACCTTCTCCGCGGTGAATTTTCCAGCGTCGAAAATCCTCGCCGCTGTCCTTGATCAAGCCGACAACAACTGGCGCAACGTCAGCGCGTCCGCCTGCAATTGTTCCGGCGCGTCGTGTTTGACCAATTTCAGCAAGGCGTAGCGCGGTTGACCGTCCTGCCGCAACAAGTTGAAATATTCCCGCCAATCGGCCGCCCCGGCGGCCAACGCCTGGCGCGCGGCAACATCCGGCCCGCGATGAAACACGCGCACGTTCGTCAGGCGCGGGAGCACCGCCCGCAACAACTGCAAATTGTACGCGACCGTTTTGCCGGCGGTCGGCTGCCAGAGAAAATACAAATTCGGATGCCTGGCCTGGTCCAGCAGGCTGACAATGGAACCCACGCTGTCGGTCAGCGTGCCGGCCTGGCACTCATACGCCACTTTGATGCCGACGGCGGCGGCCAGCCCGGCGATATGCGCCGATTGCTCGACAATCCAATTGACATAGGCTTCGTCAGCGTCAGCGGAGGATTTGATGCCCGCCCGGACGCGAATCAACGGCGCTTGCAAATGCGCCGCCGTTTCCAGCACCCTGGCGAAATCCGGGCCGTGGCGCTCGCTGGCGCCGATGCGATAATAGGAACTATACGCGACAATGGCGATGCCGTGCTCGCGGGTCAGCGCTCCCACCCGGCGCGCCGTGGCGTAATCGCCGTGCGGCACATGCGTTTCCCCGTCCCACTCGATGCCGGCCAGCGCCGCGGTGCCGCACCAGTTGACCAGTTGCGCGGGATTCAACTGCCGCAGGGAAACGGAAGCCAGGCCGGACTTGATGGTTTCATGGCCAGCCATGCGCGGGGCGGCGGCTTATTGCGCGCCGCGAATCATGTGTTCCAGTTGCACCGTGTCCGCGACAAACAGGCGAATGCCTTCCGCCAGTTTTTCCGTCGCCATCGCGTCCTCGTTCATCAGGAAGCGGAAGGTTTTCTCGTCGCTGGCAATCCGTTCAAGGTCAGCGGCCTGGGCTTGCGCCACGCTGAGCTTTTGCGTCACCGGGCCGCGCGCGTCCCTCAACTGCTGTAATAAATTGGGGCTGATGGTGAGCAAGTCGCAACCGGCCAGTTCCAAAATCTCGCCGACATTGCGGAAGCTGGCGCCCATGACTTCCGTGGCGTAGCCGAATTTTTTGTAGTAACGGTAGATGTGACCGACCGATTGCACGCCGGGATCCTCGGCGCCCTGATAGTCGCGCTGGTTGGTTTTCTTGTACCAATCGTAAATGCGGCCGACGAACGGTGAAATCAACTGCGCCCGCGCCTCGGCGCAAGCCACCGCCTGCGGCAGGGCGAACAGCAGGGTCAGGTTGCAACGGATGCCTTCCCGCTGCAAGACCTCGCTGGCGCGGATGCCCTCCCAAGTGGCGGCGATTTTGATTAAAATCCGCTCGCGGGCGATGCCGTTTTGCTCGTACAAACCGATTAATTTGCGGGCCTTGGCGATGGTGGCCTCGGTGTCGAAGGACAACCGGGCGTCCACCTCGGTGGAAACCCGGCCGGGAATCAGTTGCAGGATTTCCAGGCCGAACAGGATGAGCAGCGCGTCAATCACCTCGGCCGGTTTCGCTCCGGGCTGGTCTTTGATGGCCTTGAGCAGCAGCGGCCGGTATTCGTCTTTTTGCACCGCCTTGAAAATCAGCGAGGGGTTGGTGGTCGCGTCCAGCGGCGCGTATTGCTTGATGGATTGGAAGTCACCGGTGTCGGCGACGACTTTGGTGAATTTCCTGAATTGGTCGAGTTGGGATAAAGCGGTGTTCATAAATAATCCGCTGATGGTGCCAGCTTGCGTCTGTTGTGCAAGCGGATTGTGAGGGGTAAGGAGAGCTTCATTAACGCAAAGGTGCAAAGGAACAAAGGCGCGAAGAATTTTTTTTACAGGGAGATCATGGAGAACATTGAGATTATTAAATCCCGAAGAGGCGGCAGGCGGCGCGCATCTTAGCCCCAACGGGGCGGCAGCATAATAGCCTGGGGCAACGCCCCAGGTTTTATTAAGGCAAAGAAGCCAGCCCTGTAGGGGCGGTGCAAGAAGCCGAGAGAATGCGCCGCCCCTACAGGGCTGGATAATGCTGCTGAACTGTTTACCTGGGGCGTTGCCCCAGGCTGTTATGCTGCCGCCCCGTTGGGGCTAAGATACCGGAAATCTCATACCGGGAGTTCACGGAGCACATTGAGATTATTTTTTAAAACCTCCACGAACTACATGGTCTCCCGGTAAAAAAATTCTCCGCGTCTCCGCGCCTCTGCGTTGAATGTGCTTTTTACCGCCGGCGGCGCAGGAAGGCCAGCAGCGCGACGCCGGTGCCCAGCAGCAGCCAGGTGGAGGGTTCGGGGATCGCGGCGTAACTCAGGAGCAATTCATGCTTGCTCGTGTCGTAGAACAGGGAAAAACCTTCGCCCAGTTGCCACGTGGTCTGGTCGTAATCCGTGAGCTGGCCGCTGATGATGGGCACGTCGTCGAACTGCTCCAATCCGCCAAGATTCACGTTCAGGGTGATTTGGTCGCCATCCTGGAAAATCATCCCGTCGCTGAAATTCAACTGGTCATGGTCAGTGTCACTGCGAATGTCAAAGTAATAGGTGAAATCACCCCAAAATGCCTGCTCCACGCTGAACGTCAGCATCCCCGTCGTCCCCAGGCCGCCGCCGGTGACACCGGCATCGCCGCTGGCCGCCAAGTTAATATTGTCCGTGCCAATGACCCCGCTGCCGCCGAGCACGCCGTTTGCCTCGACGTAAGTTGCCGCGGTCAGCGCGGTGGAGCTGTTGTAACGAAATTCGCCGCTGTCGATGGTGATACGGTTGGTGCTGTTGATGCTGCCTTCGTCGTCAACCAGCAACACGCCGCCGCTGACGGTGGTGCTGCCGCTGTAGCTGTTGCTGCCAGTCAGCGCCCAGGTGCCGGTGCCGACTTTGTTGATCGCGACCTGGCCGCTGCCGTCGGCGAGTTGTCCGCCGAAGGTGCCGCCGCCCACTTCAAAGGTGACGAGACCGGCGGCGGCGGCGCTGACGGTGGCGCTGCTGTTGGCGGCGAATTGGGCGCTATTGTTGGCCGCCGACCAAGTGGACAACTCGGCGAGTTTAATCGTGCCGGCGGCGCTGGCTTGCACCGTCAGCGTGCTGGTTTTTCCCGCGCCGGTGGCGGAGTCGAACAGCACCAGGCTGCCGCCGAGGTCAGTGCCGGCCGCCAGCTTCAGCGTGCCGGTGCCGCCGTCGCCACCGCGACCGGTGAAGCCGGCGGAAAAATTCAACACGCCGGTGAACTGCGAGAGGTCGCCGGTGAGCGATTGCGCGACGCCCGTGGTTTGCAGGTGTACCACCCCGTCGCCGCTCCACGCGCCGCTGCCGGTGAAGTCGCGGCCGACCATGATGGCGTTGTTGGTCGAGGTGAAATGCAGGTCGTTGGCGAAACTAGTCCAAGTGCCGTCAAACATGTACAGCGAGGCGTTGCCCTCCATGGAGATTTGCCCGGGGCCGAAGAACAGCGGGGTGCCGATTTGCAACTGGCCGCCGCCGAGTTTGCTGTCCATGTCGCGCAACACCGTGCCGCCAGTGTACGTGTTGGCGGTGTAAGGCCGGGCATAGGCGTCGTTAAAGTTGCTCAGCACCAGTTGCAAGTTGCCGGTGATCAGCGTGCTTTCCACCATGCGGCCGAAACTGCCGCCGGCGGCGACGGTGTAAACGGACTGGGTGGCGGCGTTGTTGGTGATGGTGCCGCCGGCGAGCAACCCGGTAACGCCGGTGCCGTTGCCCGGATTCAGGAAGCCCCCGGTGTTGGTAACATCGTAACCGTTCAAGTCCAGCACACCGCCGCTGAGGTTCAGCACGGCCTTGCCGAAGGTGGATGCGGACGCCTCGCTGCCGATGACGACTTGGCCCTGGTTGATGCTGAAATGGCTGTTGATGTTGAGAAGCGAGCCGCTGAGGATGAGCGTGCCCGCGCCGGATTTGGTGATGATGTTGCCGTTGATGTTGGAAGCGATGTTCAGCGCGCCAGCGCCGCCGGTCCAGAGCAGGAACTCGGTCTGCCAGCCGGTAGCCAACACGCCGCCGCTGATGGTGTAGTCGTGGTCGCCGGCGAAGATCATGCCGCTGCCGTTGTAGGCGCCGTAGATGCCGGCGGCACCACCATTGGAAGCGCCGCTGACGCTGGTGGCGGTGAATGACAGTTGCCGCCCGTCCAAATTCAGCGACTGGCCGGCGGCGTCGGTGGTGATTTTCAGCGTGCCGACGGTTTTGTTGCCAGTGAGAGTGGCGTTGCCGTCGATGACGGCGTGGTCGGTCGCGGTGGCAGTGTCGAAGTTGACGTAATCGTCGAACGCGACCAACGCGCCAGTGTCAGCGTCCACTTTCGCCCAATCTTTCCCGCTGATGGTGACGTAGTGGAACAGGATGTCGCCGCTGAGGGTGGTGGCGTTTGGCGCGTACACCAGGTTGCTGCCGCTGATGCTGAGGGTGGCGTGATTTTCCCAGATGTTGGTGCCGGCGGCGCGGCGGAGGTCGCCGCTGATGCGGATGGTCGCGGAACCGCTGTCGCGCAAAATCTCAGTGTGGCCGGAGTAATCCTTGCCCCAACCGAGGGTCAGCGAGGAAAAGTTTTCGACCGCCGCCGTACCGCCGCCATGCAATGTCAGCGTGGCATTGCTGCGGACATTCAACGCGCCGCCGAAGCCCAGCCGGGCACCGTCGCCGGCGGTGTAATCCAAAATGGTGTTGCTGACCTGGCCGAGCGTGACGTCGCCGGTGTAACTGCCGCTGCCGGTGATGGTCAGCGTGTTGACGAGCCGGTTGTGAAAGCCGCCGAAGCCGCTGTTGTTGAACGCCGCGCCGGAACCGGTGACGCTGCCGATGAAGGTCTGGTCGGTGCCGCTGAGGGTGAACATGCGGGCGGTGTCGCCTTCGCTGACCGCCAGCGCGCCGATGTGCAGCGTGTTGCCTTTCAAATCGGTGGTGAGGGTGCGGTCGCCGCCGTAATTGACCACGGTGCCGGTGAGGTAGAAGTCGCCGCCGGGAGTGTCATTTTGAAATTTGATATTACCTTGCAACCACAGCGTGCTGCCGATGGTTTGCGAGACGGTCATCTGGTTGCGAATCTGCGCGGTGAGCGCGATGGTGCCGCCGCTGATACTGTAGGCGGCGTTGCGGTAATTTATTTCCTGAATCACCGGGGCGGCATCGAGGTCGTTGAGCAAATTCGTGGTGGAAGAAGCTCCAAAATACCAAATGGCACCGCTGGTGTCGCTCCAGTTGGCGTTGTTGCTGAATTTGTTATCCTCCGGCGTCGCGCTCCAAGTCCGCGCCTGAGATTGCCACGCCGCTGACAGTGACAGGGTGACGGTCAGCGCCAGTTTCCACAATGTATATTGGTTAGTTTTCATGATGTTTGCTCCCGATTGATCTGCCGGTTGTTATTAGTATGGCCGCGAAAGAACGCAAAGAGCGCAAAGATTTGTTTAAACAACAATCTCCTTTGCGTTCCCTGCGTTCTTTCGCGGCCATGAAAATTGATGCTCCCGCTACGCGCCGCTGACGCTGGAAGGTGGACTGTGCCGGAAGGGGAATGAAGAGAGTAAAGCCTTGCCGAGAAATTAACGGCTTGGCGTGAGCGCGTGAGCGCGTGAGCGCGTGAGCGCGTGAGCGCGTGAGCGCGTGAGCGCGTGAGCGCGTGAGCGCGTGAGCGCGTGAGCGCGTGAGCGCGTGAGCGCGTGAGCGCGTGAGCGCGATTCACTTTGTTTATGACTTAGGGCAATCATCTTCAAGTGGTTATCGGTTTTTCACCTTGGCTAAACCACCCATGTTTTTTCGGTGGTCACCATCAGCTTACGCCGACAACAAATGCGACGTTACATTAATCGTCGCACTAAAGCAAGGGTTTTCATGATTTTTTTTACAGGGAGATCATGGAGAACGTGGAGATTCTTTTTTTAACCTCCATGAACTCCATGGTCTCCCTGTAAAAAACAGTGCGCATCTTAGCCCCAACGGGGCGGCAGCATAACAGCCTAGATAGTGTAGTCACGAGGACGGAGAATAATCTGTACATTGGCTGACGCGGGCGATAAGCTGAGTGGATGAGGGCAGACTATCATCGACATGACATCAGTGACCGGGTATGGGCGATCTTAAAACCGCACCTGCCCGGCGAGCGCGGTCAATGGGGCGGGATTGCCCAAGACAACCGGCGGTTTATCAACG
>JAISDC010000282.1 GCA_031265105.1 Verrucomicrobiales bacterium
CACCACCGGCACTGAGTCCGAGGCGGACAAAATCTACGAAGCCGTCTCCGGCACCGCCGCCCTGCAAGTCAGCGGCAGCGAGACCTTCTACAGCGGCACCCGCCTCACCCTCAGCGGCACCGCCGTTAACAACGCTGGTCGCTATGGTGCCTACGTTTATGACCAGGGCCGGCTGGACTTGTACGATGTCACCAGCACCGGCGGAACAGTGAGTGCCGGCCACGCTGCATATGCGACCGGTTTCTCCACCATGACCATCACCGGCGGTACCTTCACCAGTGAGGTCGGCGGCTATGGCATTTGCTACAGCAGCCAAGCCACCGGCTGGGTGGAAAACGTCAGCATCATGAGTCGCCAATGGGGATCCCACGCCTTTGTCATCAATTTCGCCCGCCAAGTGGACGGACAAAATCTCACTGTCGAGACCTTCAATAATGCGGTCTTCGGTGTTTACTACGTCCACTCCACCGGCACCATCAGCGGCCTGACCATGACGACCCACGGCAGCAGTGGACATGGCATTGTTTTGGAAGGCAACAGCACCTTATTGGAAGTGAAGAATTTCACCGTGCGCACCGAGGGGACTGGCGCGCATAGCAGCATTGTTGGTTCGGGCTACGCTTCAGCCCAAGGCATCGGCGACAACACCCTGATCCTGCGCAGCGGCACCCTCGTCACTACCGGTTCCAATGCCATCGGGGCAGCTATTGGCGGCGCAGGCAACAACGCGCTGTTCATGCATGACGTAACCATTGAAGTTAGCGGACAGAACTCGGTGGGGATTTACACCAACCAGGAACGCAACGGCCACGACAAAACCAACACCATTGTCATGGACGGCGGTTCAGTTTATGCGGAAAACGGCCCGGCGGTGTTGATTGGTACCTACTCAAGCACGACCGCCAATACCGACCCCGATGCAGTGACCAGCGCGGGCGGCACCTATGATATTGCCCTCACCGGCAATGCGCAACTGAGCGGCACCTCGGCCTTCGAGATTAACAACCGAATCACCGGCACCCTCGCCGACGGCGAGCCGTACACCGCGGACACCATGAATGTTGCCAACATCACCGTGACAGACGGCGTCACCATCACCGGCGATACCAACCTCAAAGGCAGCAGTACCGCCACCCTCAACCTCGACCACAGCACCCTCACCGGCAACATCACCGGCATCGAGGACACCAACCTCACCCTCAGCGGCAGCCACGGCACCACCATCACCGGCACCGTCAGCGGCAACGACCATGCCATCATCGATCTCACCGTCAGCGGCACCGGCAGCACCCTGCTCGGCGACATCACCCAAAGCGGCAGCAGCGCCGTCACCGTCATCCTCGATAACAGCGCCACCGGCCAAGGCGGCTACAATGGCGGCAACCTCATCACCGGTGGCGACAGCGTATGGACCTTCAACAAAAACAGCCACGGCAACTACGGCGAAAACAATGGCACCTGGAACATCGGTAATTACGAAGTCATCTTCGACAACATGACCCACACCGGCACCGTTAACATCAGCGTCAACACCGACACCGGCGAAGGCGGCTCTATCACTGTGGATACCGCTGACGGTGACGGCACCGTCCACATCGACACCACTGGCAACGGCAAACTCAACCCCAACGACGTCCTCCCCGGCAAGGTCACCGGCAAGGGCACGGAAAACTGGCAATGGGATCCCATCGACTGGGGCATCGACACCATCATCAAAGATGGCGACCACTTCATCAAACAAGGCACCAGCCCCGCCGGCGCCGTCCTCAATAGCAGCGTAGCCATCCAACAAGCCATGTGGTTCGCCCAGCAAAACAGCTTGCTCAAAAGAATGGGCGAACTGCGCTTCAACCACGCCAACCCCGTCACCGTCAGCGGCAAAGACGCCAAAGCCGTCACCACCATCAGCGCCGACCATCTCATCGAAAACATCTGGCTCAGAAGCTACGGCCAACAGCTAAACATCGGCAGCCAAGTCGCCGGCAAAGCCTACGAACAACTCATCTACGGCGTCGATCTCGGCACGGATCACAAGTTCACCATCAGCGCTGACAGTGACCTATACTTGGGCGTCTATGCCGGCTATGGCAGAAGCGACCTCGACTACCGCACCCCCGGCGCTGACGGTGAACTCAACAGCTATTACGGCGGCCTCTACGCCACCTGGCTCCACAGCAGCGGCTTCTACATCGACGCCACCTTCAAAGCCGCCAGTGTCAACAACGACTTGAAAGCCCCGTATGGCACCACCCAACTCACCGCCAACTACAGCGACGTAAACCTCGGCGGCAGCATTGAGATTGGCAACAAGTTCACATTTACTGACGGCTGGTTCATCGAGCCACAGTTCCAAGTCAACTACCTCCACATCCTCGCCGAGAACTACACCGCCGGCCCCATGACCATCAGCGCCCAAGACCTCGACGCCCTGCAACTCCGCCTCGGCAGCCTCTTCGGTCGCACCATCAACCTCACCAACAGCGGCGCATTACAGCCCTACATCAAAATCAGCGGCGTCGAAACCATCAGCAGCGGCGGCACCCTCCACAACGGCTACCAACACACCCGCGCCAACACCGACGGTGCCAGAGCCGAACTCGGCGGCGGCCTCATCTGGCAACTCGACGCTGACAATCAGCTCCACTTGGACTACGAAGCCTCCTTCGGCGACAAATACGACAAACCCTGGGGTCTAACCGCCGGCTATCGTCATCAGTTCTAAAAACAATTCGAACCACGAAGACACCAAGGCACGAAGGTTTATTTGAAAAATAGCCTTCGTGTCTTGGTGTCTTGGTGGTTCATCAATAAAAAATCTCCGCGTCTCCGCGGTTAAGATCTGCGGATGAAAAACCCACGGCCAGCGGCAGCAACCGGTTTTCATTTGAATTTATTATCCCGCCGGTTATGGTGGCCGCGCTTATGAACGTGACCACCTACGCCCCGGGCCGCGCGGAACTGCTCGGCAACCACACCGATTACAATGAGGGGCTGGTGCTCTCGCTGGCCATTTCCTTCGGCACCACCATCAGCGCCGATGTCAATGACAGCGAGGAAATTAATTTGTACGCGCGCACGTTTGAGCGCCATTGGTCGGGCCGGCTCGACCACCTCGCGCCGCAAAAACGGGAGTCGTGGGCGAATTATATTCTCGGTGTTGTCGCGCAGTTGCAAAAACGCGGCGTCAGCGTCGGCGGGTTCGACGCGGAAATCACGAGCACGATTCCCGTCGGCGCGGGATTGAGCAGCAGCGCGGCGCTGGAGATTGCCGCGGCGCTGACGGTGCAAAAATTGTACCCGTATAAGCTGTCGCGGCTGGACATCGCGCGCGTCGGCCAGGCGGCGGAGCACACGTATGCGGGGGTGAAGTGCGGGTTGCTCGACCAAATCTCGGTGGCGTTGAGCAAGAAGAATCACGCGACGTATATTGATTGCCGGACGTTTGCCATTGACCATCTGCCGCTGGACGCTGACGTTGAGTTCGTCATCGCGCACAGCGGGGTGAAGCACGCGCTGACGGCGGGCGAGTACAACGAGCGGCGCGAGTCGTGCGAGGCGGCGGCGCGGTTGTTAGGGGTGCGGGCGTTGCGGGATGTGACTGTCAGCGACTTGGCAGCAGCGCGGGCGAAGCTGCCGGAGCGCGCCTACCGACGCGCCGCGCACGTGGTCGGGGAGAATGACCGCGTGGCGCGGGCGAAGGAGTTTTTGACTGCCGGCAAGATGGCGGAATTCGGCGCGCTGATGTTCGAGTCGCATGAGAGTTCGATTCACCATTTCGAGAACAGTTGCGAGGAACTGGACTTCCTCGTCGCCGAGGCGAAAAAATCCCCCGCCTGCCTCGGCGCGCGCCTCAGCGGCGGCGGCTTCGGCGGGGCGACGATTAACTTGGTCCGGCGGAAGGATGTCGAGCAATTCTGCGCGTCACTGTCAGCGGCGTATGAGCAACAGTATGGGAAGAAGGCGCTGATATTGAAGACCGAGGCGTGCGCGGGGGCGGTGTAACGAAGTTATGCGCTCTATTTTTTGGTTGATACTTGCCGGTTTTGCGGAAATTACCGGATGCTATGCTGTTTGGCTGTGGCTGCGTTTGCAACGCGGACCGGCGATGTTGTGGTTCGGAGTGCCGGCGCTGGCGTTGTTCGCCTTCGCGCTCACCAAGGTGGACACCGTCAGCGCCAGTCGCGGTTACGCGGCTTACAGTGCGATTTATTTGCTGGCGTCGCTCGTCTGGATGCGCGGTGTGGAGCAAATCACGCCCGACCGCTGGGATTTAACCGGTACCGCGGTGTGTCTGGTCGGCGCGGGTATCATCATGTTTGCCCCGCGTTGACGGCGCTGTTCATTGTTAGCGGTATAGTTCTTGCACGGCACCAAAATGGTGCCATTCTAATGCCATGAACATCACCATCAAGGATGTGCCCAAGCCTGTGTATCAGCGGTTGAAAAAAGCCGCGGCGCAAAGCGGCCGGAGCATGAACAAGTTTGTCATTCATGTCTTGGAAAAAAACACGCTTCCTGTTCGCGCTGACCGTGCGGAATTGTTGGAGAGCGTTCGCAAGATGCGGCGTTCCATGCGGGTGACACTTGACCAAGATTTCTTGTACAATGCAATTCACGAGGGGCGGGAATGATTGTCGTCGATGCCAATATCATCGTGTATTTCCTGACTGAAGGTGAGAAAAACGCCGCCACTGAACGGCTGTTTGCCGTAGATTCCGAGTGGATTGCGCCGCGCTTGTGGCTGGATGAATTTGTCAATGTGCTATGCACGTGCGAGCGGGCTGGCAAAATGTCGTCATCGTCAGCGGAGGAGGTTTTGAAAAAGGCGCTGACATTGATGAGCGGCGCGACTTACACGATTACGCCCGGGCAAATTTTGGCGGTATCCCGTCGCACCGGTTGTAGTGGTTATGACAGTCAATACATCGCGCTGGCGGAAAATCTGGCGGCACCGCTCTACACGTTCGATAAAAAAATCCTGCAAAGTTGTCCCGACCTTGCGCGCTGTCCTGAATAACGGCTCACCGTCAGCGGCGGTTATTTGACTGTCAGCGGATTTATCCAGCGCAAGCCGGGGAAACGCGCGAAATCCGCGTCGTGACTGTGAAGCTCGGCTTGGTATTCGATGGCGAGCGCGGCGAGATGGGCGTCGGTGGTGAGGTTGCCGCTGGCATGGCTGTTTTTTAATAAAGAAAAATAAGTCGCAACAAAATTTTCGCCGGGATGAATGATGAAAACATGAGACTGCCGCAGCCATTCTTCCGCGTAACCGCAGGCTTGTTCAAGCGACATGGGGCGCACGGTCAGCCGCTGATGAGTAATGATTCGCAAGAATCCGCCGATTACCACCCAGCATAAACCAATCGGAATTTTGTCATTCAAACATTTTTCCCACCATTTTTTTGCCGCCGGATGATTTTCATCCCCGCGATTGTAAGCGTAAATCAGCAAATTGACGTCCGGGATTATCATAAGGACGCGCGGTGTTTTTTAATCAATTCCTCATCCGCCAAATCATCGGCGAGATGATTGAAATTCACCGTGTTCAAATCAATACCAGGCTTGAACTTCAGCGTAAATGGTTTGACCCGAAACGGCGGATTTTTTTTCGGCACGGTCATGTTCAAGCCGGCGCGCAAGGTGTTATTGACCGCTTGGCGAAAACTGACACGGTCAGCGCGCGCCTGTTTTTCCAGCAGCTTGGAAATATCATCGTCCAAGGTCAGCGTGGTTCTCATGCCAATATCAAAGCAGCAGAAAACGGGATGTCAAACCATCGCTGTCAGCGGCCGAGCGCGTCCAGTACAATGTTAGGCGTGAGCAGTGTCGGCAATTCGATTGGCTCATCGGCAGCGGGGAGGTAGAGCAAGGTGAACGGCACCGCCGATTTGCCGTGGCGGGCGAGTTCTTGCGTGACGCGCGGGGCGCGGTTGGTCCAGTCGGCGCTGAGGGTGACGACGCCCAGTTCGCGGAACTTCTCGCGCACGGCCTTGGAACCGAACACCAGCGCTTTGTTAGTCTGGCACGTGGCGCACCAGCGGGCGGTGAAATCCACATAGACGGGGCGACCGTCGGCGCGCGCTTGCGCCACCAGTTCGGGCGACCACGGTTGCCAGTTGATTGGGTCGCCGTCAGCGGCGGCGGTGAAGGGCGCGCCGCGAACAAACGCCGCCAACAGCAGCAGCCACGCGCACGCGACGGTGATGCATTGCCGCCGGTTCGTGCCGGCCCGTTGACCGTGACCGTACAGCCACGCGGCGCAGGCGATGACCGTCAGCGTCAGCAGCGCGCGCAACAACGCGCCGGCGTCAACTTGCGCGGCGAGCACCCACACCAGCCACGCGGCGCTGGCGTAGAGCGGGAAGGCGAGCAGTTGTTTCAGCGTCAGCATCCACGCGCCGGGCTTGGGCAGGTGGCCCAGCAACTTCGGGCAGACGCTGATGCTGAGGTATGGCGCGGCGAGGCCCAGGGCGGTGGCGGTGAACAGCAGCAGCGCCGGCCCCGCCGTCAGGGTCAGCGCCGAGCCGAGCGCGGTGGCGAGGAACGGCGCGGCGCACGGCGTCGCCAGCGCCACCGTCAGCGCGCCGGAGAGGAACGAGGCGGCGAGTTGGTTTTGCGGTTCGCCGCGGCGGCAGCCGGGCCAGCCCGTCAGCGCGACGGTGAACTCGAACACGCCGCCGAGGTTGAGGGCGCATAACAATAAAATCACTGTCAGCGCGTACACGAACACGGGCGATTGCAGTTGAAAGCCCCAGCCGAGTTGCTGCCCGCCCGCGCGCAGGGCGATGAGCGCGCCCGCCAGCAGCCAGAACGAGGCAAGGATGCCGACGGTGAACAGCAGCGCGTGCCGGATAATTTGTTTTTTGTCCCGACCGGCCTGGTTGATGAAGCCGAGGATTTTGACGCCGAGGATGGGGAAAACGCACGGCATTAAATTCAACACCAGGCCGCCGAGGAAGGCGAGGGTCAGCATCAGCGGGAACGCGGCGGGAGTTTTTTCACGGTCGGCGGGGACTAATTTTTTCGCGGCCTGGATGGCGGCGAATTGCGGCGCGGGGGTGGCGCGGTCGCTGACGGTGAGCGTTAGCGACAAATCCGCCGTGCCGGGGACGCAGAGGTCGGCGCATTCAAGCCAGTCGGCGGTGGCGCGGAAAACGAGGTCACGGTCGGCGGGCAAAATTTTCGGCGGCGTGACCGTTATCAAATGCCACGCCTCGTTTGCGTAACCGTAACTGGTCAGCCCGCCGATGGTGAAGCGTTGCGGCGCGGGCCAGAGAATGTCGCTGACGGTGAAACCTGCCGGCAGCGCGGTCCACGCCAGCCTGGTCGGCAACTCCGCGGCGCCGGGGTCGCGCCAATACGTGTGCCAGCCGGGCGCGATGGTGAAATGCAGCGCGACGGTGAACGGTTGCCCCGCCGTCACCGTCAGCGTCTCACTGACCAGCGCGGCCCGGACGTGGCCCGGCGCTTGATCACTGTCAGCGGGGACGGCGCGCGACATCGCGACGGCGAACAGCAGCGGCAGCAAATAACGGAGCGGCGACATCAATCAAAGGTAGCGCAAAATCCGGCCCGCAAAAATCAAAAGTTACCGGTAAGACAATACGCTGACGGTCAGCGATGTTGCCCGAATGCCTCAATGTAAAAAGCGGCCGGCGCACGCAGGGTTAAGTTGCATCTTGTGTCGCTGGCGGTGACGGAAGTTCTGGTTGTTCTTTGTCGTTGTCAGCGGTAACATCACCGCCTTTATGGCGGAAAAATACTATATCACCACGGCGATTGATTATGTCAACGGGCTGCCCCATCTCGGGCACGCTTACGAGAAAGTACTCACCGACGTGTTAGCCCGCTACCAGCGCCGCCACGGTCAGCGGGTGTTTTTTCTGACCGGCCTTGACGAGCACGGTATCAAGGTGCAGCAGAGCGCGCAGCAGCAGGGCCGCGACCCGCAGGAATTTTGCGACGCGATGGCCGCGAATTTTGAACAATTGTACCGCCGGCTGAACGTGTCGTTCGATGATTTTGTCCGCACCACGCAGCCGCGTCACAAGGCGGTCGTGCAGCGTTGCCTGCAAAAATTGTTCGACGCCGGGGAAATTTACAAGGGTGTCTATCAAGGTTTTTACAGCCCGCGGCAGGAACAGTTCCTGACTGAAAAAGACCGCGGCGCTGACGGTCGCTTCCCGGAAATTTTCGGCGATGTGATTGAATTGGCGGAGGAGGTTTATTATTTCAAGCTGTCCCAGTACCAGGGCTGGCTGGTCGAACACCTACGACAAAATCCCGACTGGATTTTCCCGAACTTCCGTACCAGGGAAGTGCTCGGCGCGTTGGAGCAGCCCATCCCCGATCTGTGCATCTCGCGCCCGCGCGCGCGGCTGGCGTGGGGCGTCCCGCTGCCGTTCGACGCGGAGCAGGTCACCTATGTGTGGTTCGACGCGCTGCTGAGTTACATCTCCGTCATCGGCTACGACGGCGTCACCGTCAGCGACTGGTGGCCGGGTATTAATGTGATAGGCAAGGACATCCTGGTGCCGGCGCACGCGATTTACTGGCCGATTATGCTGCGGGCGCTGGGACTGCCGCTACCGAAGCTGCTGCTGGTGCACGGCTGGTGGACGCAAAACAAGGAGAAGATGAGCAAATCCACCGGCAACTCGGTTGACCCGCTGACGCTGATCGAGACTTACGGCGTGGACGCGTTCCGCTATTTCGTCATGCGCGAGATGGCGGTGGGTTACGACGCGGATTTTTCGTCCGCGCAATTTCACCTGCGCTACCAAAGCGAGCTGGGCAACACGCTCGGCAACCTGGTCAACCGCACGGTGTCCATGATTGCGCGCTATCGCGGCGGGGTCATCCCCGCTGCCGGTGACGCGGCGCTGACGGTGAGCGAGGAAAACCTGCGGCGCGAAGTCGGCGGCGCGGTCAAATCGTTCTGCGACAACATGGACAAGATCCAGGTTCACATTGCGTTGATGGAATTGTGGAAAGGCATCATCCGCGTCAATCAGTACGCCGACGAAAACGCGCCGTGGCAACTGGCGAAGCACCCCGCTGACGCTGGCCGTCTCGATGTCGTGCTCGCGGAAATGGCGGCGGCGATATATTTGTTAGCCGGGGAAATCGGCTGCATTTTGCCGGCCACCGCGGAGAACATCCTGTCGCAACTCGGCCACCTCCCGCCGCTGCCGGTGACGGAAAATCCGGCGTGGCCGTCAATCCCCGCCGACACGAAAGTCGGCAAACCGGAGCCGTTGTTTCCACGTATAGAATTGCCCGCCAGTGAGTAACGCTGACAGTGGCAGGAAAGAGGAAAGGAGTCAGTCTTCATTTTTTGACAAATGAGTGAGACTGAAAAAATAAATGATAAGATTAAAAATTTGTCAAAGATGAGGACTACTCCATTTTAGTTTTAGAAGTTATCTTCCTCAAAGAATTAAATGAGTATTATGGAAATTCCATCTAAATTCGAGGAGCAAATCCTACAGATGCCGGAATGTAGTTATGGTGTGACACGCGTCAATGTCATCCTTGATGATGACACTACGATTAGTGATGTTTACGTCGCGTGGGGTAAAGAAATTGTCAAAGTTGGGGAAAATGCAATAGTCTCATTCGACCCCACAAGGATAACAGCTATCCAGCGACCATAAAGGGGGCAATCTTCATTTCTTGACAGATGAGCAGGATTGAAAGAGGCAAATGATGCGATTAAAAATAAAACAGAAAATAAAAGAATTTGTCAAAAAATGACGACTGCCCCCTTTTCCACTATCAAAACAACTAGAGCGAAATATGCTTGGGTCTAATGGAACTTCATTAACTTTTCCGGAATGAATACTAAAAAAATTGCTGATTTACCAATACCTCAATCGGGTTGTGGTGATACTCGCTTAACTTCAGATGGCCTTGTATTAACCTTAGAGTTTGAATATCGAAAAGAAGGTAAAGACTATATCGGTATAATATATTTTAATAATATTGTTGCTTATAGGTTTCGATCTGAATTGCATAGCGATGGATTTGTTCCTGAATCATACGAATCTATTGCTGAAGTTGAAAAATCCAATTGGGCGGCAAGCATTTTTAATAATGCCAAACACTATGCAATTTTTTTAAGTAGCAACGGATATTTTGAAGTATTAGCATCAAAGTTTGTATTGGGAGAACCATCAGAAGGGCTTTTAAGTAAAAGATAAAAGAGGTTAGTCTTCATTTCTTGACAAATTCTCTTATCTTCTGTTTTATTTTTAATCTTATCATTTACCTCTTTTAATTTTATTCATCTGTCAAAGAATGACGACTTCTCTGAAAAACGTTGTCAATGGCAAAGTTGATATTTTTAATGCATAACTATCGTTCCTTAGTTGTTAGGCAGCCCGGCTGGTCATTCGCGTAGATACCGTGATCATACTTCTCTTGGCGGCGGTTTCCCCCGGCATGATAAAACCTCAGATTCCCGGTCCTCGATTCTGACCCAAGAAGCGACACCGTTAGCGGTGTCCTTCAGTCGTTATGGCGAGCGACCGGGGACGTTGGTTTTGTGCCGGCACTGCCGGACAAAAATCGCGTTCTTCTTTTAGCATCCTCCAAACAATTTGGCACATCCTTCTGGCGGTAATCATGATCGCCGTGTTGGCTGGCTTGCCGCGTGCCCGCTGACGGTGATAATATGCGCCAAAGTAAGGCGAGCAACCAACCGCCACCCAGGCCGCCTCCACAAACGCCCAGCGCAAATGCTGGTTGCAAAACGGCAGCAATTTGCCGTGCCTGATTTTGCCACCGCTGGCATGGGTGGTCGGCACCAAGCCGGCGTAGGCGCAAAGTTTGTCCGCGCTGATAAACCGCGTGACGGTGTCAATCTCCGCGGCGATGACCGCCCCGAGAATTTTGCCCACGCCGGGCAGGCTTTGCAACCGTTGCACCGTCGGCCGCTGTTCGTGGTCCGCCACAATCCGTTGTTCGGTAGCGCGAATCTGCGTTTGCAACAGTGTGTGCAACGCCAGTTCGTCAGCTAAAATTTGCCGCTCCGCGTCCGGCAACTTGGCCTCCTTTAACGCCGCCAAGCCTTTACGCCCAAACAAATCGCGGCAGTGCGGCAACGGCAAATCATGCTGGCGGTCCACCGTGTTGTGGATGCGGTTGCGCACCATCGTGCGTAGTTGCGTCCGTTGCAACCGCTCGCGCAACACGTGCTTGCGCTGGTGCAACTCCCGCCCAGGCACATGCACGGTGGCGATTAAATTACCGCGTAACAACGTCGCCAACGCCTTGGCATCCAACCGGTCAGTCTTGATTTGCGCCTCGGCGATCAACCGCGTCTTGTAGGGATGGGACAACACCAGCCGCGTAATGTCAGGCACCTGTTCCAGTAACTCGTGTAATTTCGCCCAGTGCCAACACGCCTCATGCACCACCGCATGCGGTCCGGGCAGTCGCGCAAAATACGCCTGAAAATCTGCCAGATCGTTGCCGTTAATGCGCCCTTCGCCTAGCCGGTTGCCTTCTTCGTCCACACTGTAACACACCGAATACTGCTTATGCCAATCGATACCTGTATAACTGCTCATACGTTGCTCCTTGGGTTGAGTTCTGCTTCACTCTACCACTTCCAACGCTTCGCATGTTATCTGACCCCTTTTATAAATTTTACTTAAAATGATTTGGGCAACAGCCCGATAGGGGACCGATACCTTTTACGGTCCTTTTGTAATTTTCTCATAGGCAAACTCTGCTTCAACAAGCTTTTGTCTTAAACTATTTTTGTATGGCCAAGTTTCTAAAATCCGCCAAATGCCGAATATCGGAACAGCTTGCCCTTTATCAATAGACTCTAACATTTCTCGGATTTTGACGGCAAAAAGCCGCAATTCATTTATCGTTGTAAAATATTTAGGTTTTTGAGGCCAATCATTTAAGTATGCATCAACCCCATCTAAAGCTTCATTTAATTGTTTTTTTGTCTTTTCAATCATTTCTGCATTCATTTTCATAGCGCTATCACGTGTGACTAACACTGATGGTGGCGGTCATCGTCAGCGATGAATATTTATCAAAAAATGAGGACTGACACCTTTTACTTTCTGTTAAATAACGCGGGGGACTCCAGCTATTCGATCTTCAAGTGATTCGTTTTCAAGTATTAACCCGAAATAAAGTTCAATTTTATCAGCCAGCGTCTGTAATTTTATTTTATCATTGCCAAAGTAAGGAGCTTCGGCTCTTAGTATTTGCACAATACCATAAAACTCGTTTAAGAGAGATTTCGATACCAAGTCATGCCCCTTGAGTAAATTAGTTAGCTTCAATGCTACTTGATTTAAATTCTCCAATTTATCGTCTTTAATAATATGTGCTGTTTGTATAGGAACTATTGCATTGGTAATAGCTTCTCTAAACAAGTCAGATGCTTTTTCTGTTTCACTATTCATATAATTATCGCTAATTTTTTCAATTATAGCTGAAGATGGTGTTTTTTAAAATAAAAGTAAAAGGTATCACGCTTCATTTTTTTAACAAACTCTTTTACTTCAATGCATCTGGCCTAAACTGCCACCATGTAACGGACTTCATCCTGTTAAAAGTGTTGTCATCTCCCTTAATGATTCCCATCCCTTCGGAATGCAATGCAGCGGCCAGCTTCTGAACGGTTTCATGTATCTTATCCGGTTTAGCCGCAATTCGTTCGCCAAGTGATTTTTCAAGTGCTGGATTTACTAACTGAAGAAAAAGAGCAAAGTCAAACTGCTCAACCGATTGATCTGGCATCATTCGTCCAAAAGTTAGCAAAATTTCAAAATCGTAATCACCATGACAGATGTCAATCCTGACTTTTGACGACTCATAGCAAACTTTATGCGATGAGCTTTGTTTTTTACTAAAATGAAACTCGTCCATCAAAAACGCAAAAGCAGATTGCACTTCTTGTTCAAACCTTGAAAAGGTGTCAGTCCTCATTTTTTGTCAAATCCCCATCGCTAGCAGTGACCTTCATCGTCAGCCGTTTTCCTCGTCGAAATAATCGTGGTCTATTTTCTTGATTTCGTAAGTGGCGGCGGTGGCGGTGCCGATGTCGAAATCAATCATCAAGTTCCACAGCCGCTGACCGTCAATCAGCGAGATTTTTTTGCCGATGTTTTTCACATATTCCCACGCGCTGTCGGAAAAATTCGAGGTGGTGATGAAAATCCCTTTGTTCGCCCGCTTGCCTTCAAGCGCGCCGGCAAATTTTTGAATTTCGGGACGGTTGACGGTGTTCTCCCATTTTTTCGCTTGAAGGTAAATCACGTCAAGACCAAGCCGGTCTTCGTTGATGATGCCGTCAATCCCCTCGTCGCCGCTGCGCCCGATGGCGCGCCCGGCATCCTCGCGCGTGCCGCCGTAGCCCATGCGGACGAGCAAATCCACGACCAGTTTTTCAAAAAACGCGGGCGACACGGTTTTCAATTTGGCCAGCAATTCCGCGCCGAGATTTTGACGCAACGCCGCTGACGCTGACGCGATTTGCTCGTCGGGCGTCCGCGTGTCATCGGTAATTTTTTCATCATCAGCGGGCGTGCCGTTCTTTTCGCGCTTGGCATTACGCGCCGCCAAGTAACCCGGTTGTTCGCGCAGCACGCGCAAATCAACATATTGCGGATGTTTCCGTAACACGGCAAGCCCTTGGTCTGTTATCCGAAAAACTCCGCGCGCTGGCATTTCCACCAACCCGGCCATCCTTAGATGAGTCTTGGCCCAGGCGATGCGATTGGCAAAAATTTCCTGCCGTCCACTTGGCAATAATTCTCTGCGCTCCGCATTCGTCAGTGAAAATTTTTTCGCAAGAACATCCAACGCCTCTCGCATCGAATGATTTTTCCCATCGTCAGCGAGCGTCAACAACGGACACATGAATTTTTGAAGGGGCTGAAGTAGCTAAGGACCGAAAAAAGGTCTAACAATGGCTACGATGTATGAACGGAAAAGTCGTCTGAAGGTACGGCAACAAACTCGGTTGATTGAATTGTTTGTCGCCGGCG
>JAISDC010000286.1 GCA_031265105.1 Verrucomicrobiales bacterium
ATGGAAAAACAGCACAACCGCGGCCAGGACGGCGCGGGCGTGGCGGCGGTCAAGCTGGATATCAAGCCCGGTTACCCGTACATTTTTCGCGAGCGCGAGATGCGCCGCAATCCGCTGGATCGCATTTTCAAAAAAATCTTCAGCGACTATGACAGCCTGGTCAAGGCCGGCACCATTCATCCCGAGTTCGCCCAGACGGTGAAGGACAATTTCGATTACGGCGCGGAAATTTACCTCGGTCATTTGCGTTACGGCACGTCCGGCGATTACAACATCAGCGCCTGTCACCCGTATTTCCGCCGCAGCAATTGGCCGACCAAGAACCTGGTGCTGGCCGGCAATTTCAACATCACCAACAACGAGGATTTGAACGGGCGGCTGGTCAACCACGGTCAGCATCCCATTTTCAGCACCGACACGCAGACGCTGCTGGAGGAAGTCGGCTTTTATCTCGACCAGGAGCACGACGCGATTTACCGCAAGCTGCGCGACGCGGGCCTGCAAGGCGCTGACATTGCGCAGGGCATCAGCAACCAGCTCAACCTGATTGACATCATCAAAAACGCCTCGCGCCCGTGGGACGGCGGTTACGCGCTGATCGGCGCGGTCGGCAACGGCGACGCCTTCGCCCTGCGCGACCCCCACGGCATCCGGCCCCTGTTCTACTTCGCCAACGACGAGGTCATCGCCTTCGCCTCCGAGCGCGCGCCGTTGATGACGGTGTTTGACCTGGCGTTCGATGAGGTGCTCGAGGCCCAGCCCGGCCAGGTGTACGTCATCAAGAAGACCGGCGAGTTCTCCAGCGGCGAATATCACGAGCCGGTGCCGCAACAATCCTGCTCGTTCGAGCGCATTTATTTTTCCCGCGGCAACGACCAGGAAATCTACCGCGAGCGCAAGCGGCTCGGCGCCCTGCTCAGCGAGCAAATCCTGCGGGAAATCGACCATGATTTCGATCACTCGGTGTTCAGCTTCATCCCGAACACGGCGGAAATCGGTTATTACGGCCTGTTAGAATCGTTGCGCCTGCGCCGCCGGCTGGAAGTGCGCGACGAGATTCTCCAGGCCGCGCGGCAGGGCGCGCTGACCGAGGAGGCGCTCGACCGCCTGATTCTCCGCGGCTGGCCCCGCACCGACAAGGTCGCCCACAAGGACATCAAGCTGCGCACCTTCATCAGCCAGGAAAGCGACCGCAACCAGCTCGCCTCGCACGTGTACGACATCACCTACGGCACCATCCGGCCCGACGACACGCTGGTCTGCGTGGACGATTCCATCGTGCGCGGCACCACGCTGAAAAACTCCATCATCAAAATCCTCGCGCAGTTGAACCCGAAGAAAATCCTGATCGCCTCCACCGCGCCGCAAATCCGTTATCCCGACTGCTACGGCATTGACATGTCGGAAATCGGCAAATTCATCGCCTTCCAGGCCACCGTGGCGCTGCTCAAGGAGCACGGCATGGGCGGGCTGTTGCAGGAGGTGTACCGCGACTGCCTGGCCCAGGCGGACCAGCCGGCCGCGGCCATGCAAAACCATGTGAAGTGTCTGTACGACCGTTTCACCGACCAGCAGATTTCAGAAAAAATCTCCCAGTTGGTGACACCGCGGCTCGACCAATGGCACGGCGAGGTGAAGTTGATTTTCCAGAGCGTCGAGAATCTGCACCAGGCGCTGCCCAAGCACACCGGCGACTGGTATTTCACCGGCCAATACCCCACGCCCGGCGGGTACAAAGTCCTCAATAGCGCCTACATTAATTATTACGAAAACACCGGGCGGCGGAGTTATTAACCGCCGAGACGCAGAGATTTTTTTACAGGGAGTTCATGGAGGACATGGAGAGTTATTTTGCTTGGCTCTCCATGAACTCCATGGTCTCCCTGTAAAAAAATCTCCGCGTCTCCGCGGTTAAGTTTTCCTGACCGCTGACGGTGAGGCTTTTTGCTCGATTTATTTTTCAAAGCAGTTACCATCAACGCGCTATGAGCGAGTATTTTATCGGTGTTGACAGCGGCACGCAAAGCACCAAGGCGATTGTCATTGACGGGAAAAACGGAAAGATCCTGGGTTCGGCATCCTCCGCTTATGGTTTCATCGAAGGGTTGCCTGCCGGCGCCAGGGAACAGCATCCCCGGGTTTGGGTGAAGGCGATGGAGGCCGCCATCAAGCAAGCGCTGCTCGCCGCCAGGGTGAAAGCCGGCGCGGTCAAGGGCATCGGCGTGTCCGGTCAGCAGCACGGGTTCGTGCCACTCAATGCACAGGGCGAGGTGTTGCGTCCCGCCAAGTTGTGGTGCGATACCAGCACCTCCGCGCAGGCGGATTCGTTGGTCAACCGCCTGGGCGGTCTGGAGCGCGCGGTGGCGCTGACCGGCAACGGGATTCCCGCCGGCTTTACCGCGTCGAAGGTTGCCTGGCTCAAACAATACGAGCCGCAGCATTTCAAGCACCTGCATACCGTGTTGCTGCCGCACGATTACTTGAACTTTCACCTGACCGGCAACCGTCGCATGGAGGCGGGCGACGCCTCGGGCACCGGTTTCTTCGACGTGAAGACTCGCAACTGGAGCGAGCCGGTCATCAACGCGATTGATCCGTTGCTAGGGTCCAAACTGCCGGCGATCAGTCCCGCCAGTGAGCCGGCCGGTGTGTTGCGGGCTGAGGTGGCGAAACGCCTGGGGTTGACGGCGGGTATCGTGATTGCTGCTGGCGGCGGCGACAACATGATGGCGGCGATCGGCACCGGCAACACCAAGCTTGGCGTGGTCACCGCCAGCCTGGGCACTTCCGGCACTATTTTCGCTTACTCCTCGCGTCCGGTGGTG
>JAISDC010000113.1 GCA_031265105.1 Verrucomicrobiales bacterium
CAGCGTTCAGCGTTCAGCGTTCAGCGTTCAGCGTTCAGCGTTCAGCGTTCAGCGTTCAGCGTTCAGCGTTCAGCGTTCAGCGTTCAGCGTTCAGCGTTCAGCGTTCTATAAATTTGCCAATTTCAGCGTAAGCGGAACCGCAAGTAGTTTTTCTCCTCTTTTTTCAACAGGTGTTGCCGGCGGTTGCCGCCCGGCGGCGCTTGATATTGCCGTCGTGCCGGGCCCTGACGGTCTGTCTGCGGTAACTCAACTGGAGGATAAGTTATGAACATAGCGATAATCAAACTGATAGGTAGTGTATTGGTCATCACGGGCGGGGCGCTGCTTTCGTCAGCGTCAGCGAATTACCTGTATTGGAGCGGCTCTGCCGATGATCTCAAGTTGGATACCCCCGGCAACTGGAATATCGGCGCCACGCCGCCCAGCAGCGGGGCTGGCACGCCAAGCACCACGGCGCCGGGCAGCGGAGATTGGATGGTTTTCAACGGCACCCACGGCGAGGCGCTGACGTTGACCAGCACCTCGGCCCTGTCGTCGATACGCGTGGAAGTCTATGGCACCACCGCTTACACTATCAGCGGCAGCGGCGGTGGCAGCACGCTGGCCCTCAGCAACGGCCTGTTCCATTACGGCGCTGCGCCGCTGCTGGTGCAGATGGACATCAGCAACAACAGCATGCTGGTCTTTAATAACCAAACCGACTGGACTGCCGGTAACAACATCACGGTGACCGGCACGGTGTTCGGCTCTTATGGAATCCAGAACAGCATGGTCGGCGGCACGCTGACGCTGGGCGGCATTGACACGCTCGGCCAGGTCTTTCGAGTGCTCGGCCCGAATTACGACGTCTATCATCCGTTGCAAACCGGCCAGCCGCTGCCGGTGACGGTCATCGGCGACATCAACTGCACCGACTTTTCCAATTGGAACGGCGGCTCGATTTTTTATGGCGAAATCCGGCTCACCGGCTCCAACAACATCAGCGGCGGCTTCAGTCTGCTCGATGCCAATCTGGTGCTGGATTACCGCACCACAGACACAGATCAGGTCAAGCTGCACGGCAACCTTGGCATTGTCAACGGCAGCCGGATTTATTTGGACGGCGGCAGCACGCAGGAAGTGGTCAACTTGATAATCTTCGGTCATTATATTCAAGACAGCGGCGGCAATGCGGTGTTTGACCGCAGCGCCGACTCGACCGCCACCATCAGCACCACCGGCATTAACCGGTCCAACAATTTCAACGGCACGCCATTCGCCGGCCTCCAAAACGCCACGATGGATATCGGCACCAGCGGCCTCATCTACACCACCAACGCCGACTATGGCCTCGACAAGGGCAACGCCAACTTCAACGGCATCATCCGCCCGTGGGTGACGGTCGGCGGCGAGGGGAGCACCGGGCGCGACTGGGCGTTCAAGGACACGGACAATTACATCAAGGCGTTCGACGATTACAACGCCACTGTTGATGAAAACGTCAACGTATTGTTCATTGGCGGCAACGAGACGACGGAAAGCGCCACCATCAATTCGCTGAAGCTGGACAGCATCGCCGGCGACGAGAACGACAACCTGCTCGATCTCGACGGTTACACGCTGACGGTGAAGAGCGGCGGCTTGATGTATGTCGGCGCGGAAAATTACACCGTCAGCACCGGCACGCTGCGGATGGGGCAGGACAACCGTGACGAGTTTCTGATCTGGCAGAGCGGCAGCGGCGAGCTGACGATCGACTCAGACCTCGTGGCCCGTTCCATCACCAAGGCCGGGCAGGGCACGCTGGTGCTGAGCGGCTCGTTCCTGCCGCAGGCCATCGCCACCGCCACCAGCGGCCTCATCTCGCTGAACGACGGCGTCCTCAAGCTCGGCGCGGACTGGGGCGACGCGACCCAAGCCATGGCGCTGATGCCCTACAGCGGCACGCTGAACCTGAACGGGCACGACCTGCGGGTGGCCGGGGTGTATGGCGACGGCATCTCGCCGACGCCGGCGGAAATCACCAACGATGCCGCCGCCACTGCCAGCCTGATTATCGCCCCGAGCGGCACCTATGCGACTTCTATTATGGGTCTCCTTGGCGTCAACATCAGCGGCAACGTCCACCTCGACATCAGCGGCAACGCCGCCACCACCAACCTCGGCCTGACCACCAGTTACAATGCCAACACCTTCACCGGCGGCGTCACCATCCATGACAACATTAACAGCTACACGACCATGCAAGTTAACAACGTCGGCTGGTTCGGCACCGGCACCCTGCAGCTGGCGGGCAACGGCGGCTTTGCGCTCAGGGACGACGGTTACGTCATCGGCTGGAACACCACCGGCCTGACCAACGACCTGCTCATCACCGGCACCAATAACGGCATTTATTACCGGAACGTGACTCGTAACATCCGGTTTAACAACAAATGGTACGGCGACGGCCAGTTGGTGATAGAAGCCAACTTTCTCGGCAACAGCGGCGTTGACAACTCCACCGCCATCAACGGCGACCTGAGCGAATTCACCGGCGAGCTGAAACTGCGGGTCAACCCCGTCGGCGTGAGAAATTACACCTTCTTCACCGCCAGCAATGCCGTGGCCGACTGGTCGCACACCGACCTGACCCTGGAATCCAACGGCTATGTTGCCGACCAGTATTTCACCGTCCTGACGCTGCAAACCGGCGTGGAGAACCAAATTTTCAAAATCGGCAATCTGGCCACCAGTTCAACCGTTACCGGCGGCGCGCTGTTGGTGCCCGACCCTAATTGTGGCGGCCGCGTGGCCCTGCGCAGCGGCGTGGCCAGCGGCACCGCGGTTTTTGAAGTCGGCAGCCTCAACCTCAGCGGCACTTTTGACGGCAACATCAGCAACTACGGCTCCTACGCGCAATACACCGCTCTCTATCAAGACACCGCCACCAACTACGTCAGCGCGCTGACCAAGGTCGGCAGCGGCACGCTGACGTTGACCAACCTGAACACCTACACCGGCAGCACCACTGTCAGCGGCGGGGTGTTGTTGGTCAGCGGCAGCGGCAGTTTGAGCCGCACGGCGGGGGTCAACGTCAGCGCCGGCGGGGCGTTCGTTTACGATAGCGTTGTGGCGCTCGACCGCGCGGTCAATGTCAGTGAAGGTGGTGTCTTCGGCGGCAGTGGCACGATCAGCGGGGCGCTCCTCACCCTCGAGGCGGGCGCGGGCCTCACCGGCGGCGGTGTGTTGTCCACGGGCACGCTGATACTCAGTGGTGCGCTGACTTGGAGCGACTTGATTTACCAATGGGATATCGCCGCTGACGATGATTATGATTGGCTGGACTTCAGCGACGGGCTGGCCTTGAGCGGTGACAACCTCGTGCAGGTCAACGCGCTTAACGGCCTCGACGGGTTGAGTGATAGAAGTTGGACCATCCTCAGCGGCCAAACCAGCGGCGGCCTTGAACTGTGGAGCCTGAATCAAGCGGCGGTGGACGCGGGCTTCACGCTGGACTTTCAGGGCGCCAACCTGCTGTTGAACTACAGCGCCATCCCGGAACCGTCCACCTGGGCGCTGATCGTGACTGGGGTTGCGCTGCTGGCTGTGCTGCGCCGTCGCCGCTGAGCGCCTGGGAGCGCCGACTGTACTGGGAGCGCCGGCATCCTTGCCGGCAGGCTGACCTTGGCAGGTGAACCAGCCGGCTGGAAGCCGGCGCTCCCGGTGCTGGCAGGGTGGCGCGTAGCGCTTTGGAGTGCGGCACTCCTGTGCCGCTTTGGTTTTTTCCGCATGAGGTCGAAGAAAGCGGCAGGGGACTGCCGCACTCCAAAGCGCTTCGCGCCCCCGATGGTATCGTCGTTGCGTTTTATGGAGCGCGGGCGTCTCGCCCGCTAGTCACTGGGAGCGCCGGCTTCCAGCCGGCAACGGAGCGGGCGGGACGCCCGCGCTCCATAGGCCGGCAGGATGCCGGCGCTCCCAGTGATGCGATGATTTTGGACGATTCCGTAATGATTTTGGACGAGTACCAAACGATTTCGGACGGGCTGGTAACAATTTTGGACGGGCTGGTAACAATTT
>JAISDC010000011.1 GCA_031265105.1 Verrucomicrobiales bacterium
TAATTGCCGTGACTGTCTTTGTTGAAAGTCCACGTGCTGTCTTCACCGGTGATGAGGTTGCCGCCATTGTAGCCGCCTTGGCCGGTGGCGCTGTTGTCAATGATGACGGTGACGGCGCTGCTGCCGCTTTGGGTGATGTCGCCGAGGATGGTGCTGCCGGGGCCGCTGACGGTGAGGTCGATGATGGCATTGTCGTTGCCGCTGACGGTGCCGGTGATGGTGGTGCCGTTGCTGCCGCTGAGGGTGAGGTTGGCGTTGTCGTTGGCGCTGAGGTCGCCGCCGATATTCATGTCACTGGTGTGCATGGTGAGGGTGACGCTGCCGCCCGCGATGACGGCGTCGTCGCCGTTGGCGGTTTGCACTTGGTCCAGGAAAATTTCATTTTGTCCGGTGCCGCTGGCGTTAATCAACGCACTGCCCGCCTTGATGCTGCCGCCGTTGATGTGCACTTCGGAACTGTTGGCATTTATAACCAAGCCGGCGCTGGCGGCGATGATGTCCACATCCGTCAGGTTAAGACGCTGGTTATCGCCATTAGTATAGGCGCTCATGGCCACACCATCAGCATTGTGCGTTTGCAGTGTGCCGCCAATCACTGTCAGCGAACTATCGGGCCTTTCAAATAGAATGGCTTGGGCGTTGAGACCATCGGTCGTCACGGCCAAATTTCTGATGGTGCCCGAGGCACCGTTGATCATCTGTATCCCGCGCGCGCGGCTGCCCGTGGTGGTGATGGCCACGTCGGTCAGGTCAAAGGTTGCCCCACTATCGGCGAAGATGCCATAGCTAGAATCCCCGTAAGTATCAATGTGCAAGCCGGTGCCCGTTAACTCGCCAGCCAAACGCGCGCCACTGCCATTCACTCCATCGCCATAATTATAGGCGGTGAGCCATACATTGCGGATGTTAGCCGTTGCATTGACAAGGATCAGTGCGTTAGCCATGGCACCGGTGACACTCAGGTGCAGGTCTTGCAAGTTGACCGTCGAATTTTCCGTGACCGCGACTGCCGCTTTATAATTGCTGCTGGCGCTGGCGGTGCCGCCGTATAAATCCGCGCGCGAAGTGCCGTTAACATAAACCCCGTATCCGCCCGGAGTGGGGTAAGAATAGGTGCCGGTGTACACTCCGTCGGTGCCACTGTAGTAACCTTGATTGGTCACCAGCAAGGCGGGAAAGGCAGCGTCGGGACCGATATAATCGGCGTTGGCCTCGCTCAACGAGGAGCCGTCCACGACCAAGTAAGCCGCCTGCGTGGTCAGCGTCAGGACGGAGAGGATGGTTAATAGCAGGGTTGTTTTTTTCATAATAGATAGTGGGTTGGTGGTTGGTTTGAATGGGGTTCAGGTGACGATGGCGGTTTCGGGGTCGCTCCAAGGGCCGGGTTGGAGGGTGGGGCTGAGCCAGGCGGCGACGGCTTCCAGGGCTTTGCCTTGCGCTTCGAGGCCGAAATGTTTGGTGAGGTGCTTTCTAGTGATGGTTTGTTGTTGCCAGTCGTCAGCGCCTTGTAACCGGTATTTGAGCAGGACGGCGTGGCAGTTCGGGGCGGCCAGATATTTGGTCGGGTGGCCGGCCTGGTTGTTGAAGAAGTAGAAGTCAGCGTCGTGGTTGTGGCCGGTGTGGATGACAACCACCGGGGCGTTCACTGGCGGGGGCAACGGCTCGTGCTTGACGTGATGGCGCGGGGGGATGCCGAGTTGTTGCAGGATTTCATCGGTGATTTTGTCGGTCTTGCCGATGAGGTAGTTGATGAAGCCGCGCAGGATGACCAACAAGGCGCTGACGGCCTCGTCCTTGGCGACGACGGTGAAGTGGGTTCTGGTTTCCTTGGCGTCGTTAGCCTGAAGGGCGAGTTCCAAGTGGTCATTGGCGGCCTTGAGGGCGAGGATGCGCCGGGCGTCGAGATCCCATTGGTCGGATTTCTGGTTGGCCTGGGCGGTGGTTTCGATGAGCCGGCTGTAGCCCAACAGGGCGTGGGGTTCGGCGGGGATGTTTCGGTGGGACATATGCGATTTTCCTTGGTTAGTTGTTGATATTCAGGATGTTAAGACTGAAAACGTGGGGATTTTGACTGGTGACAAAGTGCTTTTGACACGTGACCGGACGATTTTTACACGTGACAAAATGAGTTTTACACGTGTCAAAACCGTTTTTGCACGTGTCAGAACGATTTTTACACATGACAAAATCATTTTTGCACATGACAAAACGGTCTTTACACGTGACAAAACGATTTTTGCACGTGTCAAAATGGGTTTTACAGGTGACAAAACGGTTTTTACCCGTGTCAAGACGGTCTTTTCCCGTGAGAAAGTCTCCATCCCGCGCCGCTGACGCTGGCGGGTGGTTGCTTGCCAGATGGGGAATGAAGTGGGTAAAAACGAGCCGAGAAATTAAAGCATCGGGGCAGTAGTCATAATGAGCGCGTGAGCGCGTGAGCGCGTGAGCGCGTGAGCGCGTGAGCGCGTGAGCGCGATTCACTTGGTTTATGACTGATCTTTTTCATCTTCAGCGGGTTTTGGTAACTCGGTTGGACGATTTGACGATGGGACGATATGGAATCGGGCTGTCTTGCGCAAGGTTTTTTTCGTTTTTTTTAACCACCGATGGACACGGATGTTTTTTTTCGATTTTTTTTATCCGTGTGCATCTGTGTCCATCGGTGGTTAAACAACGAAGCATCGAAAATATTTTATTTCCTTTCCACTCCGAACCCCTAGCCTTCTGCCATTCTCACCCGCATGAAAAAGAACACCAAATCCAACAAGGCTTATGCCGCCGCCGGGGTGGACCTCGACTTGGGCAATCAAGTGAAATCGGGCATCGGCGCCCGCATCGCCTCGACTCACCGCAAGGAAGTCCTGAGCAAAATCGGCGGTTTCGGCGGTTTGTTTCGCGCCAATTTCAAGGGCTACCGGGAGCCGGTGCTCGTCAGCAGCGTGGACGGGGTCGGCACCAAGTTGAAGGTCGCCGCCATGCTGAAACGCCACGACACCATCGGTCAGGACTTGGTCAACCATTGCGTCAACGACATCGCGGTGGTCGGCGCGGAGCCGTTGTTTTTCCTCGATTACGTGGGCACCGGCAAGCTGGAGCCGAAGACTTTCAACCAAATCCTCAGCGGCTTGGCCCTCGCGTGCAAGGAAGCCGGCTGCGCGCTCATCGGCGGCGAGACGGCGCAGATGCCCGGCATTTACCAGGGCGAGGACTACGATCTGGTCGGCTGCATCGTCGGCGTGGTGGACCGCCGGCAGGCCATCGACGGCACGAAAATCAAACCCGGCGATGTAATTATCGGCTTCCCCTCCTCCGGCCTGCACACCAACGGCTACAGTCTGGCGCGGGAAATTTTGTTCAACCAGCTCGGCCTGCCGGTGCAAACCCCGCTGCCGGGCAGCAAGCAGTCGCTGGGCGAGGCGCTGTTGATGCCGCACGTCAACTATCAGCCTTTGCTGAAGCAGCTCGGCAAAAAAGTCACTTTCAAGGGACTCTCCCACATCACCGGCGGCGGTTTCGTGGACAACATCCCGCGCATCCTGCCGCGCAACGTCGATGCCGTCATCCACGTCGGCGCCTGGCCGACGCTGCCGATCTTTGAATTGCTCGAGCAACAAGGCGGCGTGGCGCGGGAGGAACTTTACCAGGTGTTCAACATGGGCATCGGCATGGTGGCCATCGTCAGCGCCACGGACGCGCCGAAGGTCTTGGCCCGCAGCCAGTCCTACATCATCGGCCAAATCGTAAAAGGCGGCCGCAAGGTGCAATTGAAGTTTTAGCACATTCAACGCGGAGGCGCGGAGAACGCGGAGTTTTAATGGAAAAGCTCACGGAACAGATTATTGCCTCGGCGATTGAGGTGCACAGGACCCTGGGACCGGGCTTGCTGGAATCCGCTTACGAGGAATGTCTCGCAAAAGAACTGGCACTGCGGCATATCCCGTTTGCCAGACAGGTTCCCTTGTCCATTGAATACAAGGGAACCTCGATTGATTTTGCCTATCGAATGGACTTGGTGGTTAACGATTCCGTGGTGCTGGAACTCAAGACCGTGGAAACATTACTGCCGATTCATCAAGTGCAACTGCTGACTTACTTGAAACTTTCCGGCAAAAACCTCGGCCTGCTCATTAATTTCCACGTTCCGCTGTTAAAGAATGGCATCAAACGAATCGTAAACAATTATAAAAAAATCTCAGCGACCTCCGCGTCTCTGCGTTGAACAAACAAAACCATCTTATGATTAAAAACGCCCTGCTCTCTGTCTCGGACAAAACCGGCCTGCTGGACTTCGCCCGGTTCCTCGTCGCCAAACAAGTCCGCCTAATCTCCACCGGCGGCACGGCCAAGTTGTTGCGCGACGCCGGTCTGCCGGTACAGGAAATCTCCGATTACACCGGCTTCCCTGAAATGATGGACGGTCGCGTCAAGACGCTGCACCCGAAGGTGCACGGCGGGCTGCTCCACTTGCGCGACAACCCGGAGCATGTCAGGCAGGCGAACGCGCACCACATCGAGCCGATTGACTTGGTGGTGGTCAATTTGTACCCCTTCGAGCAAACCCTCGCCAAGCCCGGCGTCAGCCACGAGGAGTTGATTGAGCACATCGACATCGGCGGCCCGTCCATGTTGCGCAGCGCGTCGAAGAATTACCGCAGCGTCACGGTCATCGTTGACCCCGCCGATTACGCCAAGGCGCAGGCGGAAATCGCCGCTGACGGTGACACCGCGCCCGCCACTCGCGAACAACTCGCCGCCAAAGTCTTCCGCCACACCGCGCGCTACGACTCGCTGATCGCCAACTACCTCACCGTCAGGGCGACGCCGGCAACCCCGCTGTTGCAGGAAAGCCTCACCCTCAGCGGCCGCCGCGCCCAGCCCTTGCGCTACGGCGAAAACCCGATTCAGCAAGCCGCGCTGTACGGCGACTTCCACCGGCACTTCCACCAAATCCACGGCAAGGAACTTTCCTACAACAACATCATCGACATCAGCGCCGCCGTCAACCTGATCGGCGAATTTGACACGCTGACGCTGGCCATCCTCAAACACACCAACCCCTGCGGCGTCGGCGGCGGCGACG
This sequence comes from Verrucomicrobiales bacterium, assembly GCA_031265105.1. Taxonomy (GTDB): domain Bacteria; phylum Verrucomicrobiota; class Verrucomicrobiia; order Methylacidiphilales; family JAAUTS01; genus JAIRPN01. The sequence continues at coordinate 5,081 of JAISDC010000011.1, forward strand.
ACTTGCGCGCGGCGTGGGAACGGGCGTTCGCCACCGACCGGCAGGCGCCCTACGGCGGCATCATCGTCATGAACCGCGCGCTCGACCTGCCCGTGGCGGCGGCCATCGCGGAAATCTTCAGCGAGGTCATCATCGCCCCCGCGTTCGCCGACGACGCCAAGGCGCTGCTGATGAAGAAGAAAAATCTGCGCCTCATCGAGAACCACTGGCAGCGCGCCGGCGGGCGTTACGACGCGCATTCCGTGCTCGGCGGCTTCGTCGCGCAGGCAAGCGACGACGCGCCCGACGACGAAACGCAGTGGCAAGTCGTCACCAGGCGCCAGCCCACCGTCAGCGAGCTGGCGGCGCTGCGCTTCGGCTGGAAAGTGGTCAAGCACGTCAAATCCAACGCCATCGTCTATGCCGCTGACGGTCAGACCCTCGGCATCGGCGCGGGCCAGATGTCGCGCGTGGATTCCTCGAAAATCGCCGTCTGGAAAGCGGGCGAAGCCAAACTGTCGCTCCGGGGCAGCATCATCGCCAGCGACGCCTTCTTCCCCTTCGCCGACGGCATCCAAGCCGCCGCTGACGCTGGTGCCACCGCCGCGATTGAGCCGGGCGGCAGTGTCCGCGACGCCGAGGTCATCGCCGCCGCCGACGCCGCGAACATGGCGATGATCTTCACCGGTCGCCGCCACTTCCGGCATTAAAATTGACGCAACGGCACCAGGGAACCAAGCGCGCAAAGATTTTTTAAAGCCGGATAGTCACGCGTTAATTAAAAAAATTTTGCGTCCTTGGCCTCTTTGCGCCTTTGCGTTAAAACAGCCAACATGCAACCGCACACGCCGCCAAACGGCCATTTGCACCGGGCTTTGCGGAACCGCCATGTGCAACTCATCGCCCTGGGCGGCGCCATTGGCACGGGACTATTTCTCGGCTCGGCCGGGGTGATGGCGCTGACCGGGCCGTCGCTGCTGCTGGGTTACGCCCTCGGCGGCCTGGTGGCGTTTTTAATCATGCGCCAGTTGGGCGAGATGATCGCCGAGGAACCGGTGGCCGGCTCGTTCAGCCATTTCGCGCACAAATACTGGGGCGATTTTCCGGGCTTCCTGGCCGGCTGGAATTACTGGGCGCTCTACGTGCTCGTCGGCATGGCGGAGCTGACCGCCGTGGCCAAATACATTCACTTTTGGTGGCCCTGGGTGCCGCAGTGGCTGCCGGCCCTGGTCTGCTTCATTTTTATCAACGCGCTCAACCTCGCCAATGTCAGAATCTTCGGCGAGACCGAGTTTTGGTTCGCGCTGATCAAGGTCGCGGCGGTCATCGGCATGATGGTGCTCGGCGGGTGGCTCATCGTCAGCGGCGCGGCGCCGGCGGCGGCGGTGGACAATCTGTGGACGCACGGCGGGTTCTTCGCCGGCGGCGCGCGCGGGTTTGCGCTGTCGCTGGTCGTCATCATGTTTTCGTTCGGCGGCCTGGAACTCATCGGCATCGCCGCCGCGGAGACCGCCGACCCGGCGCGCACCATTCCGCTGGCCATCAATCAAGTGCTGTGGCGCATCCTGATTTTCTATCTCGGCGCGCTCGGCGTGATGCTGATATTGACGCCGTGGAACGTCATGGTCAGCGCCATCAATGCCGGCGGCGACGATTACGGCGGCAGCCCGTTCGTGCTGATTTTCTCGCAACTCGGCATCGACCACGCCGCGCATTTGCTCAACTTCGTCATCCTCACCGCCGCGCTGTCGGTGTACAACAGCGGCGTGTATTGCAACAGCCGGATGCTCTACGGACTCGCCGCGCAGGGACACGCCCCGCGCTGGCTGGCCGAGACCAACCGCCGCGGGGTGCCGGTGGCCGCCATCGGGGTTTCGGCGCTGGCGACGTTCCTGTGCGTGGCCGTGAACTTCGTCTTTCCCAAACAGGCGCTGATGCTGATGCTCATGCTGGTCGTGGCCGCGCTGCTCATCAACTGGGCGTTAATCAGCCTGACCAGCCTGAAATTCCGCGCCCACTGTCAGCGCGCCGGCCGCCGGCCGAAATTCAGAGCCGTCGCCTATCCCGCCGGCCATTGGTTCTGCCTGGTCTTCATCCTGTTTATCCTGGTCGCCATGTGTTACATCAAGGATTTTCAACACGTGGTCTGGGTAGTGCCGGGCTGGCTGGCGTTCATGGGATTGTGTTATGGCAAGTTCAGGGCGAACAGACGCCGAGGCTGACGGCGCCACCAAGACCCCAAGGCGCGAAGCATGTTTATTAACCAAGCTGACCGTGCCGCTCTTTCACAACGCGGATTTTTCCAGGATTTTCTTGGCAATCCTGGCAATCTCGTCGTTGGCGACCTGGCTGGCCGGATAGTGGCGCTGGGCGATGGCGAACCAGGTCAGGCTGTAGCCCCAGTCCTCGCGCGCCTCGGCGTTTTTCGCTTTGTTGATGGCGGATACAAATTCGGCGGCCTCGCCGGACAACTCGCCGCGCAGGGTGTTCAACTTGACATCGGTCGGGAAATGCTTGACCGCCAGTTCGATGGTTTCCCAGGCCCCGTGCACGTCGCCGCGCGCGCGCATCACGTTGGCTTTTTCAATCGCCATTTCCGCGTCGCGCACTTTTTCCAGCGCGGCCTTGAGTTGCTCCTGCCGCGGCTGGTCATCCTTGATGGCGGGCGCGAACGCCAGTTGCCGCTCGAAGATGCCCCGGTAATTGCCCTCCGTCACCAGCCGGTCCAGCTCGGTCAGCGCCTGGGTTTTCAAATCCTGCGAGTCGAAGAACGACAGCGCCTTGTCCTTCAAGTCGGGATTGCCCGGCCAGGTCTCCGCCGCCACCTGGAACTCCGCCAGCGCCCCCGGCAAGTCTCCCTGCTGCACGGCGAGGCGCGCCTTGCCCAGGCTGAGTTGGCAGCGCAACTTGACGGCGTTGACCAGCGCCAGCCCCTTGGTCTCGTCGAAATCCGGCGCGATTCTGCGCATCTCGTCCAGTTGCTTTTCCAGCCCGCCGAAGTCGCGCGCCTCGATGAGGTTTTGCATCTTGCCGATGGCGCGGTTGAACGCCTCGACCTTTTTCTTCTTGGCGCGTTCCAAGCCCAGCAGGGCCGGGTGAAACTCGCTGGAGATGAACGCTTTTTGCAACTGGTAGGTCGCCGAGGCAATCTCATCGTCAGCGAGCTTGTTGTTGAACACGTCCACCGCGACGTTCACCGATTGCGCGACTTCCAGTGAGCGGTTGACCTGCTCGGCGATGGCCACCGGATAATCGCCCTCGTCAAAAATCCGCCGGTAGAAGTCCGCGGCGATGAGCACGTGGCGGTAACGGCCCGACTTGAACAGCGTGCCGATGTACAAGCCGAAGTCGCGCTGCGCGTGGTCCCAGAGCTTTTGCCCCTTCAACTCGTTCTTCATGATTTTCGCCTTGGCTTGCAGCGAGGCCATGTATTCCTCGGTGATTTGCATTTTGCCCTGGATGCCGCTGATGCTGGCGGGGGTCACGTTGAACGGCGCGCCGTCGTTCGTCCAACTCGGCGCGGTGCCGGAGGTGGTGGGCTTGTTGTTGTTGGTGTTGCTGTTTTTGACGTTGCGCAACTGGCGCTGGTAGTCAATGTCAGCGCGCCGCAAATCGTCGGCCATCAAATCCGCCGTGCGGTTAGCGCGGTCGATTTCCCGCCGCAACTGGGTGTTGTCGCGCCCCAGCGTCACGTTGGTGCGGTCGGCGTGCCAGATGGACTCGACGCGGTTGGCCAGCTCCCAACTCAACCCGCCGTCCACCTCGCGATAATCCGCCATGACGAACAACTCCCGCCAGGCGTCAAACGGCTGGCGGTCCCGCAGCATGGCCAGCACCTTGTCCCCCTCGTTTGTGTAAGCGAGCAAGCGCTCCGGCGGCACCTCGGTCATCGCCAGGTATTTTTCAAACCGCAGGCGCTGGTCGGCGTTCATGGTGAAGCCGACGCCCAGCACGTCTTGCGCGATGGCCTTGTCTTGCGCGGCCTTGTTGGCGGTGAAGAGTTCCTTGGCCGCCGTGCCCTGGCCGGGGGTGCGGTTGAACAAATAATCGAACGACGTGGACACCGCCGAGTTCACGTCTTGCTGTGAACTCTGCTGGACGTTTTGCGGCGGCGCTGACGGTGCCGGGGCCGGGGCCGGTGTCGGCGCGGGGGCGGGCGCCGGGGCCGGGGCCGCCGCCGGCGGGGTCTGATTGGCGGCGGGTTTGGGCGCGGGCTGGGTCTGCGCCGGCGCGGTCACCGTCAGCAGGCTCCACGCCAGCCAGCCGAGCGCGTTAATTTTTACGACAGGAATTTGCATAAATCAGTCCTCCCTCTTTGACCACCAGTTCCGCCAGATATTTCTGACCCTTGACAAAATAAACATTGTTGGCCACCGCCGCCGGCACCAGCACGGCGATTGGGCGATTATCGCCGCTGACCGTGAACAACATCAGCCGGCCCACGCCCTCGCGCCAGCCCAAATCCGCCTCGACCTGCACCTCGGCCTTGTATTTGGCGCCGGCCAGGCCGCGGTAATTGTCCAGGAATTTTTCCACCGGGAAGGACTGCATGGTGCGGTAAGGGTCGTTCATGTAATTAATCACCAGCACCGTCGCGCCACCAACCGCGGCCAGCGCCAGCACCAGCGCCGCGCTCCACACCAGCAGCTTGGTCGTGAAGCCACGGTCAGCGGGCACCACCGGTTCCGCGGCGGAAAACGGGGAAATGATTTTTTCCTGTTTCGGTGGCAAATCCTGTTCGTAATCGGACATAAGGCCGGCGTCAACGCCAGCGCCGATGCTATCGCCTGGCCGCCATAACTCAAGCCTGAAGAAATTTTTACAACGAGGACATGGAGGAATTGGAGGGGGGCGGTTGGTTGCCGCAAACCTTTCTCCAATAACTCCATGTCCTCGTTGTAAAAAAAGAATTGAGGCTTCCCTAACCGCGCAATCCAATTACACTGCCGGTAACATGAACAAGGCGGCATTCCTCGGCGGCGGCATCGGCTTGCTGGTACTCATCCTCAGCGTCAGCGGCTGGCTGTTGCTCAAGGCGCGGCTCGCCAGCCAACTGGCCGCGGAATTGTCCCGCGCGCTCAACGCCGAGGTGCGCATCGCCAGCGTCAGCGTCCGCCCGCTCGGCGGTGAAATCCGGTTGCGCGACGGCGCCCTCGCCAGCCGCGACCCCGCGGCCCACTGGCAGCGGGCCGCGTTCGCGCAAGCCGGCGTCCGGTTCAACTTCAGCGACCTGTTCGCCCCGGTTATCCCGCTGACGGTGACCATTGACGGCGCGACGCTGGTGCTGCGAACTCCCGCCGCCGCGGCCGCGCCGGTCGCTGACGGTGAACGTCCGGCTCCGACCGTCAGCGCCGGCCGCTGGCCGCGCCTGCGGGTGCAAACCGTCAGCGTCAGGAACCTCACCGTCAGCCACGCGGATGACGCGGCTTTCGTCGCGACCGGGGTTGGCGCTGAGGTTGACCTCGACGCCGACCAAGACCGTTGCGCCGGCAGCGTCAGCGGCGCGGCGCTGCGGGCCGGCGAGTGGTCGCTGACCGACCTGGCGGGCCAAGTCACCCGCGCGGACGGGCAGTGGCGCGTCGAGCAATTCCGCGCCGCCATCGCCGGCGGCAGCGTCAGCGGCAGCGCCGTCCTGCCCGACCGCGCGCCCGCGCGCATCCGGTTCAACCTCGACCGCGTGCCGGCGGCGGCGGTGCTTAACGCCAAGTGGAGTGTCATCATCAGCGGCCTCGCCAGCGGGGCGGGCGACTACACCGGCGACCCGTTCGCGTGGCGCGCGGGCGCGGCGACCGGTTCGCTGACGCTGACGCAAGCCGCGTTCAAGGCCCCGCCGTTCCTGTTGCCCGCCAAGCAACTGCTCGGCCTCTCCGTCGCCGCCGGTGACCTGTCGCTCGACGAGGCGCGCGCCGATTTTCATTACGCCGCCGGTGACCTGTCGCTGACCGACTTGCGCCTCGCCAAACACCACCTGCTCGCCCTGCGCGGCGCGGTCACCGTCAGCGGCGGCCTCCTCAGCGGCGAGCTGCGCCTCGGCTTGCCCGCCGCCGCGCCGCTGCCGCCGCGCCTGAAGGCGGAAGTGTTCACGGCTGACGATGGTGAGGGCTACCAGTGGGCGCCGTTCACCGTCAGCGGCACGCCCGGCCAGTGGCGGGAAGACTTGTCCCCGCGCATCCGGCAAGCCATCGGCGAGGAGGGCCGGCAGTTGCTCGACCAGATGAAGGGCAAGACGAAGGAGCGCTTTGACAAGGTCAGGGAGAAGGCCGGCCGGTGGCTGGACCAGATCCTGCAACGCTGAGTTATCGTCCGCTCCGGTCATGGTCAGCGGTGGGGTGATTTAAGGTTCACCACTAAGGCACGAAGACACGAAGGCTTTTCTTCGGTGGCTGAAGACCTGTTCCCCTGCATAATCCCGCAGGGATGAAATATTTATAGCCGCCGGTGTTAACCGGCGGTAAGTGGCATCGACCCAATCAACCCCGACGGGGTGAAATAGCGACTGCGCGCGATGTTTTTATTTCACTCCTACGGAGTTGGTTCGTCGTAAAGACAGCTACCGCCGGTTGACACCGGCGGCTATCAATATTTCATCCCTGCGGGATTATCGCTGCTGGCGCGGTACGGCAAAGCAATTGTACCCGGTTCTCGTGATGGTCAGCAGGTTCGGCATGATGCAATAACCCGCCAAGGTTATGCGGAACCACTGCATAATCCCGCAGGGATGAAATATTTATAGCCGCCGGTGTTAACCGGCGGTAAGTGGCGACCCAATCAACCCCGACGGGGTGAAATAGCGACTGCGCGCGATGTTGTTATTTCACTCCTACGGAGTTGGTTCGTCGTAAAAACAGTTACCGCCGGTTGACACCGGCGGCTATAACTATTTCATCCCTGCGGGATTATCGTTGATGGCGCGGTACGGCTGTTTCCCGATGACTGAAGGCTTTTCTTCGGTGACTGAAGACCTGTTCCCCGATGACTGAAGAGTAGTCTTCGGTGACTGAAGACCTGTTCCTTGATGACTGAAGACCTGTTCCTCGGCGACTGAAGACCTGTTCCTCGATGACTGAAGAGTAGTCTTCGGTGACTGAAGACCTGTTCCTCGGTGACTGAAGACCTGTTCTTCGGTGACTGAAGACCTGTTCCTCGGTGACTGAAGACCTGTTCCTCGATGACTGAAGAGTAGTCTTCGGTGACTGAAGACCTGTTCCTTGATGACTGAAGACCTGTTCCTCGGTGACTGAAGACCTGTTCCTCGGTGACTGAAGACCTGTTCCCCGGTGACTGAAGACCTGTTCCTCGATGACTGAAGAGTGCTCTTCGGTGACTGAAGACCTGCTCCTATTTGGCCGGGGACTGTCTCTTTTTTGCGAGGAAACCGTCCTTGGCGGCGAAATGTTGGTGTTACGCGGCGCGGTGTTATCTGACGCAAACTCAATAGGTTAGCCCAAGCCTACACAGACTTGTTCGCGGCGAAGCGGCCGATGACGGCGGGCAGTAGCCAGTGTTCTTCGGCTTGGATGCGGGTGTGCAGGGTCTCCGGGGTGTCGCCGGGCAGTACGGGGACGCGGGCTTGGGCGATGATGTCGCCGCCGTCGAGGATTTCGTTGACGTAGTGGACGGTGCAGCCGCTGACGGTGACGCCGGCGGCCAGTGCTTGTGCCCACGCTTGGAGGCCGGGGAAGGCGGGCAGCAGGGAGGGGTGGATGTTGATGATGCGGCGGGGGAAGGCTGCCAGTAGCGGGGTTTTGACGACGCGCATGTAGCCGGCGAGGATGACGAGGTCGATGTCGGCGGCGCGGAGTTGGGCGGCCAGTTGCGCCTCGAGGTCGGGTTCCAGTTTGGTTTTGAAGCGGCCGGCGGGGCAGGCCCAGGTCCGGTAGCCGCGGGCGCGGGCGAGGCTGAGGATGGGGGCGTCCGCCAGGTCGCTGATGACGAGGTTGACGGTGGCGCGGAGTTGGCGGGCGCGGATGGCGTCGCTGATGGCGATGAAGTTGCTGCCGCGGCCGGAGCCGAGGATGCCGAGTTTGAGGGGGGCCGGGCTGTTCATGGTCGGCGGCCAGATTAAGAAATAAACTTGACCCTGTAAACTGAAACCACAGTATTCGGCGTCCTGTGGCGCGGTTTCTTCGCGCGGGGCGGGGCGGTTCTTATGGACGGGATTACTATTTTGTGGCTGGCCGGGTACGGGTTGATTGTGAGCCTGTTGTCGGTTTACGGTTTGCACCGGTTTTGGATGGTGTGGACGTATTATCGTTGCAAGCGGCGGCGGATTGAGCCGCGGGGCGCGCTGGCGGTGTTGCCGCGGGTGACGGTGCAGTTGCCGGTGTTCAATGAGGTGTATGTGGTGGAGCGGCTGTTGCGGGCGGTGGCGGCGCTGGATTATCCGCGGGAGTTGCTGGAGTTGCAGATCCTGGACGACTCGACTGACGAGACCACGCGGTTGGTGGCGGCGCTGGCGGTGGAGTTGCGCGGGCGGGGGTTTGACGTGGCGCAGCTCCATCGGGTTGACCGGGCGGGGTATAAGGCCGGGGCGTTGCAGGCGGGTTTGCGGACGGCGAAGGGGGAGTTGATCGCGATTTTTGACGCTGATTTTGTGCCGCCGCCGGGGATTTTGCGGGCGACGGTGCATTATTTCAGCGATCCGCAGGTCGGCATGATTCAGACGCGCTGGGGGCATCTCAATCGCAATTACAATTTGCTGACGCGCATCCAGGCGCTGATGTTGGACGGGCATTTGCTCATCGAGCAGACTGCGCGCAACCGCAGCGGGCGGTTCTTCAATTTCAACGGCACCGCGGGGGTTTGGCGCAAGGCGGCCATTGAGGACGCGGGCGGCTGGCAGCACGATACGCTGACGGAGGATTTGGACTTGAGTTACCGCGCGCAACTGCGGGGGTGGAAGTTTGTGTTCGTGCCGGAGGTGGTGGTGCCGGCGGAGCTGCCGGTGGACATGAATTCGTTCAAGGCGCAGCAGCACCGCTGGGCTAAGGGCGCTATCCAGACTTGTTGCAAGCTGCTGCCGGTCATCCTGCGCAGCCCGCTGCCGCGTAAGATTAAGTTCGAGGCGGTGATTCACCTGGTCTCGAACTTCGCCTACCTGCTGCTGGCGTTGCTGGCGCTGCTGGTGCGGCCGGAGTTTCAGCGCGCGGGGTTTGATTGGGGGTCGTTTTTGGCGATTGACGCGCCGATTTTTTGTCTGGCGACGCTGTCCATCTTCGTGTTTTACGGCACCGTGCTGGTGGAACTGCGGAAGCCGTGGTATTTGATTCCCTTGTATGTGCCGATATTAATCGCCACCGGTATCGGCCTGTGCCTGAACAACGCGCGCGCCGTGCTGGAGGCGGTGTGCGGGCATCAGTCGGAGTTCACCCGGACGCCAAAGTACGGCATCCGGACGCGGCGGGAGGCTTGGCGCGGGAAACAGTATGCCGCCGGGAAGTCGCTGGTGCTGTTGTTGGAGCTGGTGCTGGCGGGTTATTACGCCTGGTTCATTTGGTACGGCTGGCGGCACCGGTTGTGGGTGTCGCTGCCGTTCTGCACCCTGTTTTTTGTCGGCTTCGGCTACGCGGGGCTGGTGTCCCTGTGCCAGTCATGGCCAGCGCGTTGGGGGCTGACCGTTAAAAGATAAGCCTTTGCCATTTACAAGTTCGGGATTTTGCATAAGTTGTATTGGTCATGAAACATGCCAAACGATACCAAACGGGTTTTACGTTGATTGAACTGCTGGTGGTGGTGACCATTATCGGGATTCTGGCCGGACTGTCCGTGCCGGCCTTGAACAAGGCGCTGGATTCCGCGAAGCGGGCGCAGGCGGCGGCGATGGTGAGCAGTTTGAAGGTGGCGCTGAACGCTTATCAGGCTGATTATGGCGCGTGGCCGGAGTTTTTTGACAGCGCGGCCGTGGAGTCGTACGGCGGGAGCAACAGTGAGGATTTGTACGGGCTGCTGGTGGGCAAGACTGACGCCTCGTACGGCAATCCCAAGGGCACGGTGTACATGGAGTTTACCGCCAAGCAGCTTTATCCCAAGGGCACGAGCATGACGGACGCCGAGGGATTCATGGATCCTTGGGAAGGCTGTTATTCCGTCAAGGTGGATGACGATTATGATAACGAAATTGACGAGGTGCCGAATACCAACGGGACCGGTTCCGCGACCATTTATGCCAGCATGGCGATTTGGAGCACGGGCACCAAATCCACCACGGGCGACGGCGGCGATCAACGGAAATACATCACCAGTTGGTAAACGGGTTGGCAACCATATGAAACAAGGTTTCACATTGATTGAGCTGCTGGTGGTTATCACCATCATAGGGATCCTGGCCGGGTTGACGTTGGGCGCGGGCGGCGCTTTGCGCGACAAGGCGGCGCGGTCCCGCGCTTCGGCCGAGCTGGCCGCGTTCGATACCGCCCTGGAGCGTTATCGGGTTGACAATGGCGACTACCCGGATGCCAGATGCGTCACTGTCAGCGGCGACCTGTATGGCAGCGACACCTTCGGTTATCCGGGCGAGGCGGCCACGGTGAGCGGCAGAAGCGCGACCGTCAACGGCAGCGTCACGGGTGATGCCGCGGGGAGCGGCGGGCGTTTATTGTTCGCCTGCCTGATGGGGCGCCGGTTTTATCATCAGGAAGGGCAGCCGGTGGCCTATCCCCAGTACTACGAGCCTAAATCCAGCCAGGTTCAAACCGACGGCAGCGGGGACTATTTCAAGGATCCGTACAACAATGCCTACGGTTACTATTACGACGCTTCCAACCAGACCAGGGTGAGCGGGAACGACCAGAAGTCCCTGTTCAACATGGTCGATCCGGACATCTGGAGCACCGGCGGACAATTGTCCACCGCCATCCCCAGCACTGACGAGAACAATGCGCGGGGCTACGCCGTTTACCTGAAGTGGATTAAAAACTGGGCGAGCCAGTAGTCCGCTGGATTATAAGAGCTTCATTAACGCAAGGGCGCGAAGGAACAAAGAGCTTTACGTTAGTGAAGCTCTTCTTGTTTTAGGGTTTGACTTAACCCTGCCCTCGCATAGTTTTACCAACAATACGCTTAACAAGGAGATCTATGAGCTATTGGAGTCCCAAAAAACAACCGGTGGTTGATTTGATGCCGCTGATCGCCATGCAACGGTTCCACAAGGAGCCGAAGAAGTCCTTTGGCCTGATTGCCACGCTGATTGTCTCCAACATCGTGTGCGTTTCAGCCGTCTGCCTCCTGTTGGGCATGACGTGGACCTCGACCAAGATGAGTGTCTGGATTACCGAATTTTATGCCAAGGAACGCAACCGCTGGGCGCAAATCCAAACCCAGAAAGACCTGCAACTGGAAAACTTAAACATCCAGATCGCCCGCTTGGTCGGTATGCAAACCTCCTCGCCGGCGGATATATTGCAATTAGCCAAGAAAATCTCCTCCATTCTGGACACCGCCAGCGGCCCCCAGCGTCAGTTCCTGGAGCAAGTCATGCCCGAGGCCATCCGCATCCAGGTGCAATACGGCATCCCGGCTTCCGTCACGATTTCGCAGGCGATTTATGAAAGTCGTTATGGTCAGAGCGCATTGGCCGTGCAGGCCCATAACTATTTCGGCATGAAGGCGTTTGCCGAATCCTGGAAAGGCGACAGCATCAACATGCCGACCAAGGACAACGGCATCGCCACCCGCGCCAATTTCCGCGTATATCGGGACATGGCCGCCGGGTTCCAGGGATATGCCGATTTCCTGAAAGAAGGCGACCGTTATAAATCCGCCTTTTACACCAAGTCCGGCAAGGACTTTCTGGCCCGCATCCTGGCGGCCGGCTATTGCGAGGAAGCCTCTTACGCTCCGACCATTAAAATCATCATGCAACGTCACAACCTGGAAGAACTGGACGACCTGCTAAAACAAGGCGCCAACGCCCCGTATCAAGTCGCCTTGAACAAAAAATCTTCCGATGATGATGGCAGCGACAAAGCCAATTAAACATCTTCCCGGCGTTCATGACACGGAATAACGCTGCGGATGAACAATTAAGCTTGCGACCAATTTCTTTCACGGCTAGCGTTTGACCCTGCCCGTTACGGAGCCTTAGCTTAGTGGTAGAGCGCCTGCTTCACACGCAGGAGGTCACTGGTTCGAACCCAGTAGGCTCCAGTCTTTCCTGTAAATACACGCCCAAAACTCCGCGTCATTGCCTTGGCATCGTTTCGGAGCCGGACAATGCGTATCCTGATGTCATCAGGAAAAGTGTCTCTGTGATTAAAAAACGAAAAAAATCCTTGCACAAACCAGCCAGATTCCATATCGTCATCCCGTCAAATCGTCCAATCGAGTTATCGAAACCCGCTGAAGATGAGCAAGATAAGTCATAACGTAAGTACACCGCGCTCACGCGCTCACGCGCTCACGCGCTCACGCGCTCACGCGCTCACGCGCTCACGCGCTCACCGCTTACCTCTGCCTTGATTCTTTAATTTTCCAGCCCCATTTTGCCCCAAACATTCCCGATACGGGCAAACTACCTCACCGTCAGCCTGAGCGTAGCACCGAAGGTGCGCAGCCGAAGGATCGCTCAGAAATCCGGCGTATCCGTCAAGCTCACCATCAGTGTATGCCCCAACCCGCTCCTTCGACTCCGCAACTGCGTCGCTCCGCTCAGGATGACGGGGGTGGGCCGCTCGCGCGTTAACCCAATTTCTTTATGAATACATCAATAATAAATAAAATGCCAACCAACCTCATAACCGCAACCAGGCGGCTGCTCCGCACCGCCGCTAACGCGCACGGCCAAACCGTGAAACAATGGGCCGCGTTACTCGCCGTCATCTGCGGATTAACCCTCAACGCGCAAGCCGCCAACAAACGTGTCACCGCCACCGGCACCACGTTTGACAGCGACGCCACTTACGATTCCGCCTGGAGTAATGTCGTCATTTACGTTAACGGCGCTGCCGGCGGAGTGGTGTACAGCGGCACGAACATCACCACGATAAGCGCCAGCACTTGGATCGGCATGGCCATTGTCAATTCCGGCACGGTTGAACTGTCCACCGGCACCTTGGATAATCGCAATTCCCCGAATTTTGCCCTGACCGTGGTGAATAACAGCTATTTTAGTGGCACGAATGTCACCTTGCTGGGCAACGGAGTAGTGGTTGATGTGGGCAGGGGGCAACCGTTCGGCAGTCAACTGCATTTGACCGACAGCCGGATTGAAAGTTTTGGGGCACACTCACTTGGTGCCCTCAGCCTGTATTATGAAAACAGCAAGGCGTATCTCGACCACGTCACCATCACCGCGGAATCCGGCAGGGGTATTTATTCCTACGGGTCTGGCGGTGTGACCGGGAACCGCGTGATCATCAACAGCGGAGGCTGGGGCATAGGCATGGACACCCCTTCTATTTACACCGACTATGACCTCACCGACTCGGTGATTAACGCCAAGGATGCTGCGATTATTTCGTATTCATCGAATGGCAATCTAGGCACCATCAGCATTCATGGCGGCTCGGTCACCTCCACGGAAGGCGTAATCGTAGCCGTCAGCGGCACCGACCATAACCTCACCGTCAACTTCACGGACGGCGCGGTGCTTGCCGGCCAGGGCCTGCTCGACAATCGCGAAATCAACGGCAACGTGGTGATCAACCTTGACCAAGTTGACAGCGGCAGCGCGGGAGGAATTACTGTCAGCGACATCAATGCCGCCCGCACGGAAGTCAACGTCAACGGCGGCACCGGTATCAATGGCGACCTCACCAACAACGGCAGCGGCACCCTGACCGTGAACTTCAACGACAGCGCCCTGACCGGCGATGTCATCAACGCTGGCGACGGCGTGCTAGTCGTCACCCTCGACAACAACTCAATCGGCACCGGCGGCTATAACGGCGGCAACCTCATCACCGGCGGCGACAGCACGTGGACCTTCAACAAAAACAGCCACGGCCACTACGGCGAGAATAACGGCGTGTGGAACATCGGTGATTACGAAGTCATCTTCGACAACATGACCAACACCGGCACCGTCAACCTCAGCGTCAACACCGACACCGGCGAAGGCGGCTCCATCACCGTAACCGGCACCGCTGACGGTGACGGCACAGTGCACCTCAACACCACCGGCGACGGCAAACTCAATCCCAACGACGTACTCCCCGGCATTGTCAGCGGCGACGGCACCGAGCACTGGCAATGGGATCCCATCGACTGGGGCATCGATACCATCATCAAGGACGGCGACCACTTCATCAAGAATGGGGTCAGTCCCGCTGGCGCCGTCCTCAACAGCAGCGTAGCCATCCAACAAGCCATGTGGTTCGCGCAGCAAAACAGCTTGCTCAAGCGTATGGGCGAACTGCGCTATGGAGCGCGGGCGTCCCGCCCGCTGGCGGGCGAGACGCCCGCGCTCCATATAATCGACAACATCTGGCTCAGAAGCTACGGCCAACAACTCAACGTCGGCAGCCAAGTATCAGGCAAAGCCTACGAACAACTCATCTACGGAGTCGATCTCGGCACGGATCACAAGTTCACCATCAGCGCTGACAGTGACTTGTACTTGGGCGTGTACGCCGGTTACGGCAGAAGCGACCTCGACTACCGCACCCCCGGCGCTGATCGTGAGATTAACAGCTACTACGGCGGCCTCTACGCCACTTGGCTCCATGCTAGCGGCTTCTATATAGATGCCACCGTCAAAGCTGCCAGTGTCAACAACGACCTGAAAGCTCCGTATGGCAACACCCAACTCAAAGCCAGCTACAGCGACGTGAACCTCGGCGGCAGCCTCGAACTCGGCAAGAAGTTCACCTTCAGCGATGCTTGGTTCATCGAGCCACAACTCCAAGTGAACTACCTCCACATCCTCGCTGAGGATTATCAAGCCGGCCCGATGACCATCAGCGCCCAAGACCTCGACGCCCTACAACTGCGCATCGGCAGCCTCTTCGGTCGCACCATCAACCTCACCAACGGCGGCGCACTCCAGCCCTACATCAAGGTCAGCGGCGTAGAAACCATCAGCAGCGGCGGCACCCTGCGCAACGGCTACCAACACATCCGCGCCAACACTGACGGTGCCCGTGCCGAACTCGGCGCCGGCCTCATCTGGCAACTCGACGCTGACAATCAACTCCACCTCGACTACGAAGCCTCCTTCGGCGACAAGTACGACAAACCGTGGGGATTGACAGCGGGCTACCGCCATCAGTTCTAAAAACAATTCGAACCACCAAGACACCAAGGCACGAAGGTTTATTTGAAAAATAGCCTTCGTGCCTTTGCGTCTTCGTGGTTCATCAATAAAAAATCTCCGCGCCTCCGCGTCTCTGCGGTTAAATTCCTATTCCACCAGCAGCAAATCGCCGAACTCGGACGGGTTCTTGGCGTGCGCGAGGGAGAACCATGACATCGCCCGCCGGCCGGTGCCCGGGCCGTCGTATTCATCCACGCTCCACGCCAGCGAAATCACTCCGCCGGCGGCGGGCTTGAAGGCGGGATCTATCTCTTTCCACGGAATCGCCGCCTCGTACACCGTCAGCACTCCCTGGCGGGTGACTGATAGCTTGCCGCCGGGCACGTCGCCGCCGGGCAGTTTGCCGTCCCAACGCTGCGCGCGCGCGCCGTCGGGCAGCAGGCCGAGCGACAGCATGGTGTAGTTCGGTCCCAGTGTCAGTGTGCGGTTGGTGTCAATCAGCAACTCGATGATGTCGCGGTGCCACAGCCACTGGCCTTCCGGCGGGCAAAACACATCGTCGGTCACCCGGAACATGGCGTACAAATTCACGTCGTCCCAGCGAAAGCCGGCCTGCACTGAAATATCCGTCGGGCCGCCCCACGGCTTGTTGGCGTCGCTGATGTTGGCGAACTGGTCGGCGCGATTGGCCGCCATCTGCAACTCGCGGTCATCCCACGCGGGCGCCTGGGCGTCGCTGATCGGCGCCGCGCCGCGCGTGGCGGCGTGGAAGTTCAGCGGCGCGGTCAGTTGATAAACCTTGTCGCCGACGGTGAGGCGGGCGCGGACGGTGACCCGCTTGTCGCGCAATTCCTTGCCAATGGGCGTGACCTTGAACACTTCCTCAACGGCGGCGCCGGGGGCGAGCTGGCTGATGGCGCGCTCGCGACCCGCCACCTTCAGCGGCCCGTCGGCGATGAGTTCCAGGCTGCCGCTGATGGCCTCGTCGCGCTTGTTGGTGACGCTGACACTGACACGGTACTGACCGCGCTCCCTGGTGGCGTGCGAAATTTTCAACTCCACCGTGGTGCCGGGCTTGATGCCGTTGGCGGACACCACGTACACCGGGTCGGGGCCGGCGCTGACGGTGACGCAGTTCTTATCCGCGGTCAGCGGCGTGAGGTTGCCGAACAAGTCGTACAATTCCGCCCGGTCGCCGCCGACGTTGAGTTCCACCTGCGTGTCCGGCTCCTTGGCCCACACCACCGCGACCACGCCGGGCCGGGTGGAATACTGGCGCACATACACGCTGGCGCCAGGCAGTTGATAGGTGTCGGTGAATTTGCCAGGGCCGAGGAGGCTGGTCATCACCGCGTAGGCGTAATACGGCGGCCGCGCGGCGCCGCGATAGGTCAGGCTGCCGTCGTCGTCGCCGTAGCTCATGCCCCACATCTCCACGTGACACAGCGTGGGGAACGCCTGCAACATTGTCGTCCAGTACGTCACCATGCCACCGCACTGTTTTTTCTCGCGCGCCAGATGGTCAGCGCCGATGGGCGAGGTGCCTTGCGCGCCGAACTCGGAAATGAAGATGGGCAAATCCGGCACGCCGTTCTTGGTGAGTTGGTAAACATTCGGCGGCCAGATGCTGAAGGCCGAGATGTAGGTGTTCATGCCGAACGAGTCAATTTGTTTGTTAGTGCAAAGCTGGAAGAACGCCTTGAGCACGTTGCCCTGCACGTCCGAGGCCGACTGCGGGCCGAAGCGGCAATCCGGGTTGCCGCGCTTGGCGGCGGCATAGGCGGCGGCGTACTCCTTGTAATACTGCCGCAGCGTGCCCTGCCGGCCCCAGTTCAGGTAAGTCTGCTGACCCTGCACGCCATGCTGGCCCTCAGGATAACGGTCGCGGTCCAGTTCCACCGCGCCGCCGTGGGTGAACTCGGTGCCCCAGCGCCAGAAATTCACGCCGACCTTGCCCAGTTCGCGCGTGTAGGTCTCGACGATGTAATTCATGTCGTCCCACTCCGCCTCCGGCACAACGTAAGCGGACGGTTCAAAGCGGCCGAGCGGCTGGACGTTGTATTTCTTCCAGTGCTCCGCGAGGAACTGGCCCTGCTCGATTTTTTTCGCCAGGCTGTCCACCACCTGCTGATGACCGCCCTGGCCGTGCCGCAGGATGTCGCTGACGTAGATGCCGCCCGCGCCGAACCAGGTCTTGCCCGCGCCCGCCGTCTGGACGAACTGGCCGAACGCCTCCTCGTCCGGCGTGCCGAACACCCGCTCGCCCATGCCCGGCATCCACAGGCTGAACGGATAATCCAGCCGCGCGTGGTCGGCCAGCGTGTCCGCGCGCGGCGGCACTAGGCCGAACCGCGCGCTGCCCGCCGCACCGTCAGCGGCCTCGCCCTTGAATTGCATGACGTACTCCAGCAAATACGGGCCGTAGGGCAGGCCGGGCGGCAGCGCCAAATCCGCCGTCGCCGCGCCGAACGGCGGCAGTTCCAATGTTAACGTCCCGGTGCCGAGCTTCTTATCGTCAATGTTGACCAGCGTGTAAGTCACCTCCGCCGTGCGAGGGTCGCCCAGCAGATTGGCCGCTGACAGTGTGATGGTCGGCGCCGCGCCGCCGTTGTCACGCGGCACGACAATGACGCCGCCCGCATGCTGGGTTTTCACTTCCACGTTAAAGGTGTTAGGCCGGTGCGCCGGGCTGCTCGGCACGAACGGCACCAGGCCCGCTGACAGTGCCTCGCGCCGCGCCTGCTCGGCGTTGTCCAGCGTGACCTTCGTGTCCGCCGGCAGCGGATAGACGCTGATGTTGTCCACCAGGTAAAAATTCCGGTTGTCGGCGATGACGCTCACCGCGCCGGTGGTCGCGTCGGTGGTGAAGGCGGCGTGGTGCATGACCACCGCCGCGCGCAGCGCCACCGTGCCGGCGGGCGCGGGATTCGGGCGCGTGATGACGAACACCCAGCCGTCGCGCGTGACCATGCGCGCGTCGGGCAACAGGTCGTTATGAATATTGGTGTTGTGCAGCACGTTGCCGTTCTTGTCGAGAAACTGAATGCGAATCGGACTCGGCATCAGCCGGTCATAGTTGGCGCGATTGGCCAGCCACACGAACGCCTGCGCCTGATACACGCGGCCCGGCTCGGCCGGCACCGGCTCGCTCACCCAGCGCGCCGACACTTCCTCGCGGGAACCAACCCAGCCGCCGCCGGGTTTGCCGCCCGGCACATAGGGGTCGCCCGTCTGGCGCTCCCAGCTTTTCACGAACGGCCCGCGGTCGGAAACCTTCAGCGCTCGCTGGCCGGAGAACGCGCCGCCGGTGACCCACTCCGCCGCGCCGCCGCGGTTGTCGCCCTCGATTTTCCAACCGGTCGGCGTCTCCGCGCCTTCCTCCAACGCGCCGTTAGTCACCAGATTTTCGGGAAATTTCACCCCGTCCGGCGGCGCTGACAATGGCCCCGCGTCCGCCGGCCCACTGTCGCCGAGTTCCAAACCCGCCGACCTAATTTCGCCTTCCTTCAATTGGAACCCGCTGACGGTGACCTTGACCGGCCCGCTCGCCGCCCGGCCGCCCAGGTCGCGCGCCAGCGTCAGCGCCACCAGCGCCTTCGCCGCGCGGTCGGGCGTGATCACGGTGTCAGCGACCGCCACCGCCGTCTTGTCGTTTTTCGTGAACGTCCACGTCCGCGCCAGCGGCGGAAAGCCCAGCGGCGCGCGGTCGTCGTCAATGTTCTTGCCCTCGGCGGTCAGCCAGCGGACGGTCACCGTCAGCGGCTCCACCGGCCCCAGCGCGCCGCCCAGATAATTGAAACTCAGCGCCACCGCGGCGCCGGCCTTGACGGGATACTCCCGCGCCGCGCTGACCGTGCCGCCCGCCGACAGTGACAGCGTCACCTGGTCCGCTGACAGTGACGACTCCGCGGCGTCGCCCGCCAATTTCCAGTCCGCCGCCCGTCCGGTCACGGTCAGCGCCATTGTCAATCCCAGCGCCAGCGTCAGCGCCGCGGTTTTGTAGTTTCGGTGTGTGTTCATAAGATTCTGACAGTTGCTCATTGCGCCGCATCCTCGTCCAGCGCGTACAATTTGAAATCGTCATACCACGCCGTGCCCAGCGTC
>JAISDC010000020.1 GCA_031265105.1 Verrucomicrobiales bacterium
TCAACATCAGCGACGGCAACGCGGAGGCGCGCTTGCTCGCCCACGTGAACGAGGGCGCTGACATTGTGGTGGAAGGCTCCGGCTCGTCGGCGGGCGTCATGCTGGCCTATCGCCTGATTCGCGCCAAGCCGCGCTCCGCCGCCGGCAGCCCGTTTTATCGCGGCGAACCCATTGGCACCTTCAAGGCGGACTGGCCGCGGCTGGTAATGCAGGCGTCGTATCAACAGGAAATCTCGATTCACCCGCACGGTTTTTATCCCGGCGAGGGCGTCACCATTCTCACGCCGGCGGACCGCAGTCTGGAAGGCCGGCAAAAATCGGTGGAAGCCATTCGCCGCGGCTCAATCAAGGCGGCGGATTTTCTGGACCGCATCGTCAGCCACCGGGAAGCGCCGGAAGTTTATCGCGCGTTGCGCGATGACAAGGACGGCACGTTCTCCGTGGTGTTTGATTGGAGCAAATAAATCACGCACGCTGACCGTGCGCGAATTTTCACACCACCCGCACCGCGCCTTTGTCCGCCGAGCTGACCAGGCTGGCGTAGGCGCGTAACGCCTTCGAGACTTGGCGCTGACGGTCACGGGGGGCAAAGGCCTCCTGGCCGCGCGCTTCTTCAGCGGCGCGGCGTTGCGCGAGTTCATTGTCAGTGAGCAGGACGTTGAGGGTCCGTCGCGGGATGTCGATTTCGATGAGGTCGCCGTCGCGCACCAAGCCGAGGTTGCCACCGGCAGCGGCTTCGGGCGAGATGTGGCCGATGCTCAGGCCGGAAGTGCCGCCGCTGAACCGTCCGTCGGTCAGCAACGCGCACTCCTTGCCCAGGTGCCGCGATTTGAGATACGAGGTTGGATACAGCATTTCCTGCATCCCCGGCCCGCCTTTCGGCCCCTCGTGGGTGATCACCACCACGTCGCCGCTTTGCACTTTGCCGCCCAAAATTCCCGCGCAAGCCGCTTCCTGGGAAGTGAACACCCGCGCCGCGCCCTTGAAGCGCAGGAGGCTTTCATCCACGCCAGCCGTTTTGACCACGCAGCCGTCTTGCGCGATGTTGCCTTTCAAAATGGCCAGCCCGCCGTCCTTGGTGTAGGCGTGGGTAATATCGCGAATGCAACCGCCGGCCCGGTCTATATCAAAAGTTTCGTAATAATTGGCTTGCGAACCCAGCGCCAGATTGAATTTGTTCGCCGGCGCGGACAAATAAACGGCGGTGTCCGCCCGGTCACCGTCAGCGGCGCTGTATTTGTCAAGCGCCTCCCGCAGGCTCAGACCGTCAGCGCGCCCGACGCTGGTGTCCAGCAGGCCGCCCTTCGCCAATTCCGCCATGATGCCCAAAATGCCGCCCGCGCGATTGACATCCTGCATGTGATACTTTTGCGTGTTCGGCGCGACTTTGCACAGGCAAGGCGTCCGGCGCGACAGCGCGTCGATGTCGTCCATGGTGAAATTCACGCCGGCCTCGCCGGCAATCGCCAGCAGGTGCAGCACCGTGTTAGTCGAGCCGCCCATCGCGATGTCGAGCGTCATGGCATTAAGAAATGCGGCGCGGGTGGCGATGGAACGCGGCAGCACGCTGACGTTGCCGTCGCGATAATACTTGAACGTGTTGCCGACCAAAATCCGCGCGGCGTCAGCGAACAATTTTTTGCGCTGCTCGTGCGTGGCGACAATCGTGCCGTTGCCCGGCAGCGCCAGCCCGATGGCCTCGTTGAGGCAGTTCATCGAATTGGCGGTGAACATCCCGCTGCACGAGCCGCAGGTGGGGCAGGCGGCTCGCTCGATTTGGGCGACCCGCTCGTCCGCGACCCCATCGTCAGCGCCCTGCACCATGGCGTCAATCAAGTCCAGCTTGCGCCCGTCGAGCACGCCCGCCTCCATCGGCCCGCCCGAGACAAAAATCGCGGGGATGTTCAACCGCATCGCCGCCATCAACATGCCGGGCGTGATTTTGTCGCAATTGGAAATGCAGAACATCGCGTCCGCCTGGTGGGCGTTGACCACGTATTCCACACTGTCAGCGATAATCTCGCGCGAGGGCAGCGAGTAGAGCATGCCGTCGTGTCCCATGGCGATGCCGTCGTCAATGGCGATGGTGTTGAACTCGGCGGCGAAACAGCCGAGCTTTTCAATCTCGGCCTTCACGGTTTGCCCGATTTCGTGCAGATGCACGTGGCCGGGCACGAATTGCGTGAACGAATTGACAATGGCAATGACCGGCTGGCCGATTTGCGCCTCGGTCATGCCGTTGGCGCGCCACAACGCGCGCGCGCCCGCCATGCGGCGGCCAGAGGTTGAGATTGCGGAGCGAAGATTCATATGGTTGGGAGAAATCCTACTCCAGATCGCGGCGCGTGCCAAATGCTATTACGAAAAAAACTCGGCAACTTCTTGCTTTTAATAAACGGCAAAATCTGTTTTCCTATCCGACTCGCGCTCATGATACGTTCGACCCACAGACTGATAGCCACCTTCGCTTACGCCGCGCTGCTCGTCACCGTCAGCGCCTGCTCGACCGGGGACGCGCCGCCGCCCCGCAACCTAGACCGCCAGCCCGCGCCGGAATTCAGCCTCCGCACCATCAGCGGGCAAACCCTCGACCGCGCCGCGCTCAAGGGCCAAATCGTCATCGTCAACTTCTGGGCGGTCTGGTCGCCGGCCTGCGCGCGCGAGATTCCCGAACTCATCCAGTTGCGCGACTCGCTCGGCAAAAACCGGGAGCGCGTGACCGTTATCGGCGTGTGCCTGGAGAACGACAGCCTGCGCGACCTGAACGATTTCATCGGGCAGCTCGGCGTCAACTACCCCGTCGCCGTCCAGGAAAACCAGTTCACCGACCAATTCGGCGGCATTGACGCCATCCCCACCACGTTCGTCATCGACCCCGACTGGCACATCGTCAACCGCTACACCGGCAAGGTGCAAATCAAGGAACTGCGCGACGAACTCCAGTACATGCTGGACGAAATTCACGCGGCGGAACAAGCGGCGCGGGAGAAAAAGTGACGCTGACGGTCACGGTGTTTTCACGCCATTGTCAGCGGGATATTCTTGCAACCACTTGACGGAATCAAATTGCTCTTTGAAGATTTCGTAAAATGCGCCGATAATCCGCAACCGCCACTTCGGGGTTCCCAGTCCAAACACCGTGACCACCTCACAACGCCGGTTGCTCAGACTGAATCCGTTGAACCACAGCACCCCGTCGGCGGTTCCGGTCTTGCCGTACAGCCCACGGTCAGCATCCTTGCAAGGCCAGCGCAAAGCCTGCAACAACAGTTTCTGAATGCTTGGCGATGACGTTAATTGTCCGCCCGCCAATTTCAACATAAACGCGTGATTCTCCCGCGGCGTCACCGTCAGCGTCCCGCCGCGCTCGACGGTGTCCATGTCATCGAGCCAGCCCGGCGGCATCTTCCCGCCCGCGTAACCGCTGACGGTGATGTATTTTTCCAATTGCTCCCGCCCCAGTTTTTTTCCCAGCCAGTCGAAATAATCGTTGCTCGAAAAATATAGCGCGTCATGCAAATCCAGTTCGCGCGGTGCGCCCGGCACGAATTGATCTTTGACCAGATGCTTCGTCCCGGGCGTCACCAATCCCTCTTCCAGCGCCGCCCACGCGATAAGCACTTTGAACGTCGAGGCGGGCGTGAATTTTAGCTCCGCCAGCGCCGCGTCGCCGCTGACCGTCGTCTTGCCGTCAACGCCGGTTTGCAACACCACAAAATCCCGCAACTCCGCCCCTGCCCCGCTGACCGTGACGGCCAACATCAGCGCCATCAATCCCAAAAACTTTTTTCCCATGGAATTCACACTGCCCCGCCCGGAACTGATGTCTAGTGAATTTACGGTATTTCATCGCCACATGACGACACGCGGCAGAAGCCGCTTCTTGGTTGACTTCCCCTCACCGTCAGCGCAATCATCACGCCATGCCGCAAACGCCTGACAACTCAATTTCATCAACTCAACTCCGCAATCTGGCGGTCGGCGTGCGCGCCATCGCCATCATTATCGCGCTGTTCTTCGGTTATCTCAATGTCAGCATCTCATTCAGAATTTTTGCGTTTGCCGGCATCTTCCGCGATATGTCAGGCGGTCGCCCGCTGCCGCCGTTAGCCGGATTCATTGTCAACCACCAAGACTGGCTGCCATTGGTCGCCATCGCGCTGCCGCTCATCGCCATTGGCAGCGCCATCTTTATCAAAAATCATCGGTGGGCATTGCTCGGCGTGGCCGTCAGCCTATGCCTGATTTTGTCGCAATTTTATTTCACCGTCCGCGGCCTGTATGCCCCGCTGATCGACATGTTGCAACAAATGCAAGGCCCTTAAATCCCCGGCATCACGCTGCCGCCACTGACAGGCAGATACACGCCGGTGATGAAGCCCGCCAAATCCGACGCCAGAAACGCCACGGCGTTCGCGATGTCCTGGTCGGTGCCGCGCCGGCCCAGCGGGACTTTCTGCTCGTACTCCGGCTGACGCTCACTGGCAGCGGCACGGTCGCGGTCGCTGATGGTCCAGCCGGGCGCGACTTGGTTGACGGTAATGCCATGCTCGCCGACCTCCTTCGCCAGCACGCGCAGCACGCCGTCCATCCCGCGCTTGCCGGACACATACGCCGACTGGGTCGAAAAATTCTGCATCGCGCACTCGGTGTTGATGGCGATGACCCGCCCGTATTTCCTGTCAATCATCGCCGGCACAAACGCCTGCGCCATCAGCACGTTTTGCAACACGCACGAGCGGAATTGGCTCTCATAATCAGCGACCGGCTGCTCCAGCACGCACGTCCACTTATACTGCGCCACCGCGTTATTGACGATAATGTCCGGCGCACCCAGCCCGCTGACGATGACGTCGCGCATGGCGTTGACACTGTCCGCGTCCCCAATATCCGCGCTCACCGTCAGCGTCCGCCGGCCCAGCGCGGCGATTTGCTCGCGCACTCGCTCCGCGCCGTCCTTGTTCCGGTGATAATGCACCGCCACATCCGCGCCACACCGCGCCAGCGTCAGCGCAATCACACGCCCCAATTCCCCCGCCGCGCCGGTCACCAGCGCGGTTTTTCCAGTCAAATCAATCGCCATCATCAGCGACTTAGTTTACGCCGCGCGTTTTTTAATGAAAGATTTTTACGTAAAAAATTACCCCGTTGCCCATTCGTTACCCAATCGTAATCTAGGGATTTTCCAATGACTTACGCAAATGTGAATAACCTGTCGGCAAATCTATGAATAACAACGTAACACGCTGACAGTCAGTTGATTATATGGCTTTTTACGGCGTTAATAAACTAAGTGAAAGTCGCTGTCACCGACTATTTTGTCAATGATTTTATTTCACATTTTTTGCTGATTTTCGTGCTTTTTTTACTTCACATCCGACTGTGCTGCTGTATGGAGCGCACACTGTCGCACATCCTCGCTAAGCTTCATCGAGCAAAAATTCGGCCCGCACATCGAGCAAAAATGCGCCGATTTCGCACCGTCAGCGGGCAGCGTTTCATCATGAAACGCCCGCGCCTTCAGCGGGTCGAGGCTGAGGTTGAACTGGTCCTCCCAGCGAAATTCAAACCGCGCCTGGCTCAGCGCGTTGTCGCGGTATTGCGCGGCGGGGTGTCCCTTGGCAAGGTCAGCGGCGTGGGCGGCGATTTTATACGTCACCACTCCTTCGCGCACATCGTCGCGATTCGGCAGACCGAGATGCTCCTTCGGCGTCACGTAACACAGCATCGCCGTCCCGTACCAGCCGATCAGCGCCGCGCCGATGCCCGACGTGATATGGTCGTACCCCGGCGCGATGTCCGTGGTCAGCGGCCCTAGCGTGTAAAACGGCGCCTCGTGGCACCATTCCAACTGCTTCCGCATGTTCTCGTGAATCAGGTGCAGCGGCACATGGCCAGGGCCTTCGCAAATGGTTTGCACCTGCCGCGCCCAGGCCCGTTGCACCAACTCGCCCTGCACCTGCAACTCGCCAAACTGCGCCTCGTCATTGGCGTCCGCCACCGAGCCGGGCCGCAGGCCGTCGCCGATGGAAAAGCTCACATCGTAAGCGGCCATAATCTCGCAAATTTCGTCCCAGTGCGTGTAGAGAAAATTCTCCCGCTGATGGGCCAGGCACCACTTGGCCAATATCGCGCCGCCGCGGCTGACAATGCCGGTCATGCGCCGCGCGGTCAGCGGGATAAACCGCCGCAGCACGCCCGCGTGGATGGTGAAATAATCCACCCCCTGCTCCGCCTGCTCGATGAGCGTGTCGCGGTACAACTCCCAGGTCAAATCCTCGGCGCGTCCGCCGACCTTCTCCAGCGCCTGATAAATCGGCACGGTGCCGATCGGCACCGGCGAGTTGCGCAAAATCCACTCGCGCGTGGCGTGGATGTGCATGCCGGTGGACAAATCCATCACCGTGTCGGCGCCCCAGTAAGTCGCCCAGCGCATTTTCTCGACTTCCTGCTCAATCGAGGAAGTAACGGCGCTGTTGCCGATGTTGGCGTTGATTTTGACCAAAAAGTTCCGGCCGATAATCATCGGCTCCAATTCGGGATGGTTGACATTGGCGGGAATAATCGCCCGGCCGCGCGCCACTTCGTCGCGGACAAATTCCGGCGTGATGCTCGCGGGAATGCACGCGCCCCAATCCTGTCCCGCGTGCTGGCGGCGCAGGGAATCGCGCGCACCGTCAGCGCGCATCTCAACGTCAGCGGCGCGCGTCTGCAATTTCATGTTCTCGCGAATGGCAATGAACTCCATCTCCGGGGTGATGATTCCCTGGCGCGCATACCAAAGCTGCGTCACCGGATGGCCAACCGCCCTGAGCGGCCGGCGCGTCCGTTGAAATTCCCGCGCGGCGCCGCTGACCGTGCCGGCCGGTGCCGTCGGCCAATCGCCAGCGTCAGCGGGCCGCGCCGCGCGCCCCGCGTAAGCCGCCGTGTCGCTGCGCGCGGCAATCCATTCGCCCCGGAGCGACGGCAAACCTTGCGCCGCGTTGCCGTGAAAAGCGGGATCCGACCACGCCCCGCTGGTGTCATACACGCGCACCGGCTCGTTTTCTCTCACCGCGCCGCCAAGCTGCCTGGTGTCGTGCAGCGTGATTTCGCGGCACGGCACCCTGACTCCCGGCTGACGGCCCTCCAGGTAGATTTTACGGGAATTGGGAAACTGCGGGTAACTGCCAGCGCCGGCGGGCGCATGACCGGCCGGCTCGCGGCTGGCGTTCGTCTTATTGATCATCACGAATGGACCTCTTTCATTTTGACACGCCACGCCACGCAAAGAAAGACCGAGACCAATTCCCTACGCCGGCATGATCCGTATCAGGTTCAACGGGTCTCCGGGCGAATTCCCGGACTCTCAGCCCGCTGACGGCGGACTCCCCGGAAACAGACAATAATGCGCCAAAACGCGGAGGCAATCCAAATCCACTTGAGTCCAGCCCCCGCGCGAACGCCATGCTCCCAAATGGCTTGGCCACGCGGCGATACCGCGCCAACTTACAAAACCTCCCTAATCCTTCCAACGGTTATGTTGCAGGACGACGGGTTCCGGGTTTTGTTCGGGGTATTCGTAGATGTCACCCCGGTAATTGCGCAGGACGTAACGGTCCTCGGTTCTGGCGACGATGTAATTGGGATTGAGCGGGATTTTGCCGCCGCCGCCGGGGCCGTCCACGACGTATTGCGGCACGGCGTAACCGGTGGTGTGGCCGCGCAGTTGGTCAATCAAGTCCAGCCCTTCCCGGATGCTGGCGCGCAGGTGGGCGGAGCCGCGGATAAGGTCGCACTGATACAAATAGTAGGGACGCACGCGGCATTGCAGCAGTTTTTGGCACAGGGCGGCGAGGGTTTTGGCGTCGTTGTTGACGCCTTTGAGGAGCACGGACTGGTTGCCGAGCGGGATGCCAGCGTCAGCGAGGCGGCCGAGGGCGTCGCGCGCCTCGATGGTTAGTTCTTTCGGATGATTAGTGTGCGCGCTCAACCACAGCGGGTGATATTTTTTCAACATCGCGCACAGTTCCGGCGTGACGCGCTGCGGCAGGAAAATGGGCACGCGCGAGCCGATGCGCACGAGTTGGATGTGCGGGATGGCGCGGACGCGAGCCAGCAGGTTTTCCAGCCGGGCGTCGGACAACAGCAGCGGGTCGCCGCCGCTGAACAGCACGTCGCGGACTTCCTCGTGGCGCGCAAGATAGCGGAAGGCTGCCTCGAAATCGGTGGCCAGTTCCTGTTCGCCGACGCCGCTGACGACGCGGCTGCGGGTGCAATAGCGGCAATAGGAGGCGCACCGGTCGGTGACCAGCAGCAGCACGCGGTCGGGGTAGCGGTGCACCAGGCCGGGGACGGGCATGTGACGGTCCTCGCCGCAAGGGTCGGCCATTTCCTCGGGCGCGTAGGCGGATTCTTCCAGGCGCGGCACGACTTGCCGGCGAATCGGGCAATTGGGGTCGTGGCGGTCGATGAGGTTAAAAAAGTGCGGGGTGATGCCGAGCGCGAGCTTGCTGCCGGTGAGCAGCGTGCCGGCGCGTTCCTCGCGGGTGAGGGTCAGGTGTTGTTCGAGCTGCTCCAGCGTGCTGATGCGGTGGCGCAATTGCCATTGCCAGTTGTTCCAGTCGTCCGGTGAAACATCGCGCCAATGGCCGGGATACGATGCGGTGAAGGTGCGGTTACTCAAGGTGGCGGCTTTCGTTTGGATTAAAAATAGTGACTGCGGGCAGATTGTCAATTTGCCCTTTTTTTAGCTTCATTAACGCAAAGGAACAAAGGCGCAAAGACACAAAGAACTTTTTACAAGGAGCACATGGAGGAATTGGAGGGGGCTGTTAATTGAAGCTAACCATCTCCAATAACTCCATGTCCTCTTTGTAAAAAAAATTCTTTGCGCCTTTGCGCCTTTGTTCCTTTGCGTTAATGAAGCTAAAACTCAAACCAGCGCCGCCAGGATTTTCAGGTAGCCGTCCTTGCCCCGTTCCAAATCGGCCAGGCGGATGAACTCGGCGGCGGTGTGCGCCTGGCGGATGGAGCCGGGGCCGAGGGCGACGGCGGGGATGCCGCGCGCGCCGAACAAGGCCGCGTCGCAGAACCACGGGGCGGTGGTCAGCCCGCGCGTGTGGGGCAGGATTGCTCGCACCAGTGCATTGTCAGCGGGGGTGTGCAGCGGCCGGTTGTCGCTGTTGACGCTGACGGTGGCGCGCAGGCCGCGCTGTCGCAGGCCGGCGCGGATGAGCCGCGCGGCGCGGCCGGCGGTCAGCGGCGGCGTGTAACGCAGGTCGGCGTGGATTTCGCAGCGGTCGGGGATGATGTTGTCCTTGGTGCCGCCGCTGATGGTGGTGATGGCGAGGGTGGTGGGGCCGAGGCTTGGGTGCGTAAATTTGGCCAGGCGCGGCGTCATGGTTTGTTCGAGCCACAGCAGCAGCGGCGTCGCGGCGGTGATGGCGTTGACGCCGGCGGCGGGGGTCGCGGCATGGGCGGCGCGGCCGCTGACGGTGAAGGTCAGCCAGGCGCAGCCCTTGTGGGCGTGGACGACGCGCCACTCGGTCGGCTCGCCGATGATGGCGAGGTCGTAACGCGGGCCTTGCCGCGCCCACGCCCGCGCGCCGTGGTTGCCCGCCTCCTCGCCCATCAGGCCGGCGAAGGTGATTTCCAGCCCGCCGCGCCGGAAGGCGGCGCTGACGGTGAACTCGCGCAACGCCCGCAACATCGCTGCCAGCGGCCCCTTGGTGTCGGACGCGCCGCGACCGTATAATTTCCCGCCGCTGACGGTGGCGGCGAACGGCCGGATGGTCATGCCGCTGACGCTGACCGTGTCCGTGTGCGGCGCGAGCAACAGCCGGCGGGTGACTTTGCCGCGCGGCTTGAACACGCCGATGACATTCGGCCGTCCGGGCAAAACCTCCCGTAACTCAACCGCAGCGCCCGCCCGGCGCAGGAATTCGCCCACCGCCTCCGCGCACGCCCGCTCGCCCGTCTCGCTGACGCTGACGCCCGGCTGACCGTGCGGGTTCACGCTGGGAATCCGCACCAGTTGCCGCAACAATTTGGCCGTGGGAGAAAGGACGCTGACTGTCATCCGCCTATTAAACCATGAAACCTGTCATTGTCAGCCGGAAACGGGGAGTGCCGCGCCGCGGGGAAATTGGTGCCATTATTTTTTACCAAGAGATCATGGAGTGATTGGAGAAAGTTGGCTTTGACTAAACCACCACC
>JAISDC010000227.1 GCA_031265105.1 Verrucomicrobiales bacterium
CGAACTCACCGCCGCCGAGCCTGTCGGCCTGCAGGCCGACAGGCTCCTTGGTTAACGGCCACACTCATGGTCGTCGAGAGCGATTATACACCTTTGGCAACAGACAAGGGGTGGCGGCGGAGCCGACGGGGTGTTTCAGCGTTTTCAGAGGAAGAGCGCAGAACGCTGAAACACCCCGTCGCTACGCGCCACCCCTCTTCGAGAGGGGAATTCGCTGGCGCGGGGGAGGTATTGCGTCTGATGCTGAGGGTGAGGGTGAGCCCTAAGCCGGTCACCAGCAGCGCCCACGCGGCGGGTTCGGGGATGGGGTTGACTTGGTTGAGGACGCCGACGGCCTCCAGGTCGAAGCCGCCGCTGCCCCAGGTGGGCCAGGAGTCGTAGATGGGGTTGCCGAGGCTGTCGGTGAAGGTGCCGGTGCCGGGGATGTCCACGATGCGGACGAAGTTGATGTTGTTCACATCCAGTAATCCGCCGTCTATCAGCGATTGGTTGTAGTCGGTTTGCGCCAGCAGGCTGGCCAGTTGCTCGGCGGACAGGTCAATGCCCATCGCGGCCAGGGCGTCCACGGCGGCGGAAATGTCCACCAGGGTGTCGAGGTCGAAGGGGGTGCCGTAGCTGGCGCCGTAGGCGTTGCTGTGTTTGCCGGCGAGGTTGTAGATGGTGGTGACTTCCTGGGTGGCGTAGTCGAAGTTTTTGGGGGTGCCGTCTTCGTTTAAGGTCAGGTTCAGGGTGGCGGGGGTGTTGAGGTAGATGCTGGGGAAGCGGGCGAAGTACTCGCCGCCGGTGGAGACTTCGACATAGCCCAGTTCGCAAAAGCCCTGGCCGGCGACGTAGCCGTATTCGGGGTTAGTAAAATTGGAGACGAAGGCGTTTTCAAACACGGCGAAGTCGGCACCGGAGCCGTTGGTGATGGCTTGGTCGAAGGTCATGGTGATGGTACCCGGATGGACGGTACCGGTGGGGTTGAGCAAGTATTGCTGGACTTCGTACAAGTACATCTCGCCGAGTGAGACGGCATCGGTGGCAATGCCAGTGGCGGGGCCGAAGGCTAGTTCCGGGTAAATATAAAAGGCGAGGCCAATCGGTCTGCCGGTGCTGGGGTCGCCCGCGTCGTAGGTGCCGAGGTTGCCGAACGGCGAGTAATCGGCACAGCCGGTGGCCCAGGCGACGAAGACGGGGTTGACGTAGTTGTCGCCACTGGTGACACCGTCACCGGCGGGGCCGACGAAGCCGGGGATGCCGGAGTCGAGGGCGCCGGGGGTGGCTTGGCCGCCGGAGAAGGGGCCGAGTTCGACGGCGCGGGCGGCGGGGGGGAGCGAGAGCAGGGCGGCCAGGGTCAGGAAAGGGAAAAGTTTGTTGAGTTTGTTAGGTTTGTTGAGTTTGTGTAGGTTGCTCGCGCCGGAACCAGCGTCAGCGGCGGCTTTTGAACTCAACAAACTTTCAAACTTAACAAACTTACACAAACTTTCCTTCCCCCGCCGCGCGCTGAGGATGAGCAGGAGGCCGAGGCCGGTCACCAGCAGCGCCCAGGTGGAGGGTTCGGGGATGATGTTGTAGGTGAGGAAGAGAAAGTCGTAACCCGAAAATGCCGGGCCGATGTAGAGGGTGCCGCCGTTGAGGATGTCGCCCTCGGTGTCGAGGAAGCTGGGCGAGGAGCCGACGCCAAAGCCGCTAAATGTAACGACATCGAGGTAGTGGGTCTCGCCGTCGTCAGCGGCGAGGCCGAGGCTCTCGTTCCACATGAGGATGCCGTTGTCGTAGCCGCCCTTCGTGTAGCTGACGAAGACGTTGCCGGCGTCGTCCACGGTGATGCCGTTGGCGCCGCCGGGTACGGAGGTGAGGAAGAGGCCGTCGTCGTAGGTGAGGTAGAGGTCATCCTCGCTACCGCCGGCGCCGCCGTTTTCGAGGTCGGCGCGGACGCTGTTGACTTGTTCCGCCGTCCACATGTAGAGGCTGGGGGCGATGGTGCCGTTGAAGTTGGCGTAATAGACGTTGCCCTGGCGGTCCACGGCGACGGTGGCGGAGTTGCCGGTGGTCTGGATGATGACGTCGTGTTGGCTGTGGCCGGTGAGGTCGTAGAGGGCGATTTGGTTGTTTTGGCCGACTTTATGGTTCCAGATTTCGTTCAGGCCGGAGGCGTAGAGGCGGCCTTGGTAGAGGTCGGCGCCGTAGAGGGAGGCGAAGGCGCCCAGTTTGGTCCAGTCGCCGTTGCCGTCATAGCGCCATACGCCGGTGGCGCCCTTGTCATCGTAGGTGCCGGCGTAGAAGGTGCTGGTGTCCGGGTCGTAGAGGCCGAAGGGGTCGCCGAAGCTGTTGCCGTCCAGGGCGTGGTCGTTGTTGAAGTCGAGGATGGTTTGGGAGGCCAAGTTGTAGATGGCGTAAGAGGGATTGTCCTCCCAAGTGTTACCGAAGTTCCAACTGTAGAGGTTCCCGTTATACACGGTGAAGCCGCCCTGCGTGGAGTAGGGCAGTTCGTAGGACGCGGTGATGGTGAAGTCGTTGTAGGTGGTGTAGTTGTTTAGTTCCTGCGCCCGGAGGTCGGCGGCGGCCAGGCCGAGGGTGGCGGTGAGGAGGGCGGTCAGGAGTTTGGTGTGCATGGTTGCGCGGTTGGTTGGGTTACTTCAGGCGCTGACGGTGGCGGCGACGGGCGGTTGGAGGCCGAGGGCGGTTTTTATTTCGTCGGTGCAGGCGGGGTCGTCAATGAAATTGTCCAGGCTGGCGAAAATCAGCGGGTACAGGCCGCCGTCCACGGTGCGCAGGCTGATGGGGCCGGTGAAGGCGCTGCCGGGGGTGATGTGGTGCGGCTGGCCGGGGCGACCCCACATCGCCGCGGTGAAGTCGTCCTCGCGTTGCGCCGCCAGCGCTTGCGCGTTGGTCAGGTAGTCGTCGGTCGCGCCGAGCAGTTCGTAGGCCGCGCGCAGTTGGCGGATGAGCGGCCAGTTGACGCCGGGCAGCAGGTTGTCGTACTTGGCGAGGGCTTGGAGGTAACGGCCGGCCCACTGGTATTGCGCCGCCGGGTCGGCGGGGAAGTACGGGCGGGCGGCGATGGCTTTGACTATGTCTGCGGTTTGCATGGTTTAAGGTTTGTCTTCTATTTTTTTTCACCACCAAGACACTAAGGCACGAAGGATTTTTTTACCGGGAGACCATGGAGTTCATTGAGAGCTAATTAAAAAAACTCTCAAGGTCCTCCATGAACTCCCTGTAAAAAACCTTCGTGCCTTCGTGTCTTGGTGGTGCATTTTTCTCCCGGTAAAAAAATTTCTTCGCCCCGGTTGCGCCTGACGCTGAGGATGAGCAGAAGGCCGAGGCCGGTCACCAGCAGCGCCCAGGTGGAGGGTTCGGGGATGAGTTGCAGTTCAAATTGTCCCCAGTTGTCAAAGAGGTCGTAGCCGGTGCCGAAGATGCTGAGGCTGTCCAAGTCGCCCAGGCTGCCGGTGATGGCGGTGATGTCGGTCAGGTAGGCGACGTTGTTTCGCTCGAGGAAGTCTTGCCATACGGTGCCGTCGAGCACGGTGGCGTCGAGCAGGTGGGCGCCGTGGTCAGCGTCCCACAGGAAGGCGCGGGTGGCGCTGCGGGTGAGGTCGAGGGCGGGCAGCAGGTCGAGGTCGTCGGCGAACAGGGTGGCGCTGCCAAAGGCGAGGCCGTCGGCGGTGATGCCGTTGAGTTGGGAGAATTTTTCACCGTCAGCGCCGGTGGAGAAGTCGAAGGTGACGCTGTCGAAGGCGGCGGTGTCGAACAGCCAGGCGGTTTGCCCGACGCTGTCGGTGTTGTTGTTGTAAACGAGGGTGCGACCCCAGAGGAGGCCGCTGTCGGTGTGGCCGGTGATGGCGGTGTCGTTCACACCGTCAGCGGAGGTGTAGGTATGCGGGGTGATGGTGGAACCGCTGACGATGTCCACATACGGGGTGTCGTGCAGGCCGAGGCGGGCGGTGCTGCCGGTGGCGATTTGGGCGACCCAGAGGGCGGCGGGGCCGTTGGCGGCGGCGGCGCCGGTGTAGCGGGCGGTGGTGCCGAGGAGGGCGCCCCAGTCGGCCCAAGCCTGTTTGCCAAGGGCGGTGGTGTCGAGGATGGTGGTGAGGGTGCCGTCGTTTTTGGTGAATTCGCCGGCGGTGTCAGCGTCAGCGGCGCTGAGGCCGACACGGATGGTGACGCCGGTGGCGGCGTTGGCGAGCCAGGCGGCCTGGCCGAGGGCGAACGTGGTGCCGCTGTAGCGGGTGGAGTAGCCGGTGAGCCAGCCGTCGGCGGTGATGGGGAGCGCGGCGGCTGAGGAGATGATTTGGCTTTGGTGGTTGCCGGCGTTGGTGGTGAATTCGTTGCTGACGGGGGCATCGTCAGCGGGGTCGGTGTAGTCGTAGAGGCCGATGCGTTTGGCGGTGGGGGCGCTGACGGTGGCGACCCAGAGGGCGGTGCCGAAGTTGCTGCTGCCCTCGTGATACTCGGTGCTGGTGCCGTAGAGGTAACCGGCGGCGGTGAGGGCGCTGACGGAGCTGGACTGGAGGCCGACGGTCGCGAAGTCGTCGCCGTAATTTTTGGTGAACTCGTCGCCGGTGAGGCCGAGGCGGACGATGGAACTGTTGCCGACGCTGATGTTGACGAGCCAGGCGGCCCGGCCTTTGGACACGTCGGCACCGTTGTAGCGGTCGGAGTAACCGGCACCGTAGGTGATGCCGCCGACGGTGACGGTGTATTGCAGGTTGCTGTAGGAGGTGCCGTAGCTGCTGACGAATTCGTTGCCGGTGAGGAAACCATATTCGGTGGTCTGCGCGGCACGGGCGCTGACGGTGAGGATGGCGGCCACGACGGTGGCGAGGGCAATAAGTGACCGATAGCGACCGGTTAGGGAAGAACCGGCGCCACGGCGCGCGAAGGCGATAACGGACCTGGAGGTCATCAACTGCTCCTATTTATGGCAAGAGCAGGAATGATTTTTTGCGTTGGGAAAATCAGCGCCGCTCTCACGCTTTATTTTTGCGATAAAGTTTTGTCGTCCCGGCCCCCTGGCCGCGACGCATGAGGAATTGTGGGCAGATATTCGGACTCCGAGTTTGCTGGAATTGCTTCCGACCTTGTCCCCGCCTTCGCCCCGAAATGAATTGGGATTGGCTTTGTTCACCCGCCAAGGACGGGCAATGGAGACTTGTGACTCGATACCGCAGCGCAACTGTCGCCGGTTCTGACGGCGTTCCCTGTTGCCACAGTTCGTATTCGTTTTCCAAAGAACTGTGCGGAAGGCTGCGCGTTTTTTTGAGAATGGCAAGGATTTTTTTTAAATTAAATGGCGAAAGGTAAAATTTAATTTTTCCCCGTCATCCCGCGCAAAGCCGAGGGAGCGGGTGGCCACGCTGAGGGTGACGGACGCGCTGACCGTGTGCGATGGGGCGGGCCGATTCTTCGACTTCGCTACGCCACGCTCAGGATGACGGGGGTGGGGGGAGTTGCGTTACGGCGACAGCCGTTCTATCACCCATGCGCCTTGGGGATTGCGTGAATATTGGAAGCGGTCGTGCAGCCGGCTGGCCGCGCCCTGCCAGAATTCAATAGTCTCCGGCGCCACCCGGTAGCCGCCCCAGAAGCTCGGCAGCGGCACCTCGCCGTTGGCGAATTTTCTGCGCATTTCCTCAAACTTCAACTCCAGCAGCTTGCGCGACGGAATCACCCGGCTTTGTTGCGAAATCCACGCGCCCAGGCGCGAGCCGAAGGGCCGGCTGGCAAAATACGCCAGCGATTCCACCGTGGAAATTTTTTCCACCGGCCCGCTGATGGTCACCTGTCGCTCCAGCGCCAGCCACGGAAACAACAATGCCGCCCGCGGATTCTCCGCCAGTTGCCGGGCCTTGACACTTTCGTAATTGGTAAAAAACACCAAGCCGCGCTCGTCAAAGGCTTTCAACAACACCGTCCGCGCCGTCACCTTGCCATTGGCGCCCGCCGTCGCCAGCGACATCGCGTTCGGCTCCAGCAACCCGGCTTCCTGCGCCTCCCTGAACCATTGGCGAAACTGGTCGAACGGATTCGGCGGCAAATCCTCCTTGCGCAAGCCGCTGGTGGTGTACTCGCGACGCAAGTTGGCGATATTTCCCGGCAACGGAATCGGGTCAGGCATGGGGTGATTATGAATTGCGAATGCTGAATTACGAATTGTTTTTGCCGGCTCTTCCCCCTCCGCTCAGGATGACGGGGGAGTTGCTTCAACCGCGCCGCGGTGCCGCTGCCGCTCAGGATGACGGCAGCAAGGCCGCGACTATTTGCCGCCACTCCGACTCGAACGGCAGGTGCGGCCGCACTTTGCTCGCGCGGGCATACCAATAAGCCGCCTTGTCCTCGTCACCGGCCACCCGATGCAAATAGGCGTGAATCCAATTTTCATTGGGCGTCTCGGCTTCCCTGACAAGTTTGTGCGCCTCATGCCATTCGCCCCGCCGCTCATGCCACAGGGCCTGCAACGGCGCGCTTAACCCGGCTGGCGGTTGCGTGTCCCGCCTGACTGACGTTTCGAATTCTTCCAGTTTCATAGCAAGCGCAATTTATCCTTATTTCAGCCGCGGCGCAAACCAACAAATGGCGCGCCGGCGCGTTACTCCAGCAAACTTTGCAACTCCTCCCAGTTCAAACTGCGGATAAACATATCCTCGCTGATTAGCGTGTTGGCAATCAGGTCGGTTTTTTTCTTTTGCAAATTGACGATTTTTTCCTCCACCGTGCCGCGCGCAATCAGTTTGTAGGAGCTGACAATCTTGTCCTGGCCGATGCGGTGCGCCCGCGCGGTCGCCTGCTCCTCCACGGCGGGATTCCACCACGGGTCGAAATGCACCACCGTGTCAGCGCCGGTGAGATTGATGCCGGTGCCGCCCGCCTTCAAACTGATGAGGAACAGCGGAATGGCGGGGTCGCCCTGGAACCGGGCAATCTCCCCCTTGCGGTCAACGGTGCTGCCGTCGAGGTAACAATACTTGATGTCGCGCGCCCGCAATTGCTCCTGCAACAATTTCAACATGCTGACAAACTGGCTGAACACCAGCACGCGATGCCCGCCGTCCAGCGCCTGGCTCAGCAATTCAAAGAAATACTCCAGCTTGGCGGACGGCTCCCGCCAGGCCTTCGCCTCGTCGGTCGGCAGCAAGCCGAGGTGGCAGCACACCTGCCGCAGCCGCATTAACGCGGTCAAAATCGCCAGGCGACTGCGCTCCAACCCCGGCCCATTGGCAGCGGCGTGGTCCAGCACGTTGCGCCGCCCCTGTTCTAAAATTCGCTGATACACCGCCCGCTGCTCGTCGGTCAGCTCGCAAAAGACAATGTGCTCCAATTTTTCCGGCAGGTCCCTGGCCACCTCGGACTTGGTGCGGCGCAGGATAAAGGGTCGCACCCGCTCGCGCAGACGGTTTTGCGCGGGCCGGTCGTTTTGCCTGGTAATCGGCAGTTCATAACGCTGCTTGAAATCGGCGGCGCTGCCGAGGTAGCCGGGCATGAGAAAATCAAAGATGGACCACAAATCCAGCAGCGAATTTTCAATCGGCGTGCCGGTCAGCACGAAACGGTTTTTCGTCCGGAGGGTTTTGACACACGCCGCGCTCTGGCTGGCTTTGTTTTTGATGTGCTGCGCCTCGTCCAGCACCACCACGGAAAAGTCGCGCTCCTTGTAAAGGTCAATGTCCCGCCGCAGCAACGCGTATGACGTGATGACCAAATCCTGCCCGGTGATTTTGGCAAACAACGGCTGGCGCTTGGCGCCGCTGACCACCAGCGCGCGCAATTGCGGCGTGAACCGCCGCGCCTCGTCCTGCCAGTTCAACACCACACTGGTCGGCGCCACGATCAGCGCCGGCGTCGCGTCCAGCCCCCGCTGCCGGCGGTACCATAAATAAGCCAGCGTCTGGAATGTTTTGCCCAGGCCCATTTCATCCGCCAGGATGCCTGACATGGAGTTACGCAGCAAATGATGCAGCCAGTTGACGCCGGCGCGCTGATACGGCCGCGCCTGCCGCTCCAGCTCGACGGTCAGCGGCACGGTGGCGAAGTCGGTCAAGGCCCGCGGCGGCTGCCACGGCGAGCGCGACACCAGGCGCCAGTTGTTGGCGGCCAGCACATTCGACAAATACGCCGCGTAACGCGAGTCAATGCGCATGACGCCGCCGGCGCTTTGCTCCGCCCGGCAATCGCGGATGACTTCCTGGAACTCCCGCACGGACTGGGTCGGCAGCAGGGCGATGCGGCCGCTGGCCATGCGCTGATGGCTCACCCCGACATTCAGCAGGCGCTGCACCTCGGCGTGCGACAATTCCGACTGGCCGCGCGATTCGCGGAAGTCGATGCCCAGGGCCAGCCAATCCTCGCCGGAGGAAGCCACCGTCACCTCCGGCTCGATGCGGTCGCACTTGTCGAGCAACTCATGCAGGCGCGGGGTAAACGACACCGCCCACTCGGCGGTCCACTGCGGCAGCACGTTCGCCAGGAAAAAACCGACCCGGCCTTCCCCGGTCAGCGTGTATAACTCCGGCTGACGCTGTCCCGGCAAAAATCCGGCGGCGACGATTTGCTCGATAATGACCCGCTCCGCGCGGCGGTCGCGGATGAAATAGCGCAATGAATCGTCAGGGTCGGGCCGCCACGCCTCCTCCTGGCCGCTGACAGTGCCATTGCCCCGCAACAAAAATTTCTCGTCGCCATAGGCCGCCTCCACCCGGCAACTCAGCCCCGATAACATGCCGTCCAGCGTCACCGCGACCGTCGGCTTGATGGAGCGGAATTCCAGCCGGCCGCAACCCTCGTCCATCACCAGGCTCGCCTGCCGTTCCAGCATCGGCACTTCATGCTGGAAAAAATACGCCAGTTGCTCGCGCGGGATAATCATGTCCTTGTTGCGCAATGACAAGTAACTCACCGGCAGCCCGTTCAGATATTCCAGCCGGTTGGGGCGGAACCGCCATTGACCGTAAGTGGACTGCAAAATCGTCCCCCCGCGCCCGGCGCCATCGTCAGCGCCATCCTCGGCGTGCACGCTTAGGCTGCCGTCGGCCCGCAGGCGCAGTTGCAGCCGCGTGCGCGGCACCAGGCGCGCGATTTCCAGCGCGCCGCCCTTGCCCAGGCTGATGCGCGGATGACCGACCAGGCTGAGAAAGAATTCGGCGAACTTCTTCGCCGTCAGCGTCCACATGCCGTGCAATTCGTGACGGTTAATGCGCCGCATCGCGTCCAGCACCTGCGCGTCGCAATCTTCCACCGCGTAGGTCGGCCGCTCCAGTTTCAGGAAATTCGACAACGGCACCGGCAGCGCCCGGTCCACCGACGCCTCGCAAATGACGCGGATTTCCCCCTTGTGCCAGGCCTCCAGGAATTTCACCGGCAGAATGATGGACAAGCGCAGCGGCTTGACGTCATCCGGCACCTCGGACAGCGGCACGTAACGCAAATCCGGAATGGCCTCGCGCTGCTCATTGGCGTCACTGACCGTCAGCGCCGGGTTTGGGCGTCCCTGACGATGCAGGTATTCCAGCCCCAGCGCGATTACGTGGGCGCATACCGTGCCGTATTCGCGAGCCTGGCGGCAGGAACAGAGATTTTCCACCTCGGACAAGCGCCGGCCCAAATGCAGCCGCGCTTTCACCGCGCTGGTGCCAGTCTGCACCAAGCCGTGTAGCAATGGCGGCTCATAGGCAGCTTCCTGCACCTTACCGCTTTCCCACAAGGCAATTCCCTCTTTCATGGCGCGCCAGCCGCCAATTTCCAAAAGAAATTCCCGTGTGATCTTCATCGGCGCGCCGGAAGACAAGTCAGGCATTTTGTATATTATTTCACCGAACTCCCGGAATTCAAGGATGGAAATCCCCGGCTGGCGCGGCGTTTCAATACCGACCTCTCGGCTCCTATGGAGCGCGGGCGTCTCGCCCGCTGATGGTGCGTGTGATGCGGACGCAGGATGGCGGGCGGGACGCCCGCGCTCCATAGGGCACACGCTCAGCGGCAGCGGCGGCGCAGCACCGCCAACAGTGACACCCCGCCCGCCAGCAGCAGCCATGTCGAGGGTTCCGGGACGGGTGTGACCACGAGAATCAAGCCGCCAATATCGCCCTCACCAGCGGTAACGGTATCATAGTTGAAGAAACCCGATAACAACCCGTCAGCGCCAACCGTGAACGGCGTGTTGTTAATCAAGGTGAAATTGTCAATCGTGGGCAGGCCGCCGGTAAAATCCACCGCCAGCGCCTGGGTGGTCTCGCTGCCAATGGTCACCGTGCCGGCCTTGCCGTTGCCTCCCCACGCTGAAATCGCGTAAACCGAAATTTGGTCGCCCTCGGTAAAACCGGAGAGACTAAAGGGCCGGAGCTGATTTACGTTAAAGTAAAAACCTTCTTTTGTGATGGCGTTGATTACCGGTACGGCAGTATTTATGTAGGCGCCGATAGAATTATTACTGCCTCCCTGTAACTTGAAAGTTTGCGAGCCAATCTCAGTGATAAAAGTCTGCTCCAAATCTCCCAAGTTAAACTGAATTGAATTGGTACCTTCCTGATACTGGTACCATACGGACTGCCAACCGGCAGCGGCCACCGTTGGATCGTCTCGATCGTAAACGGTAAAATTCAAGAGAATGTTCTCCGCGTTGGCGAATGACCCGCCGATGGTCAGTATCAGCGTGCTGACTATGATTAACTTGCCTATTGATTTATGGATGACTTTCATTTTTTAACTCCGGTTGGTTTGCTTTTGGTTTTGGTTTGAATCAAAATGAATGCAACCCCCGCGCGAGCATGGCGCTCCATTCCGCTGACACTGGCGG
Organism: Verrucomicrobiales bacterium; assembly: GCA_031265105.1. Taxonomy (GTDB): domain Bacteria; phylum Verrucomicrobiota; class Verrucomicrobiia; order Methylacidiphilales; family JAAUTS01; genus JAIRPN01. The sequence goes on from JAISDC010000227.1 coordinate 10,778, forward strand.
GCGGGGTATATCGTAAGAGGAATGAAGCGGGCGAAATTCCGCGAAAAAATCAAGCAGTCAGAGCAAGTCTCATGCCACGGAGCGCGTGAGCGCGTGAGCGCGTGAGCGCGTGAGCGCGTGAGCGCGTGAGCGCGATGCTTCGATTCTATGACTTATGTCAATCATCTTCAGCGGGTTACCGGTTTTTTGCCTTGGCTAAACCACCCATATTTTTTCGGTGGTCACCGTCAGCTTGCGCCGATAATGAACAGAACATTATATTAATCGCCGCGTAAACGCAAGTTTTTTTACCAATATTTTCGCATGTCGCTAAAGATGACGAGATGTCACGCTCAGCGGCAGCGACGGCGCAGCGCCGCTAACAGTGACACGCCGCCCGCCAGCAGCAGCCACGTCGAGGGTTCCGGGACGGGCGTGACCACGAGAATCAAGCCGCCAATCTGGCCTTCGCTACCGGCTGCGGTATTCCAGTTGAAGAAACCCGTTAACAACCCGTCGGCGCTAACCGTGAACGGCGTGTTGTTAATCAGGGTGAAATTGTCAATCGTGGGCAGGCCGCTGATGAAATCCACCGCCAGCGCCTGGGTAGTCTCGCTGCCGATGGTAACCATGCCGGCGCGGGAATTGCCATCCCACGCTGAAATCGCGTAAACTGAAATTTGGTCGCCTTCGCTAAAACCGGAGAGACTAAAGGGCCGGGAATGCGCTGAGCTAACGTAAAAACCTTCTCCTGTTACGGGACTGGTTGCCGCTTTGTCGCCATTTATGTAAGAGCCGACCGTACCTTCAGCGGCTCCCTGTAACGTGAAAATTTGCGAACCAATCACCGTGGTAAAAGTTTGCTCCAAATCACCCGACGTAAATCGCACCGGAAAGTAAGTTGGGTTGGGGACTTGCGAGTACCAGATGGATAGCCAACCGGCATCGGCCAGAGCCGGATTGGTTGGATTGGTAGTGGCGAAATTCAAGAGAATGGTTTCCGCGTTGGCGAATGACCCGCTGATGGTCAGTATCAGCGTGCTGACCATGATTAACTTGCCGATTGATTTATGGATTACTTTCATTTTTTATCTCCGGTTGGTTTGTTGTTGGTTTTGGTTTGAATCAAAATGAATGCAGCCCCCGCGCAAGCATGGAGCGCCACGCCGCTGATGCTGGCGGGCGGAGTGTATCGTAAGAGGAATGAAGCGGGCGAAATTCAGCGAAGAAATCAGGCAGTCGGGGCAAGTCTCATGCCATGGAGCGCGTGAGCGCGTGAGCGCGTGAGCGCGTGAGCGCGTGAGCGCGTGAGCGCGTGAGCG
>JAISDC010000238.1 GCA_031265105.1 Verrucomicrobiales bacterium
TGAACTCAACTCCTACTACGGCGGCCTTTACGCCACGTGGTTACACTCCAGCGGCTTCTATATAGATGCCACCTTCAAGGCTGCCAGTGTCGATAACGACCTAAAAGCCCCCTACGGCACCAATCAACTCACCGCCAACTACAGCGACGTGAACCTCGGTGGCAGCATCGAAATCGGTAATAAGTTCACCTTCAGCGATGCTTGGTTTATTGAGCCACAACTCCAAGTGAACTACCTCCACATCCTCGCCGAGGATTACACCGCCGGCCACATGAACCTCAAAGCCCAAGACCTCGACGCCCTGCAATTCCGCATCGGCAGCCTCTTCGGCAGAACCATCAACCTCACCAACGGCGGCGCGTTACAACCCTACGTGAAAATCAGCGGCGTCGAAACCATCAGCAGCGGCGGCACCATCAGAAACGGCTATCAATCCACCCGCGCCAACACTGACGGCGCCAGAGCCGAGTTAGGCGGCGGCCTCATCTGGCAACTCGACACCAACAACCAACTCCATCTCGACTACGAGGCGAGCTTCGGCGACAAGTACGACAAACCCTGGGGCCTAACAGCGGGCTACCGCCACCAGTTCTAAAAGCACATTCAACGCAGAGACGCGGAGAGTTAATTCAATTTAAAAAACTCCGCGTCTCCGCGCCTCCGCGGTTAATCATACTTCAAGGGGAAAACTGCCGGTTTTCAACGATGCGCCAGCGGTAGAAGGTATCCAGCGCGGGCATCGCCAACGGGTCTGCCGCGTAATCGGGAATGGCGGTGGCGTTCGGGTCGATGAAGCGTTCGATGGTGGTGGAACCCCGATATTCAGCGGTAATCGTGGCGCGGTTCTCATCCCACTGGCCGGCCGGCGCCGGTGCCGCCTTCAACCGCTGGACGCGAAAATGCACCGTGTAGGTGTTGGATTTGGTTGTCAGGCGCGGAATCATCGTGGTATAGGGGCGCTCCCGCATGTTATCACCGGTCAGACGATGGTTCGCCCAGAAGGCCGGCATCGTGTCAACGGATTGGCCCTGCGGCACCAGCCATAGGTCGCATAACTCGGTGGGTGACAGGAACAGGCGGCCGGTGTTCTCAGCGGCCGCGAAGCGGGTGTCAAATTGCGTCAGGGTTTCCTCCGCGTCAATCGCCAGCCGGTAGGAGGCGCTGACGGTGGTCTGGCATTTGTAGATGCTGCCCGCGTTGGTTGGCACGGCCGCGATTTTTTCGGTGTTCAGCAGCGCCAGCAAGCCGGTTTTGCGCGTGAGGTACGCAAACGGCTCGATGGCGTAGTTCATGTTGATTTTGCCCGCGGTGGCGAAGGGCTCGCTGATGGCGTAGGGTTGCACGGTCGGCATCCAGAACAAGTCCATGAGCAAATGATCCGGCGCCAGGGCGCTGTTCGTGTCGGGATGATCGGGTTGTTTGCGGAAGAGCAGCGTGCGCCAGGCATGGTCAGCGGGATTGGCAATGCCGGACTGGTATCTTTGCACGTGCGTCGGCAGGGAACCGAACATGCCCGGCCCGGCGATGATGCGGTTGGGGCTGAAGAAGCTTTCGGAATTAACCTCATTCTTGCGGTCCACGCTGTAATAGGGAATGTCCGCACTGTCAGCGCCCGACCAGACGTGGATGTCGCCCTCGTCCGGTTTGTTGATAAAGGGGCCGTCCGGCAGATCGCTCATGGGGTTGTCGAAGTCGCCGTTTTGCGTGACAGTCGCCACGATGGCGGCATTGTCATTGCGAAAATCCGGCCGGAAGCGGTCAATGCCGCCATAGACATAACCAATCGCGCCGGTGGTCACGAAATGCCGCCGCCATTTCCCGCCGCCCGCCACATGGTCAGCGGCTTGCGCGCCCGAACTCAACGTGTGCATCAGCGCGTTGGCCGCGCCGCCGGCGTTCCAGTCGCCCAGCGGGGTGAAGACTTGCGCGGGCACTTCCTTCAGGGCGGCAACCAGGCGATAATCGCCGTGCGACGGCACCATCGAGCGGACCACATCCGTGTAATCCGGGTTGTTGCCACCCCCGCCCCGGATTAATGAGCCGGACAAAACGTCCTCGTTTTTTACTAAAGCGACCAGCCCCGCAGGCGAAATCCCCCAGCTATTCGGGGACGTGGTGACGCCGTATAACCGGCCGCCGGAGGCATCCCCCGGCATGGGTGACCGCTGGCTGAATGCCCACCAATGCGAGGCTTTATTGGCCCCGGCCCCGCTGTCGTCGGTGACCACGAGGTTGGGAATGGGCAGGGCGCTGGCGGCGGGCGGCGTGATATGAATCGTCTGCAATGTTTGCCACGCCGAGCCATCGGCCGAGCTTTCAAAGGTCACCGTCAACGGGCCGGCCCCAAAGGCCATGGTGGCGGCGGTCGTGGCGCTGACGGTCACCGGCAGGCTGATGAACGGATAGACGCTGGTGGGGCGTCTGTTGTCATCTCCGTCCCAGGCCAGCGGCGAGCGGCGCGGGTAATATTCCTGGCCCATAAAAGCCCGATAGTCAAACGGCCCGCCGTTGGACCGAAAATGAATCCCGCCGCGATTGAAGCCGGTATTATCCAGCGCCGTCAGGGAAGCGAGGTCCTGGGCAAACAGGGGCTGACCGTCAAGGGTCAGGCTCGCCAGTCCACTGATGTTGACGCGAAAATTTTTGGGTTGGATGGGGACATACCCCACTGAGGGTGAAAACATTTCGAAATGAATCGCCATTTGCACCCGCCGTTCCATTCGAGCGGGATCCAGTTTTTGCTCCAGGGTCCGGTTGCCCGCGGTTGGCGCGGCCGGGTCGAATTTGTTGCTGCCCTTCAGACCGTCAGCGTTCGGCACCTCCGCCGGGTCAACCGAATCGGCCGTGCAAATAAAGTGGAAGGCCAGCTCGGACAGCGTCACGGCGCGCCCGAAGCCGCGCCGCCCGGATATTTCCAAAGGCACCACGTAGCCGTAACCGGCAATGTCAAAATTGTCAGTGGTGAAGGAATGGCCCGGCGCCAATCGGGAGTCATACAGGTTGGTGGAGCGAATGTAATCCCAAATCTCCAGCAGAATCTGCTCGGTGTCGTCTTGAAATTTCGCGCTAAGGCTGACGCCAAAACCGGGAATATCGCGCGCCGCCAAATCCCGGAGATAGGAGTATATTTCCATGTTACGCTCAATCGTCGCGTCCTCCGTCGGACTGAGGTTGTTCTGGCGCTGAAAGTAGTACGGTCGCGCGGAAACCGTGGAGCAGAAGGCAATGGTCTGGTCGAAAGGAGTGCGGCCGGCAGGATTGACGGCAAGCGGCCAACAGGCGATCCGGGGCAGATTGAATAAATTCAACTCAGGGGCGCGGCTGGTCGTCGTGAGAAAAAATTTGAGCTTTTGCAACCGGTCGCGATCCATGCCGCTGGCGGTCATCCGCTCCGTTTGGTCGGAAATGAACGAGCACTCGTCAATGCTGGCCAGGAGCGGCTTGTTGGCGACTTGTCCGTTCGCGAGCGCCGCCGTCATTTTGTAGGTTTCCTTGGCGCCTTGCTCGGAACCGCCCCACTGATAGCGCGGCGTAAGCTCCGCGAGGATTTGCTCATCGGTGAGATCCGGAAATACGGTTTTTAAATCCGTCATCGCGGGATGCCCCGGATAGCGCTGGAATTCCCCGTTCAACGGCTGGCGCGTGGCGAAATTGCGCTCCTCCGGGGTGTCGAAATGCGGGGTGTCCCAGTAAGATCCGGCCCCGGCGGTATTGAGATTGATCTTGCAAGTGTCATCGTCAGTCCAAAACGCGATGCGCCCGATGACCGGATTGGCTTGGTTCGCCCCGCTGATGGTGATGGTGGTTCCTGAAACAGCGGGTGCCACGATTTGTCCTCCCTGCAAAATATAGAGCCATCTCACCGGCATGGGCGCCGGCTGACTGACGGTCGCGCCCGGCGCGTCAGCAATGGCGATGCCCGCGATCCGTTTTGCGGGATTTTCATCCAGGGCCGCGGAAGGGTCGAAAATGGGAAAGGTGGTCGTGGTCGCCGCTCCTCTGACCACCGTCACCGGGGAATTCAGATCCGTCCAGACCGCGCGGGCATCCGCCCAGTCCGGCGGCGGCTCATCCTCAGCGGCGATGGCCGACGGATCCGTCACCGTCAGCGTCGCCGCGGAATAAAGTTTGTAGGCCGTATCAAACGCGCCGGAGCGGGAGTATGTGCGAATCATCCCCGGCTGCGACACCCAGGCGACTTCATTGCCCCTGGTGGTGGCGTGGTTAATCTGGGTTTCCACCAGGTTGACGGCGTTGTCCGCCAGCTGACGGGTCTCGGCATTGGCGAGAAAGATGGCTGAGGAACTCAACTCGGTCCGCACCATGCTTAGAAAGGCGACCACCAGTCCGACGATCAACACGGTAACGCACAGAACGGTGACCAACGCCACCCCGGAGCGGTTCTTAGCTTCATTAACGCAAAGGGACAAAGAATTTTTTACAAGGAGAGCATGGAGGAATTGGAGGAGGGGCTGTTGATTGAAACTAACCTTTCTCCAATAACTCCATGCTCTCTTTGTAAAAAAACCTTCGCGCCTTGGTCCCTTTGCGCCTTGGTGTCGGTTCGTTGTCATAGGCTGAAGATGCGAATTTCGCCGGTGGCCAGATTGACGTAAATTGACCGAAAATTACTGGGTGCTGTGGCAGCGGTGATTTTGCGGACGGGCACAATAGTGAAAAAAGCGTCCTGGGGGCTGTTCAAACCTTCCAAGGTGCCATCAGCCAGATAGGTGATGGCGATATAGGGGCAGTCCTTCCCCAGGACGGTCATGGTGCCATCTACCAGATTAGGAATATTTAACAGGGGCGAGAGGGTGCTGGTTTCAGAGATTGCCGTGGAATCGGGCAACTGCGTTGGCCGGTTGAGCGGAATCATGGCGCCCGTGTCATCTTTGGCAATCCACGGCTGGATAATCTGCAAAATGCGCGAGCCTTGCCGAGTGGAGGTCTTGATGAACCGAATTTCCACCCGGCGGTTTTTGGCCATGGCGTTTTCCCTGGCGAGAATCACGGCGTCGGCTACTTGCAAGCCGGCCCGTTCCATCGCCATCCGCTGCGTGCCGGAGGTAATCGCCGGCACGCCGATGGCCAGGAGGCTGACCATGATGGCGACGACGACAATCAGCTCGACCAGCGTGAAAGCGGTGGCGCGTTGCTCGCCTGGCGGACATGAATTGCGCGGCGTGGCGGTCATTGTTTCGTCCATTTGGATTCCCGGAGCGGCACGGTGTTGGTAAATATCCGGTAGCTAATCCGCGCCGCGTTCAACCGCTCTTCCAACGTCGCGAGATCGGCGGCGTAGGCGGCAGGCTCCGCGCGTTCAAACAACTGCTTGAAGCAAGCGGTGACGATGCCGGGCGGCGCCGCGGCATCCGGCAGCCGATCCGCCGAGACTTTATCAATGGCGACCAGCGTGACCGCGACGAGCGGCGGCTGTTGATGCGCGGTAATCGGCGCCGCGGCGGAATTCGCGTCCTGGCGGGAATCGTAGGTATAGTCATCTGTCAGACTCAGGCCGCCGGCCTCCTCCTCCATTGACAGCCGCGGCCAGAACAGCACAAAAATCACGTTCTCGGCAATCACCGTGGAATTGGCCGTCAAATCCCTTTTGAACCATTCGCTGTCGGTGGTGCCATACACCGCCAAATCTTCCGAAGGTTCCAAATACTGCATGAGTCGAAACCGGTTGCGATCCATCGCCGCCAAAAAAGGCGGCAGATTGGCATCCATGCCGTAGGTGACATAGTACCCCGTCGCGTTCAGCAAGCTGTCCATGCCCTCGTGGCCCGGCTGATTGGATTTTCCCAGCCTGGCCTGGAAGAAGATGGCGTTGCCCTGGCCAAAATTATTATCCGGCGGCGGCTCGATCACGAAATGGAGATCGGACTTGCGAATGTAGAAAGTTGGGCTGGTCGGATTGTCATAGTCCCCATAGACATTGAGCGTGGCCTGGCTGAGGCGCCGGTTGATCAGGTCGAAAGCAAAACGCGCGGAGCGAAAGGAGTCGATTTTGTTTCTGGCATTTTGCCAAATTGAACTGGTCTGGCTGACGACCGTCAACAGCAGGGTCAACAGAATCAGGAAGACGCTCATGCTCACCAACAGTTCGATTAGCGTGAAGCCGGGGAAAACTCGTCGCACTCTCGGACCTGACCGGCCGAAAATCATGGTGGCATGAGGAAAAATGTACATTGCGGAAATGGTTTGCGTCACGATTTCGGCACCATAATCGTGCTTCTCGAACTGGACACAGGCGAATTGGTGCCCGGAATGAGAACCGAGATGACAATTTCGAGGGTTTGCACGGAGGAAGCCGAAAGGTCGCTTGGCGCGCCGGGATAGGAAGTGGCAATCGGCAAGAGGGTCGCGCTAAAAAAAGCCTCGCCAACCGAGGACACCTCGCGGCCCGTCCGGTCAAAGAACAGGGGCGAACTATCGACAAAACCACTCAACTCATTGAACGGCGTGGTTTGCACCGTGGACGAAACCTTGTTCAGGATCTGGGCGGTAATCACGCTGTCCGTCGCCGCTTTCGTCGCGTTCAGCCCGACTGACATCAAGGCCACCGAGGAAAGGACCGACACCGCGACAATGCCGATGACCAACGAAACTTCAACCAGGGTAAACGCCGAAGTGGCAAATGAATGCCGGAGCAAAGCACGCAAAAACCGGGGGCAAGGGAAATTGCCAAAATACCCAGGAAAGAAATTCCCCGATGATAAATTTTCCGATGACATATCTGATAAATTAAATTGATTCGCTTGCTTGTAACAATTAATATCTGAATTGGCAAGCGGATAATTGATTTCTCACCATTATCATAGGCATAAAAAATCGCGCTCTTATGCCCATTTTAAGGGTAATCACCCGCGATAGACATAATCATTTATTGACAAAATAGATTAATTTAGTATTCTTAATTTATCAAAAATATTATGAATAAACCAAACTCCTGCCTAACCCGCTCCCAAATCAACCGCTTGATTGACGATTCCCTAACCATTCTGCGCCAAGCTGGATTTCACCTGCCACCCTTCGCCACCTGGACGTCAACACAATGGGAGAACGCCGGGCCGGAATGGAACTCGGCCCGACGGGCACGGCTCGGCTGGGATGTGACGGACTTCGGCCTCGGTCGATTCCAGCACGTTGGCCGCGTGTTGTTCACCTTGCGCAACGGCAGCGCCAAATCCGGGGACAAACCCTATGCGGAAAAAATCATCGTGGGCCGTCACGGTCAGCGGGCGCCCGCGCATTATCACCAGTCCAAAACCGAGGACATCATCAATCGCGGCGGCGGCGAGGTGGTGCTCAAGCTGGATCCGCCGGTAGAAACACGCTACCAGTCGGCGGTGTTCCGCGACGGTTGCGCGCTGCCCGTGACGCCCGGCACACTCATTCGCCTGCAACCGGGCGAAAGCCTTTGTCTCCCGGCGGGTATCATCCATCAGTTCTGGGGCGAGGAAACGCTGCCGGGCAAGACGCCGCTCATCGGCGAGGTGTCCAGCTTTTGCGACGACGTAAATGATAATGTGTTCTTCGACGAAGTCGCCCGCTTCGTCACCATCAGCGAGGATGAACCCGCGCGTTACTGCCTGTGCAACGAGTTGCCGGACTACGCGCCAACCGAGCCAGCCCTCGTCCCGGCGGCACTGGAATTGCAATCATAAATTTCACCGCCGAGACGCGGAGTTTTTTAATCCGCAGATTACGCAGATTAAAAAAACATACTTTGCGCCTTCGCGTCTTCGTGGCCGGAGTTTTAACGATTCACCCCGAAATCACAGAGCCTCCAGCCGGCGAAATACTTTTTCCAAGTGCTCGCCGCCGTAGCGGATGTGCTCGCGGGCCGCGAGGTCGGCGTGATCCGGGTCGCCGCTGAGGATGCTGCGCAGGAAACTTTGATGCCAATCCGCCGGCACCGGAAACATCGAGGCGTTCACCGCGCTGTACAACATGATATGGCGGAACCACACGCGATCGAGTTCCTGCACAATCGCCTCCGAGCCGCATTCCATCGCCAGCGAGCGGTGAAAATCCGTATGGGCCTCCGTGATTTCCGCCTGATATTGCTCGTGCTTGACCGACATCATGGCGTCAACGGCAGCGGCCTTTTTCATCAATTCCTCCGCCGGCAACTCCCCGGCGCGCTCCGCGCACAGACGGGCCACCTCCGACTCCAGAGCCTGACGCAACAGGAGTTCCCCTTTGATTTGCTTTTGGGTAAAGGCGGAAACCCGCGAGCCGTACATCGGCTCACTTTCCACCAAGCCGTCGTTCTCCAGCTTCCACAATGCTTCGGCCACCGCGATGGCGCTGGTGCCGTAACGCTGCCCCAGCGTCCGCCGCACCAGCCGGGTGCCGGGTTTCAAGCTGCCGCAAATAATCTCGTCGCGAATGGAACGATAGACTTTCCCGGATTGGGTTTGAAATTTGGCACCAGTTTCAGCGGACATTTTTCAATTATGATAAATTAAGATTATTAGGCAAGCCATGAGTTTCCGGCAAACCGGATAATTTCATCTTCTCTCCCAATTCCTGGCGCGTGTCAGGCAACTGTTAACACCTTCAACGCGGAGCCGCGGCAGCGCGGCTCCGCGGCTCCAGGCCGGGTTACAATCGGACTTGGCGACGGCGATAGATTGTCAGGCCGATCACGCCCAGGCCCGCGCCCAACAAGAACCAGGTGGACGGTTCCGGCACGGCGCTGGCGTTGAAGGTCAATTGACTCCCTTCTACGCTGAAGCTGCCTTGCAGGTCGGCGGACAGGTTGGTGGCGCTGAATTGGTCTTCGCTGATGGTGCCGCCGGTGACGGTCGCGTCGCTCCAGTCGAGTACTTGATAATTCCCGGTCTCGGTCAGGTTGCTGAAGTCGATGATGATGCCGTCGCCGATGGTGATGCTGTCGGTGACCAGCAGTCCGTTGGTGTAACCGAGGATGGCACCACTGTCCAAGGTCAGGTTGTCCAAGGTACCGCCGCCGTGGAAGAGGGCGCCGGCGCCGAGGGTCAGGTTGATTTCGCTGTCGGCAGTGCGGGTGACGTTGCCGACGAGTTTGGTGCCCGCGTCGCTGAGGGTGATGCCAATGACCGCGCCGGTGGTGCCGCTGACGTTGCCGGTGATGACCGTGCCGTTGCTGCCGCTGAGGGTGAGCGTGGCGGCTTGGATGACGCGGATGTTGCCGGTGATGGTGTTGTGATTCAGGTTCACCGTGGCGGTGCCGTTGGATCGGAAATCAAGCGCGTTCGCACCGGCACCAGTGACGCTGATGTTAGCGTCGGTCAGCGTCAGGGTAGAGGTATTTAGGCTAGTGGTGATATTGATACACACGCCATGGGCGTCAATTCCCGTCGTCTCAATGTTCACGTTGCTTACCGTGCCACTGCCGGCCTCGAGGAAAACAATCCCCGGCGCGCTGCGGCCTTTGGTGCTGATGTTGGCGCCGGTCAGCGTCAGGGTGGTGGCGGCAGCTTCCACCCGCACACCGTAGCTGCCATATCCTTCTGACTTAATGGTCACGTTGTTCAAGGTGCCGCTGCTGGCGTTGATGAGGTAAACCCCATGCCCGAAGCTGCCGCTGGTGGTGATGCTGCCGCCGGTGAGGGACAGGCTGGCACCGTTGTCAATATAGGCGCCATTGCCGATAGCGGTGTCGAGGGGGGTGGCAGCACTGTTGGTGGCGCTGAGGGTGATGTTGGTGCCGGTGTAGGTGACGCCGCTGGTGGTGACGTTCAGGGCCGACCGGGTGATGGTGTCGCTGTCGTCGTAGGATTTTCCCGACTCGGCGGTGTCTTGGGTGATGTCGATGCTGGCGGCAAAGACATTCAACGCGGAGGCGCAAAGTAGCAACGCGCAAATACACGCGCGTTCCAGTGACTTTAGCGGAGCGGAACAAAGGGCGCCGAGGAGTAGGATTGATTTTAGTTTGGTATTCATGTTGGTGGGTTCTATTGGGTTATTTCTGTTTGGTTGGTTGAATGGCCACAAAAAACACAGAAAGCACAGAAAACAGCAGGTTTAACAAAGTTTTGTGTGTTCTGTGTTTTTTTGTGGCCAATTTTGCTTCGGTTGGTTTGGACGCAAAAAAGGTACGCACCTTTCGGGAAAAAGTACGGATGAATCCGGGAACCCACCCCGTCTCCCCACTCCGCGCCGCTGACGCTGGCGAGTGGTATCCTACCACATGGGGAATGAAACGGGTAGATTTTGGCCGCGAAATTAGAAAATCAGGGCAAACTTCACGCCGTGAGCGCGTGAGCGCGTGAGCGCGTGAGCGCGTGAGCGCGTGAGCGCGTGAGCGCGTGAGCGCGTGAGCGCGGTGTACTTACGTTATGACTTATCTTGCTCATCTTCAGCGGGTTAGCGGGAGTTTACTTTGGCTTAGGCTACTAGGCTTTCTCGGTAGGTAGTAGGTAGTAGTTAGCAGTAGTTTTTCCCGATAACGGGATGGGATGATATGGAATCTGTCTGCCTGGCGCAAGGTTTTTTTTAATTTTTTTTAACCACGGATGGACACTGATGAACACGGATAAAAAAACAATAAAAACAATCCGTGTTCATCGGTGTCCATCCGTGGTTAAACATCGTCACTGCCGGCAGCGCGGCGCGCAAGTCCCTCAAGGCCGCGCGGGCAACCGGCGAGCGTTGCGCCTGCGCGCCGCCGATGCATTCACGGTCGGCAAAGCAGTCCCAGAGAATTTCACCGAACGTCAAAATCGCGGGCACGCTCATTTATTTTTTAAGTTTGGCGAGCGTTTCGTCCTTGATGTTCCAATAATCCGCCCAGGCGGCGGTCACACTGTCAGCGCGCAACAGCACGGTCTCGTCGTCCTGCCAGCGCACCGTCGTATTTTGCCGCAAACAATCCCGGTACGGCCCGGCAAACAAGGAGACGGTCAGCTTGATATCCGCGCCGAACAGCAAGGGCCTGGCCGTCGTCCCGTCTTGCGCCACGCGACGGGCCGCGTCATGAATCTCCTGTCGCACGGCGGCGCCGTTACGGCAGCGCCCGCACTGCAACCCCATCCCGTCCTTGACCACCACGGTCGCCACGCCGGGAATCAGCGCGCTGGCTTCCTCCGCTCCGTGACGGTCGCCGATGTACAGCGTCAGCGGGACGCCCGCTTCCCCGGCAATCGCCGCCTCCACGCCGATTTCCCCGACCAGGGTTCCGTTGATATGAATCGCTCGGATGTCCGGTTCGTAAGTGTGCGACAAAATCCCGTCCCGCACGCCGGTCATCGCGTGATAACCTTGCAATACCAGCCCGCTGACCGTGGCGTCCAAGCCGCCCGGCCAGTCTTTTCGATAAGGCGGCTTGCCGCGAATGACGGACGCCTGGCGCGGCAGCAAGGCCGGATCAATATTCAGCCCGTAATAATGCTCGTCATAAATTTCCACACCGTCAGCGCCGCCGTCCGCCAAACCGGACACCAGCGCGGTAAGTTCCTCGTGTAACCAGCGGCGGGCGCCCTCGTAAGTCGCCGTGCCCGGAATTACTTCCGACCAACTGACGACTCCGTAAAGTCCCTCCATATCCGAACGCACCGCGAATTTTTTAACAGTCATGCCGGAATTATGATTTGCCTGATAAATCAAGCAAACTGTTTTTACGAACAATTTATCAATTCCCCTTGACGGCGCGGCGTCGGGGGTGTCCAGCGTTCTCCGTTTCACGCTATCACCGGAAAATTTTGCATTTTGCTTTTCCAGCCGCGCCCTTAACATCGGTCGCATGGGATTGCGAACACGCCAACAATGGGAACAAAAAGAACGCGACTGGCTGGCGCCCTACGCCCAGTTCAGCGGCGACAGCCTGGGCCGGCAACACGCCGAACCGCCGCATCCGTTCCGCCCGGAATATCAGCGCGACCGCGACCGCATCATCCACAGCTCGGCCTTTCGCCGCCTCGAATACAAAACCCAGGTCGTGCTCAGCGGCACCGGCGACCACTTCCGCACCCGGCTCACCCACACCATTGAAGTCGCCGCCATCTCCCGCACCGCCGCGCGCGCCCTCGCGCTCAATGAGGATTTGGCCGAGGCCATCGCCCTCGCGCACGACTTGGGCCACTCGCCCTTCGGTCACGCCGGCGAATACACGCTAAACCAGCTCATGAAAGACCACGGCGGCTTCGAGCACAACCGCCAGAGCTTGCGCGTGGTGGACGAACTGGAGATGAAATACCCCGAATTCAACGGCCTCAACCTCTCCTGGGAAACCCGCGAAGGCATCTCCAAGCACGTCGCCATCGCGTCCACCAACTACGCGCAACCCAGCCTGGAGGCCCAAATCGCTGACAGTGCCGATGAAATTGCCTACTCCTGCAACGACCTGGACGACGCGCTGGAGCACTGCCTCATCGCCCCCGAAGAATTGAAGGACATCGTCCTCTGGAACATGCTGGCGGAGCGCGTGAACCAGCAGTACTCCAAGCTGGAATTCACCCGCCGCCGCCGCTACCTCGTCCGCTGCCTGATCGACCACCTGGTTGAAGACCTGTGCCAGCAATCCGTCGCCAACCTCGAAGCGGCCGGCATCCGGACCGCCCGCGACGCGCGGCAGACGCCACAGCGACTGATTGGCTTCTCCCCGGTCACCCGCGCCAACCTCCAGAACCTGCGCGATTTCCTGCAGGAACACTTTTATTATCACCCCAGCATCAGCCGCGTCAACCAGCGCACCAGCATGGCGCTGCAACGCCTGTTCGAGTTTTACTGCCAGCATCAGCGTCTCATCGGCCACCAGGCGGCGCTGCGCATCAAAAAGGAAGGCCCGGCCCGCGCCGTCTGCGATTATCTCTCCGGCATGACCGACGGGTACGCGCTAAAGATGTATGACAAATACGTTGGGAATTGATGATTTAGCTTAATTCTTAAATCCCTCATGTCTTTTCGCGTCATCACCGGCAGCGCCGGGGGCTTGCGGCTCAAAGTGCCGCCGCAATTCCATTCCCGCCCCACCCAGGACCGGGTCAAGCAGGCGATTTTTTCCAGCCTCGGCGCGCGCGTGCCGGGGGCGCGGGTGCTCGATTTGTATGCCGGCACCGGCGCGCTGGGCATCGAGGCGCTCAGCCGCGGCGCTGACGGTGCGACGTTTGTCGAAAGCAGGGCGCCGTATTGCGCTACCATCAGCGAGAATCTGGCTTACTGCAAGCTCACCGGCAACGTCGTCCGGCAGGACGCGGCCGCGTTCGTGCAAGCGTGCGCGACGCAATTCGACCTCATCTTCGCCGACCCGCCTTACGCGAAAGAGCGCCGCGACCTCGCCGGCGACGAGGTGGTCCGCGCCATCGCGCCGTTGCTGGCCGCTGACGGTGTGCTGGTCTGGGAGCACGACCGCCGGAACGAATGGCGCTCACTGGCAGCGGGGCTGACCTTGTTGAAAACCGCCACCTACGGGGAAACGGCGGTGAGTTATTTAGGATTGAAGATTTTTAATAAACCCTAAAGCCCGCATATTCCCGTAACAGCCGATTCGACAACAACACGCTGAGCTTCACCTCATCGCCCACATACTCGGTGGCCAGAATCTTCGCGTGGCGGTGCAGGCGGGCGACGGCCGCTGACGCTGACTGCGGCAATAACAACTCGACCACCTGCGTGCGGTCGGCCACCAGCCCCGCCATGCGGTGCAGCAACTCGTCCATCCCCTCGCCCGTTTTCACCGAGACACACACCGCGTCGGGGAACCGCGCCAGCAGCGCCTTCCGCTGGGCGACATCGTGCAATCGGTCGATTTTGTTCAACACGGTAATCGTGCGCTTGCGGTCCGCGCCCAGTTCCTCCAGCACCGTCAGCGTCGTTTGATAACACTCCGCCACCTGCGGATGACTGCCATCCAGCAGGTGCAGCAAAAAATCCGCCAGCACGGATTCCTCCAGCGTGGCCTTGAACGCCTCCACCAGCCGGTGCGGCAGCTTGCGCACGAAACCGACGGTGTCGGTCAGCAGCAGCGGCTGGTTGTTCGGCAGCGCGACGCGGCGGGTGGTGGTGTCCAGCGTGGCGAACAACTTGTCTTCCACCAGCACGTCGGCGCCGGTCAGGCGCTTCAGCAGCGAGGATTTGCCCGCGTTGGTATAGCCGACGATGGCGGCGTTCGGCACCGGCACCCGCTGGCGCTCCTTGCGCTGCGTGGCGCGGCGCTGATGCACCTCAACCAACTCGCGCTTCACCCGGTCGAGCTGCGCGCGCATCAGCCGGCGGTCGATTTCCAACTGCGTTTCCCCCTCGCCCTTGCCGCCGATGCCGCCCGCCTGCTGGCCGAAGTGACTCCACGCGCGGGTCAGGCGCGGCAGGGAATATTCGAGCCGCGCCGCCTGCACCTGCAATTTCGCCTCGCGCGTGCGCGCCCGCCGGCCGAAAATATCCAGAATGACCTCCTGGCGGTCAATCACCGTGATGCCGGCCAGCGTCTCCCAGTTGCGCTGCTGCGCGGGCGACAGTTCATTGTCAAAAATAATCACCTCGGCCTGATTGTCAGCGGCCTGCCGGCAGATTTCCTCCGCCTTGCCGCTGCCGGCGAACAACCGCGCCTGCGGCCGGCGGACCAACACTGTCATTTGGCCGACCACGGGGATGCCGAGGGTGGCGGTGAGTTCGCCCAACTCCGCCAGCAAACTCTCGGTGCCCGCCCGCTCGGCGGGGTCCGTGTACATGGCCACCAGCAGCGCCCGCTCGACCATTTTGGGCCGTTCCTTGATTTCAAACATGCGGACAAGATACCGGCCGGAGGATAAAGGATAAAGGATAAAGGGGCCGGATTCGTCCTTTATCCCCCGGCCATTATCCGTTACGCTTGCCCATGATGAAATGTCCGGCTGAAGGATTGCCGCTGTTGCTGGCCTTGGCGTTGCTGGCCGCCTGCCGCCAGGCCAACCCGCCGCAACCGCTCGAATCCGCCACGCTGACGGTCGAACGGTTCACTGTCAGCGCGGAAATCGCCGACACGCCGCCGACCATGACCCGCGGCCTGATGTTTCGCGATGCGCTGCCGCCCGACCACGGCATGTTGTTTGTGTTCGAGCGGCCCCGGCGGGCCAGTTTCTGGATGCGCAACACCAGGATTCCCCTGTCCGTCGCCTACCTCGACGCGGACGGGCGCATTCTGGAAATTCACGATTTATTCCCCCACGACGAAACTCCCGTCCCGTCCTACAGCGACCAAGTGGCCTACGCGCTGGAAATGAACCGGGGCTGGTTTGCGCGCCACGGCATCACCCCCGGCATGACCGTCAGCGGCGGCCCCATTCCCGCCCCGACCGCGGAACCGTGAAAACCCGGCGCCCGGCGCGCCGGCGTCAGGCGTCGGGCGTGGGGCGCGACGGCACCAACACCACCCGCATCCCCGCCGCTTTGGCGCCCTCGATGCCGGGGATGGCGTCCTCAAAGACCAAACAATCGGCCGGCGCGACGCGCATTAATTGCGCCGCGCGCAGGAACATGTCGGGCGCCGGCTTGCCGTGCGCGACCAGGTCGGGGGTGACGATGCGGTCCTGGAAAATCTCCGCCAGGCCGATGAGTTGCAACGTGCGCCGCACGATGTGGGGGAAGCCGCCGGAGGCGACGCTGACCGGCCGGCCGGCGGCCGCGGCGCGCCGGGCGAAGTCGCACACCGGCCGGATGGGTTCGACGCGCGTCAACAGCCGCTCGAAGAGCGCTTCCTTGTGCGCGGCGAGTTCCTCGCAGGCGTAGTCCGTGCCGTATTCCCGGTTGAGTTGGGCGATGATGCCGGCGGCGGCCACCCCGCCCAGGCGGTAAAACCGGTCCTCGGTGAAATCGAACGGCGCCCGGTAATCCTTGAACGCCCGCGCCCAGGCGCGGTAATGCGCCGGCATGGTATCGGCCAGCGTGCCGTCGCAATCGAAGATGTAACCGGCGAAGTCGCCGGGCGGGATGGTTAGTTGCAGCATGTGTTGATTACAAATGACCGGCGGGGAGATGGCGATAGTTTTTTAAGTTTATTTGCCTGGCCGCGTCGCGCGGCCCCGCGCCGCCCCAGCCAACTTAAAAAACTGTCGTCCCCCGCCCGCCGGTTATATAATGACCGGTCATGGACAACCGACCCCTGGGCATCTTCGATTCCGGCATCGGCGGGCTGACCGTCGCGCGCGCGCTGCGCGAGTTATTGCCGCGCGAACGGTTAATCTACCTCGGCGACACGGCGCGCGTGCCCTACGGCAACAAATCACCCGGCACGATTATCCGTTACGCGCGGGAAATCGCCCGCTTTCTGCTCGCCCGGCAGGTGAAGGGCCTCATCGTCGCCTGCAACACCGCCTCGGCCTACGCGCTGCGGACACTCCAGGCGGAACTGCCCGTCCCGGTGTTCGGCGTCATCGCGCCCGGCGTCAGCGCCGCGCTGGCGGCGACGCGCAACAACCGCATCGGCATCATCGGCACCACCGGCACGATTAACAGCCGGGCCTACCAGCAAGCGCTGCGGGCGCGGCGGCCGGGCCTGGCGCTGACGGCGCGCGCCGCGCCGCTGCTGGTGCCGTTGATTGAGGAAGGGTGGCTGCGCCATCCCGCCACCCGCGCGGTGCTGGCGGAATACACCGGGCGCTTCCGCCAGGCGCGCGTGGACACGCTGGTGCTGGCGTGCACGCATTACCCCTTGCTGAAGGAGTTGTTAACCGAACTGTTGGGGGACGCGGTCACGCTGGTGGATTCGGCCGAAACCTGCGCCCGCCAGGTGCGCGACGCGCTGACGCGGGCGGACCAACTCCGCGCGACCCCGCGCCGGGCGCCGCTGGAAGTGTGCCTGACCGACCAGTCCGCGCATTTCAAGGCGGTGGGGGAACGGTTCCTGCGCGAGCAATTGCGGCAGGTAAAGGTGGTGGCATTTTAGCTTCATTAACGCAAAGGCGCGAAGGAACAAAGGCGCAAAGTTTTTTTTTACAGGGAGAGCATGGAGAACGTGGAGGTTGTTAAAAAAACTGCGCCAGCCCTGGGAGCGCCGTCGTCCCCGACGGCTGGTTCACCTGCCAGGGTTAGTCTGCCGGCAAGATGCCGGCGCTCCCAGTGATGCCGGCGCTCAGTTTACTTAAAGCTACATTAACGCAAAGGAACAAAGGAACAAAGGCGCAAAGTTTCTTTTGATTGGTTGCTAATAAACAAAAAATCCTTCGCGCCTTTGTCCCTTTGCGCCTTTGCGTTAATGAAGCTGGCTGCTTCAAACACTCTCGACGGTCAGGTGTTCGGTGCGGCGTTCGGTGACGATTAGTTTCTCGCTGGGCGCGCCGTAGGGCTGGTCTTTGACCAGGCCGCGGACTTGATATTCGCGGGTCTCCGGTTGGTCGGCGAGCGCTTGCGGGTCCGCCCACGGGAAGTGGGAGGCGATGTAGTTCGCGACTTTGCCACCGTTGATGCGCCGGTCGATGCTGAACATGCTGAAGCCGCCTTTGTGCAGGCGCAGTTCCAAATGTTGACCGTCGGCGGTTTTGTCGGCGCGCAATTGGAAGTCGTGATTCACCAAGTTGTCGCCGGGGGTGAGCGGGACGAGGCCGCAGATGACATTGAGGTCGGCGGTCCATTTGGGGTCGGCCTGCAAGGCGGGGATGAGGACTTTGGTCAGCCAGGGGAGCAAGCCTTCGAGATAAATCGTGGCGGTGCCGGTGAGCAGCGCGGTGCCGGCGGCATCCAGCTTGGGCATGGTGAGGCGGTTGGTGTAATTGCCGCGCGGGTAGCCCTCCATGAACTCGCGATAGGCGGCGGTCATGGCGGCGGAGAGGCGGCGCACGTCGAGCAGGGCGTCGTTGATTTTGACCAACTGCTCGCGCCGGGCATTGGCCTGGTCGAACAGCTCCTTGGGGACGCTGGTGAAGGTGGCTTGGTTGTTATATACGTACTCCAGCAGGTTCAACGCCCAATGGTAGCGGGCGTCGGCGGTGGTGGGGACGTATGATGCGAATTGGTGGTGGGTATTCATAATTTAATCCTTTCGAGTAATAGCGTAAAGGGAACTGGCCGGCGCGTCAAGTGCGCTGGCAAATAAAAGTGGTGAGTTTTCCAGGCCAAACGGCGCACGGGAAGGCAGCACCAGTGCGCGGGAGCTTGTTTTCAGTGCGCGGAATAGCGTTTTCAGTGAACTGAATGTCATAACCAGTGAACTGAAAATCAGCACCAGTGCACTGCACGGCGTTTTCAGTGCACTGGTAAGCATAATCAGCGCACTGAAAATCATCACCAGTGCGCGGGAAATGAATTTCAGTGCACCGGTAAGCGCCGGCAGTGCACTGGTAACGATTTTCCGTGAGCTTAAAACGCTATGCAGTGCGCTGATAATGAATTTCAGTGCACTGAAAACGATATGCAGCGCACTGGTTATGATTTTTAGTTCACTGGTTATGATGTTCAGTTCACTGGCAGCGGTTTTCCGTGCGCCGAAAATGAGGCGCCGCGCACTGGTAACGCTGGCTAACCGGTACGCGACAGCGAGGTACTGGGAGCGCCGGCTTCCAGCCGGCTGGTTCACCGGTGAGGGTTAGTCTGCCGGCAAGGATGCCGGCGCTCCCAGTTTAGACCCCGGCGGCAGCCCTGGGAGCGCCGTCGTCCCCGACGGCCTGGCGCGGCGCGCCGTGTCGCTACGTAGTCGGCATGAGGTGGGTCGGGGTTTGGCAGGGGCCGTCGGGGACGACGGCGCTCCCAGGCGCTCCCAGGAATATGCTATCTACTACCTACTATCTACCAGCCGGCTGGTTCACCTGCCAAGGTTAGTCTGCCGGCAAGATGCCGGCGCTCCCAGTGCTGACGCGGTTAACCCCTCATTCCAAGCCAACCGTCGCCGGCGCCCCCGCCACGCACAGGCTCTCGAAATGCAGCTCCTGCCCCTTCTCCAGTTGCGGGATAATTTCGACGGTGTGCTCCTGGTCGGCGGCCAGGCCCTCCGCCAGGTACTCGACGTAACGCCAACTGCCGACTTTGTTCCCCGCGTCGTAAGTCTTCGGCGCCCCGCCGTCGATGACCACCTGGTACTTGCCGCTTTTGACGGTGGACTCGCCGTACAGGATGATGTTCTGCCCGCGCACTTTGAATTTCAACGCCGGCGGCTGATGCTCACCGTCAGCGTTGGTCGCGGCAGCCACCTCGTCCAGCCAGCGCGAGGGGGTGAAGTCGAAGCAAAAGCCGGTGCGGTCCGCCAAGTGCCGCGTCCAGCCCGCCGGCAGGCCGGGCAAGTCGAGCAAGCGCGCGCGGTTGACGGTCATATAAGTGTCCGCGTACAACATCGACGCCGGCAACTTGGCGACCGTCTTCGCGTCAATCGCCGCCAGCAGCGCGGCCCAGCCGGCCTCGGCATACAGCGCGTAGCCGCGGCTGCCGCAATGCGTCCCCTGGCCCGGCACGTCCCACAGCGTGTCGGGCGTCTCCTGCCCCGCCGCGACGCGCTGTTGCGCCAGCGCCACGGCGTCGCCGACCGGCAGGTTATACTCCGCGGCGATTTGCTTGTGCAGCGGATCGAGCGGGCGGACGCGCGTGTTGTTAGGCTCCACGTCCGGCTTGACCGGGAAAATCATCACCACCACCGGCACGCCCCGCTGCACCAGGCGGCGGATGCCGGCCTCGTAAGACGCCATGCGCTGCGGGTCCGGCTCGCTGTAGCAGCCGTCGTTGACGGTGTATTCGTAAAACACCAAATCGGGCTGCCGCGCCAGCACATCGCGCTCCAGCCGGAACGCGCCGAGTTGCGAGCCGGTGCCGCCGATGGCCGCGTCCCAGAAGTCAAAGTACGCCGCGCGGTAATGCTTGCGCAGCCGCTCCGCGATTTTCGCGCGGTAACTGTCATGCGTCGGGTCCGTCGCCTGCGACCCCCAGGTGAGGCTGCCGCCGAAAAACACCACGTTTAATTCCCCGCCCGCCCTCGCCTTTTGGTCAAACGCCGCGAACGACGCGTCTGCCGCTGACGCCGCCGCCAGCCCGCTGATACTCATTGTGATTGCCATAAAGCCTGCCTGCCATTGTTGTTTGGTGGTCATATGATTAGCTACATTAACGCAAAGGCGCGGAGGAGCAAAGGCGCAAAGAAGTTTTTTTAACAGGGAGAACATGGAGGAATTGGAGGGGGCTGTTAATTGTAGCTAACCTTCCTCCAATAACTCCATGCTCTCTTTGTAAAAAAAATCTTCGCGTCTTTGCTCCTTTGCGCCTTTGCGTTAATGAAGCTGTTTTGGAATCTAGGGAATAATCTGGCGGCTGGCCCCGGCGAGCAACTCCAGCCAGCGCTCATAAGCCTGCCGGTTATAAGCTCGCAACAACGGGACGCTGCCAGCGGGCGCGGTGCCGTCGGGATTGAGGAAGGCCGGGCCGAGGTCGAGGTAGCGGATGGTTTCACCGTCAGCGAGCTTGGCGAGGAGTTCGTTGTATTCCCGGACGCGGGCGCGCGACGGGTCGGCCGGCGTCGCGCCCAGGGGGAGCGCGGCGAGGAGCAGGATTTTACTGTCGGGCGCCTTGGCGCGGATGGTGTTGACGATGGCCCGCTGGTAAGCGACCAGTTCGCTGACCGTGAGCTGATCCTCCTGCAACGCCTGTTGCGTCTGGAGCACAATCAGCCGGGGGTGAAGACCGTCGAGGGCGCCGTTCTCAACCTGCCAGTAAATGTTCGCCGGCCGGTTGCCGACGATGGCGAAATTCAGCGCGCCGCAGGGGGCGAAGTGTTGCTGGAACAATTCCGGCAGGCGGTCGAAGGCGACGAGGTCTTCATCGCCGAGCAACAGCAGCCGGCACCTTTCCCGGTACGCGGGCGGCGTGGCGCGGAGGCGCTGGTGGCGGGACAGCCAGTCGTTGCGCGCCGTCGCCGTGGCGGGCGCGAGGTCGGCCGGCACCGGCCCCGGCGCGGGCGGCGGCGGGACGCCGGGCACTGGCGCGAGGGTGAGCCACTCTTCGACGATGGGTTGGAGGTTGGCCTGCCAGATGGCGAAGCCGGCCGGTTCGTTGGGATGGACTTTGTCGGTGAAAATGGCGGGCGGCAACTTGCCGTCGGGGCCGAGGAACCGGTCGCCGAAGTCGATATACTTAACCATCTGGCCGTCGTCGAGTTTGGCGAGGAGGGCGTTGGTCTGGAGGATTTTCGGCGCCAGGGCGGGCTGATCCTCGCGCGGGAAAATCCCCTGCACCAGGACGCGGGCGGCGGGGAGTTTTTCGCGCAGATACTTGACGATGGCCCAGACGCCGTAGGCCACGGCCTCGGGTTCGCTGTTGCCGAGGTTGTTGGTGCCGATGAGCAGGATGACCATCCTGGGATGCAGCGGGTCGAGCGCGCCGTGCTGGAGCCGCCAGAGCACGTGCTCGGTGCGGTCGGAGGAAATGCCGAGGTTGATGGCGCCGATGGGCGCGTAGTAAGCGGCCCAGATTTGCTCGCCGGGCCGGCTGGTCCAGCGGGCGGTGATGGAGTCGCCGACGAAGACGATTTGGATTTTATCGGCGCGCGCCTGGGCGTCCCGAACCATGCCGCCGTGGATGTCATCGACCCAGTGATTGGGCATGACCGGGACGAGGTCCGCGGCGCGGGCGGCCGCGCCAAAACCGATGACCGCGATGATTAACGAGGACAGACGACGGGTGTTGATGATTTGCATAAGGGCGGTTTTTTTGGATTAGCTACATTAACGCAAAGGCGCTAAGGAGCAAAGGCGCAAAGGTTTTTTTTGTTTTGGTTTTAAATTAACAAAAAATTCTTCGCGCCTTTGCTCCTTAGCACCTTTGCGTTAATGAAGCTTGTAGCTAACCCAAAAAATCCTTCGCGCCTTTGCCCCTTTGCGCCTTTGCGTTAATGAAGCTCTGTAGCTAAAAAAACTTCCCGCCACGCCGCGTCGCCGCTGACGGTGAGTTCACCATCAGCGCCCAATTCCACCAGCGCGACGGTGCCGCCGGTGAACTCCAGCGTCCGCCCGCCGACGGTGAGCAAGCCGTCCAGCGTCCGCTGCTCGCGCGCGACCGCCACCACGAATTGCCGGCTGCCCCGCTGATAGTGCCGCCACAAAATCGTGTCCGCACAACAACGCACCGGCGACACCGTCAGCGGCGTCAGCAAGTCCAGCAACCGCTCGCGCGGGTCGAGGTCCGTGAGCCATTGCACATTGCCGCGCCGATTGCGGACGCGGTGCCGCTCGCCCTCGACGGATTGCGCCACCCGCTCACCGTCAGCGAGCGGATAAGTCACATCCAGCCGCTGCGCGCGATATTCCGGCAGCCGCGCGCCCGCCTCAATGCCCCGCAAATACTCGCCAATCGTGACCGGCGGCATCTCCAGCAACGCCGCGAACTCCGCCGCCAGCGGCTCCCCGTCCGTGTCAAACGCCGGCGGCGGGCCGGTGAAAATCACGTGGCCACCGTTATTGGCGAAGTTCCACACCGTCGTCCACGCCGCCCGCGGCAACGCCACCGCGTAAGGCAACACCAGCGCGCGATACGCGCCCAGCCTGGTGACCAATTGCCCGCCGCTGACCGAGGCGTCCGCCAGCAAGCGGCTGTCCACCCAGTCGAACGCCACATTGCGCTGCATGAACAAGTGCGCCGTGTTCAGGCAAAACGCCTTGTGCGCGCCGGCGAGACAGTTGCGATTGACCGCGCACACCCCCTCCCAGCCGTGCCAAATGGCGAGGTCCGCCGACGGTGTCACCCGGCCCAGCCGCCGCGCCAGTTCCCGGTGCCGGCGCATGGCGCTGACGGTCTCCTCCCACGTGTAGTGCGCCGGGAACAGCGCGGTGTCGGCCGCCGCGCCGTACCAGATGTTGAACCAGGTGATGTCCATCAGCGTCATCAGCCGCGCGTTATAGGCGGTCAGCGAGTTGGTGGGCTTGGCGTGCCAGGTGTTGACCTCCGCCTCGCCGCTGGCCGTGAGCCGCGCCAGCGACGACGCCAGCGTGTAAGCGTAACTCACCGACGGCGGGTCCCACCAGCAACAGTCGGTGTAACCCGCGTCCATGTTGTCATTGAGCCGGAAATAATCCACCGCCCCGGCGCGATAATCCGTCTGCGACCCCTCGCCGTGCCAGGTGTGATGCGTGCCGAGCAACAGGTCGGCGCCCCACAACTCGCGCGCCTTTTGAAACAAGCGCCGCTGCGCCTCAAACAACCCCTCGTTCAAAGTTTCATAATAATGCAGCCGCACCGTCAGCGTCTCCGCGTCCACCCGCGGACTGTCGAGCAAATGCAGCTTCATCCCCAGCGCATAACCGTGCCGCCGCGCAAACGCCTGGGCGAACGCCGCGCCGTAATAGTAACTCTGCCAGTCGCCGCCGAAGCCCGGCTCATCCCAGCCGACCCCGTCCAGCGGCACCTCGCGGTAACATTCCAGCAACTCATCATAATAACGCCAGCAGTCCGGCGACCAAAAATCCACCGCGCGGTAATCGGAGAACCGCGCGTAAATCACCAGCCGCCGCCCGTCACCGTCAGCGGCGGCGACGCTGCCGGTGAGCCGCGCGTAGTGCCGCCCCAGGCGCGGCCGGCCCTCGGTATAATACTGCTCGCTGACCGTGAAGCCGGTGTCGTAACTTTCATCCTCATAACTGACCCGGCACTGCAAATCCGCCAACCGCCGCGCCTGGCGGTCGTCACCGTCAGCGACCAAAAACGCCGCCTCGACCCCAAGAAAATCCGCCTGCCCCGTGCTCACGTTCGGCACCGGAATCCGCGCCTCGAACCGCCCGTTCACCGTCAGCGCCTCCCCGCGTACCAGCCGGACATACATCGCGCCGGGGAATTGCTCCCCCATATCGCGCCCCACCGGCAGCGGGTGCGGCTCGCAATCGAGCACGATTTTCATCCCGCGCGCGTGAGCCGCCGCCGCGAGCCGGCGCACCGCGCTGACCGTGACCGGCGAGCGATGGGTGAAATTGGTATTGCGCAACATCACCCGGACAATGCCATAACCGGCATCGTGCAAATCCGCAATGGCAGCCTCCAGTTTGTCGGGAGAAAATAATAACGTCTCATTCAACCAGAGACCCATGCTTTGTTGTTTGTCACGTCCGGCCATAAAGGGCGCAATCTATGAAACCCGCCCCCGATTGCAAGTCATTATTGCAAATAACTCAAAGCTCAAAACTCAAAGCGCAAAACCACAACTGATTAACGCAAAACTAGCTGACGCCTGGGACTAACGCCGCAGGCGCGTTTTGCGTTTTGCCTTGTGGTTTTGAGTTATGAGTTTTGAGCTTTGAGTTCCCTAACGCACCCCGCCACGCACTCGAAGTGCGCGGTTTGCGGGAACAAATCGACCGGCAGGAAATACTGCGGCACCCAGCGCGGCACCAGCGCCTTGAGGTCGCGCGCCAAGGTCGCGGGATTGCAGGAAACATACACCATAGCGCGGGCCGGACAAGCGGCCAGCCAGTCCCGCATGGCAGCGCTCAACCCTTCCCTGGGAGGATCAAGCAGCAATACCGCCCGCGTCAGGTCACCGTCAGCGGCCAGTTGCGGCAACACGGTCTCGCAATCGCCCGCGCGCAATTCCACGCTGGCCGGCAAGCTCCGGCGCGCCTCGGCCACCAGCCGCGCGTCCGCCTCAATCATGCTGACCCGCGTCCCGGTGACGGCCAGCGGCACGGTAAAAAAGCCCGCGCCGCCGTAACATTCGATTATCCAGGCCGGTTGCAAATCCAGGCAACAGGCCGCGACCGCGGCGCGAAACTCGGCCAGCAAAAATTTGTTCGCCTGATAAAAACCCGTCGCCGGCAAGGCGGCCTCCCGCAGCGAGTAATGCGCCCGCCGTCCCGGATGCGCGCGCAAATACCGCAACTTGGCGTTCACCTCGTCCGAGGCCAGCGGACACTCCTGAATATCCAGCAGCCGGCCGTCCCCGGCACGAAACCCAATCACCCGGCCCTGTTGATGCACGCTGATGCGGTTGCGATAGCCGTAAGCGCGCGGCGCGGCCAGCCAGGGCCGCGTCTCCGTCAGCGCCAGGCCGCCGATGCGCGCCAGCACCTCCCGCAACTGCCCGGTCTTTACCGCCAGTTGGGTTGGATAATCCAGATGCTGATACTGGCAGCCGCCGCACACACCGAAATATTGGCACCGCGGCTGACAGCGACCCGCGCCGGCCTGCAACAACTCGGTGATGGCCGCCCGGACAAAGCGGCCGGAGTTTTTCACCACGCGCGCCCGCAACCGGTCGCCGCTGGCGGCAAACGGCACGAACACCACCTGCCCGTTGTGCCGCGCCACGCCGTCGCCGCCGAACGCCACGTCGGTAATCTCCAGCTCAATCAAATCGTCAATTTTCATCATCATCGCCACCAACAAAAAACCCGCCTCACAAGGAAGCGGGTTGTGCCTGACCGGAGGCCAAAATCAATACCAATTGTCGTACAAATCCGCCGGCGGATAGGCGTTCACGTTGCCGCTGTCATAAGCGGCGGACTTGATGCCGTCCACCCCGAACGGCGAGGTGACGATTTCCGCGACACCGACGCCAACATCCATGATCATGCGACCGGCGCCCTGCACCAATCCCTTGGTGGTGCCGACCGTCGGGCCTTCCGCCTGGGTCAGCATATAGGTGGAATCAAACAATTCCGCCGGCGCCAGAATCACGTTCGCCAAGCCTTGTCCCAGGCGGTCATAAAACGTGGGTTTCTTCGGCATGGTCAAATCAGCATGCGCCATGGAAAATGTCATTACCAACGCCAGAGTTATCAATAATTGTTTCATCTCGGCCTTTCTACGCATTTCCTATGAACAAGGCAAGCGAAAGTTCAAAATATTTTTGCGATTTTCAGGCGTGACCCGCCGCGGTAATCTTTTTTCAATCACCCCATGACCTCTTGGTAAAAAAACGAATCAGCGCCTATGAATCATCTAACCGTGACGCTGTTGGTGCTGGTGCCGGCGCTGCTGGTGGCGGTGTGGTTGCTCGACCGGCTCGGTCGGATGTTGCGCCGGCACACGCGCCGGCAGCGACGGCGTCAGCGGCGGCGGCAACTGTTGTTCATCCGCCAGCGGGCGCAATTGCGTGACTGGCTGACGGCGCGCTGGCAGGCCAGCGGCGGGCGGCCGTGCAACAGTTGGCTGTGCAAAAAAGTCTGGCAGGTGTGGCTGGTCTCACTGCTCGCGCATCTCGCGGCGCTGACGGTGCTGGGCCTGTCGCTGCGCTACGCGCCGCCGCCGCCGGGCAATTCGTTCGGCGCGGTGACGGAGCAGGCCGCCCCGCCGCTGCTGCTGGACGACGACGACGCGCCAGACGCGCCGGATGCCGCCGACCGTGACATCGCGCCGGCAGCGCCTGACCGTCTGCCCGGCGACGCGCTGTCCTCGCTCAGTGTCAGCAACCACGCCGCCGCGCTGTTCACGCTGCCCGTCACCGCCAACGTCAGCGCCGGCGCCGGCCTGGCGGCGGTTTTTGGTCGCGACAGCGGCGGCCGGCCCGGCCCCAAGGGCCTGCAAATTCCCACCCTGAATCTGGGCGGCATGGAAGTGCCGACCGACGTGGCGGTGGTCTGCGACCTCAGCGGCAGCATGGAGATTTATCTCAAGGCCATCACCGCGCAAATCCAGGAACAGTTTCCCGGCCTGCCGGTGTTTTACGCGGAAAATTCGCGCGGCGAGTTCGGCAAAAAAACCAAGCCGGCCCCTTCGCAATGGCACCGCGAGTTGTCGAGTTACGAAAATTTATACACCGCCATCCGCGCCGCCACGCGCGGCTCCTCCCGCGTCGCCGGCGTGTATGTGATGAGCGACTTGCAGGATGGCGACGTGCCGGCGGACACTGAAAAATTGCTGGAGGAATTAACCCGCCGCCGCCTGAAACTTTATCTCTGCTACCCGGCGACACTGCCCTACAGCGGCTTCCAGCCGTTGCTCGACTACGCGCGCGCGACCGGCGGCGTGGAAAAATTCCGCCGCCGCTGAGCCACGCGCGTCACGGTCAGCGTGACCCTATTCGTAAAATTGCCGCATCTCCATCAGGGCTGATTTTAACACCTTCGGGGGCAGATTGGCCGCCGGCCTGGAATAAGCCAAATCCCAGCCCTGATTCAAGCCGTATTTATCCAGCACAAACACTTCATCGCCAACCATGATGGCCGTCTTCGCATAGCTGGCCATGATGACATACGGACGTTCGCTTGGGTCAAACAAGTCCAGGCCGGTGCTGAAATCCGCCGCGGGATTACGGCAGCCCAGCGCTTGTTTCATCAAGGTCGGCGCCACATCAAGGTGCGTGGTCCGGTGCGCGTAACGGGCCGGTTGCCGGCCGGGCCAGAACACGAGCAACGGCGTCTGGGTCTCGTATTTGGAAAAATTGATATTGTGCCCCCAGCTATTGGTGCGCGAGTCGTTGATTTCCTGCGCGTGGTCGCCGCTGACGATGACAATCGTATTGTCCAACAACTGCCGCTGCTCCAGGGCGGCGAAGACTTGGTCCAGTTGCGCATCGAGATGCCAGGCGGAGTTTTTGTACAGGTTGACAATCGGCCCCGGGTCGGTGTCGTTGGTCAGGGCGAAATAATTGATTACCTGCAAATCAGTGGGAAACGGCCGCTCCCCGCCCTCCGGCAGGGCATAGGAGTGTAGCGCGTCGTAAAACAAAAAGCCGAAAAACGGCGTGGCGCGGTTGCGCCCGGCCAGAAAATCCAGAAACCCGTTTTGCGCGTCCAGATCGCGCGCCACCGCGCTGTGCCCCCTGGATGTCAGGCGCAGATTGTTCACGCCGGCAAACACCGTGCGGTTGAACTCCGGCGAGGTCAGGTTGGACGAGGCGAAAATGGCCGCTTCATAACCGTGCCGGGCCATGGCGTCCATGAGCACCGGCTCCTGGTTGGCGGCCAAAAAGGAGTGCCAGTAAGTAGCGGGAATACCGTAAAAGAACGAAAACACCCCGCAGCGGGTGGCGTTGCCGCCGCTGTAATGCTGGTCGAACACGACCGCGTTCCTGGCGCGCCGGTACAAACGGGGCATGGTTTCCTCGTTAAAGGCATCCGGCCGCCAGGCGTCCAGCAGAATGATCAGGATGTTAGGCTTTGGCGGCGCGGCGTCATAGGTGAGCGGGGCCAGCGGGTACTTCAATCGCCCGGAAACCTGCCGCCGCGCTGACTGCTCATTGCCCGTCACTCCCAGCTTCCGCAACAATTTACCGGCTGACAATACCTGCAAATAAGGAATCGCCTCGGCGCGGGTCAGCACCGGCGCGTAGCCGTAATGTTTGGCGAAGATGAAAATCAGATTGTAAGCGGGCACGCACCCGACGGAAAAGGCGATGAACAGCAACAGCGGCTTGCGGCGGCAGCGCGGCGCCAATTTCACGCAGGCGATTTCCAGCGCGACAATGGCCGCCGGCACGCCGACCAGCACCAGCCACATGGTGATGTTCAGCGGCACCAGTTCACTGCCTGCCGGCGACAGGAACAAACCCAGCAAGGCGGGGTTCAAATGCGTCCGGTAATAAACGAACACAAAGACATCCAATGCCAGCGTCGTGAGCAACAGCGAACCCGCCGTTACCGCCACGACCTTGGCAATCCTCGCGCCGCACAGCCGGGCCAAGGCCAGCAACACAAACAGCAGCATGGCAATGAGGGCAAAATGTCCGCACGCGGCGGTGACGGAAAACAGCAGACCCCAGACATCGGCTTCAATGCCGCAAACCTTGAAACAGATGATCATCGCCAATATGGCGGCCAGCGCGTTGCAACAGCAAAAGGCGGCGAGATTTTTACCAACAGTGGCAGGACTATGGGCGGTCATGCGATTCTTCACCATGCCGGTTCCCGCTCATTTTCCATAACGGCTCAGCGCGATTCCCGTCAGGATGTCATTGGCAGCGTTCAACATGACATCATGCGGCGCCTGACGGTCAGTCAGGCTGTGGTCCAGCGGCAAGTCCAGTTCCTCGCGCTCCCGCAGCATTTCCCGGTCGGGCACCGGCACCGCGGCGACCTGCCGGATGCCGTACTGGTAAGCGCCATCATAACCGGCCCGGTCAGCGGCGGCGGTCACGCTCACCGCGAGGTCCGGCACCAGCGGCGTGCCTAGCAAATTGGTGCCGTCAAAGCCGCTGATGCGCGCGGTCGCCAGCCGGAGAAACCGCCCGCTCTTCAGCCGGGTTTCGGTGAACAACCCGCCCTCGCCCGCCGTGTCGGCGCCGACCAGCAGCGCCGCGCCTTTTTGCCGCAACACCAGCGCCAGCGCCTCCGCCGCGCCGCGGGTGCCGCGATTGACCAGCGCCAAGACGGGAAAATCCTGCTTCAAGCCCAACGGCTGCCGCTGCGACCGAAACATCTGCTGGGAAAAATTCAGCCCCTCGACGGTGAACAGCACATCCTGCGGCGGCACGAACAGCCCCGCCACCGCCGCCGCGCCGGCCAGGTCGTTGCCGGCGCGAAAGTTGCGCAAGTCAATAATCAACCCGCGCGGATTGCCCGCCAGCAGCGGCTCCCATTGCTTCAGCAACCGGTCCAGCTCGCGCGGGGAAAAATCCGCCGGCCGCCAGTAAATCACGTTTTGCGGCGTCAGCGTCTGCAAGATGGTTTTGTGTTTCGGGTCGGGCGTCAGCACCGCCGTCTCGCTGAGCATGGCCTTGTCGCCGAACTTGGGGAACAACTCTTCCAGCGTGGCCGGCGTCAGCGGCTGGCTGATCAACACCGGCGCGTCAATGAATTGCGTCCTGAGCAAATCAATGATTTCCGCCGCCTCCTCCGGGCGCGGCGTCAGCGCCTGCTCCGGCGCGGCGACCGGGGTTTGCGCATACGGGTCCGGCTCCAGCACGGCGCTGCCGGGCACCTTCGGCGGCAGCGGCGGGGGTTGGTTGGGCGCGGCGGCGATTGCGGCCGGCCTGAGCTGCGGCCGGGTCAGGATAAAGTAACCGGTCACCACCGCCCCGGCGGCAAACGACACGCTGACTAGCAAAAATCCACGCAAGATGGCCCACATAACACTCGCCTTCGCCCCGAACTTACGCGCCGCGCGCCGGCAAATCGAGCGCTTTTTTGCCGATGTCCAGACGATATTGCATGCCGTCAAAACGGATGTCCGCGGCGAGTTGGTAAGCCTGCCGCCGCGCCTCGCGCAAGTCAGGCCCGACGCCGGTCGCCGCCAGCACGCGACCGCCGCTGACGCTCACCGCCCCGTCAGCGCCGCGCGTCGTGCCCGCGTGGAACAGCAGCGGCGACGCGCCGGGCAAGCCGTGGATGACTTGCCCCGTGACCGGTTTTTCAGGATAGCCCGGCGCGGCCAGCACCACCGTCAGCGCGCTGCCTTGTTGCAACTCGAAGTGCAAGCGACCGACGCGCCGCTCCACCGTCGCCAGCAACAAATCCAGCAGCGGCGTCGCCAGCAGCGGCAGCAACACCTCGGTCTCCGGGTCGCCGAAACGGCAGTTGAATTCCAGCACCTTCGGCCCCTGCGGCGTCAGCATCAGCCCCGCGTACAACACGCCGCGATAGTCGATGCCGGCGTCGCGCAACGCCTTGATAACCGGGCGGATGACGGTTTGCTCAATGGTCGCCAGCATGGCGTCGCTGACGATGGGCGCGGGGGCGTAGGCGCCCATGCCGCCGGTGTTCGGCCCCTCGTCGTTGTCGCGGATACGCTTGTGGTCCTGCGCGGTGGGCAGCAGCACGTAGTCCGCGCCGTCAGTGACCGCGTGAATGGACGCCTCCTGCCCTGGCAAAAATTCCTCAATCAGCACGCTGTCGCCCGCCGCGCCGAAGACTTTTTGCGCCATGATTTGCTCCAGCGCGGCGTCAGCCTCGGCGAGCGACTGCGCGATGATGACGCCCTTGCCCGCCGCCAGCCCGTCGGCCTTGATGACCAGCGGGTAAGGTTGCGCCGCGCAACAGGCGCGCGCCGCCGCGAGGTCGGTGAAGCGCCAACTGTCAGCGGTGGGAACGCCGGCTTTGCGTAACAGTTCCTTGGTGAAAATTTTGCTCGCCTCCAGTCGCGCGCCGGACTTGCCGGGGCCGAACGCCGGCACGCCGACAGCCGCCAAGTCGTCCGCCAGGCCCGCGCACAGCGGCGCTTCCGGACCGATGACGACAAGGTCGGGCCGCTGACGCTGGCACCACGCGACCAAGCCGGCGCGGTCGGTCACCGGCAGCGGCACATTTTCACCGAGCGCGGCCGTGCCCGCGTTGCCCGGCGCGAACCACAGTTGCTTGACGCGCCGGTCTTGTGACAAGGCCCAGCCGATGGCGTGTTCGCGGCCGCCACTGCCGACTATTAGGAGGGTCATCATAAAACTCAAAGCTCAAAACTCATAACTCAAAACCACAACTCGTTAACTCATTAAGTTTTGAGTTATGAGATTTGAGTCCTTCATGGTGTCGGATAAATCAACAAGGTGGTTTCCTTGGGGAGGTTTTCATGGGTGAAGACGTAGTTGCCGGACGTCAGCTTGACGCGCGGACACGACGCCGATTCCGGGGCGGATAAAAATTCGTCGAGCGTGCGCAACTGCGGGAACACCGCCGCTGACGCTGACGTGCGGTAGAGGACGGGCACAACCCACTTGGGCCGCAGTTGCGTCACGATGCGCCACAAATCCGCCACGCTCAGCGCCGGGTCGCCCACCGGCAGGAAGACCACATCCGCGCGGCCGAGTTCCCGCGCCTGACGCGCGTCCGGCGGTCGCCCGATGGCGCCCAGCACGGCGAAGGTCACGCGGTCCAGCTCCAGCAAGTAAGCCGTGTTGCCGCGCGAACTGCGCGTGTCCGCGCCGTCGCGATACGTCGCCACGCCGCGAAACTGAATGCCGTTGGCATTGTTCACCCCCAGGCCAGTCAGGCTGCGGAATACTTGCGGCAGACCCGCGAACTCCTCGTTGGCGGACAAATCCACCGCTTCCGTGCCGATTAATATGATGTCCGCCGGCAAACCGGTCGGGAACGGATAGCCGATGCTCGGCTGCTGGGGAAACGGATTGCAGGCGATGCGCACGCCGCTGGAAGTGGTCAGGTAAAGAAAGCCGTGACCGTAGAAGCGGACCTCCGTGCCTGCCGCCGGTGCCTGGTCAACCGGCTGGTCGGCCACCGCCGCGGCAGTTCCGGACAGCTCGGCGGGCCGGGGTTGCACCGCGTTGGCATCGGATCGCATCAAGCTGGTTGTGGCCGCCAGCCCCGGCAGCGCCAGACCGCCGCAAGCCAGCAATAATAATAAACCTCGCATGTGGCGCTAACTATGCCGCCTGAACCCCAAATGACAAACCTTGAATTTAAGATTTGAGATTTAACTTGAGGCGGCGTGTCACCATCCCCCTGCGATGACGAACATGATCCGTGCCAAAGAAAATTTTCACCACGAAGACACCAAGGCCCCAAGGATTTTTAAAAACAAAACTTCGTGCCTTGGTGTCTTCGTGGTGAAAAAAAAACAAAAAAACCCTTGCGCAAGACCGACAGATTCCATATCGTCCCCTCGTCAAATCGTCAAATTGCGTTAATAAAACTCGCTAAAGATGAGAACGATAAGTCATAAAGTAAGTACACCGCGCTCACGCGCTCACGCGCTCATGCGCTCATTATGACTACTGCCCCGATACTCTAATTTCCCCGCCGAGTTTTGCCTTCTCCATTCCCCATGTGGTAAAACCTTGGCGACAGTCTCTAACCTCTCCACGTCAGCGACCATTCTCACGGCAGGAGCAGTGCTTCCTACCTCGTGAGAGACGTTTCGCACCCTGTGAAGTGCATTTCTCACCCCGAGAGATAGGCTTCTCTCCCCGTGAGATGCACGTCTCACCCCGAGAGATACGCTTCTCCCCTCGTGAGATTCCCGTCTCACGTCGAGAGATGCACGTCTCACAGCAAGAGATACGCCTCTCACCGCATGAGAACCCACACCTTCGGCGGTCATCCCGCCACTCTTAACCCTAAACCCAAACCATAAACCGAAAGTACCCATATGAATCGAACCGTAATCCATAACGTCAGCGTCAAAAAATACATCCACAAAACCTGGGACGGTATTTATGACTTCTTCAACCAATACAGCGGCAACCTCGTCAATGTCCAAACCAAGACCGACCCCGGCCTCGCCGACGCCGACATTGCCAATGTTAAAGAAACCAACACCGCCTACGGCCAGTTAAACCAAGCCATCGTCGAGACCGAAAAACTCCTTACCGCCCTGCGCGCCTTGCGGGTACAACTCCTCACCCAGCAAAACCTCGATCCTGTCCACGTCCCCGTCATCCAATACCTCGTTGACCTATTAACTTCCATCGAAGGCAAACGCGGCGGCCTGCTCTGGCAAGAAGACCGCCTCACCGACCGCATCTTCCGCAGCCCCAAGTGCACCCAGGAAGACTACAACCTGCTCGGCATCAACTACCAACCGACCCCAAAACCCGACCCCGCCAAATCCATCGGCCGCATCTACCCCACCTTCACCGGTGGCAGCGTAACAGTACATTGGACCCTCCCGCGCGGCCTCAGCGATTCCCGCGTCAGCCGCAGCATCAACCACGAAACTCCAGTGGTACTTTACCAAGGCAGCGAGAACCACCTCATCGACACCCACCCCGTCGCCCATCAAGCCCAAGTCTGGGCCTACACCCTCGAACCCCTCCTCCACGGCCAACTCTACGGCAAACCCATAACAGAAAAAATCATCGTCGGCACCGACATCGCCATCGAGGAAGAGAAAATCTAACCAGCCTCATTAACGCAAAGACGCCAAGGAACAAAGAACATGGCCACAAAAAAACACAGAACCCACAAAATTTCGTTAACCCCGTTTCTTTCTGTGCTTTTTGTGTTTTCTTGTGGCCATTAAACACGATTAAAAAAATCTTCGCGCCTTTGTCCCTTGGTTCCTTTGCGTTAATACAGCTCAAAAAAACTAATCACAAACCAACAACAGAAAGAACCAACATGAACCCCAAACTAAAACTATTAATCCTCAGCGCTCTCAGCGTCTCCGCGTTGAATGTGCTCGCGCAAAATCTCGTCGTCACCTCCGACACCACCGTCAGCGGCACCCATTACGAGAACCCCGTCACTAGCTACGCCGCCCTCACCAACAGCAGCACCTGGACCTTTACCGGCAGCGACGTCACCCTGACCGGCACCGCCGCCAGCGGCAACGGACGCCTCGGCGTGAACTTCACCGGCGGCGGCAAACTCGACCTCACCGACAGCGCGATCAACGCCAACCTCTACGGCATCCAGCTCACCAACACCTCCGCCGCCACGTTGGCCAATGTGGTCATCAACAGCGGCAGTCTTAACAACGGGTACGGCGTCACCCTGACCACTTCCTCCACACTGACCATGACCGGCGGCACCATCACCACCGGCACCACCAACGCCTACGGCATCAACGCGACCAATGCCAGCCGTGTCACCTTGCAGGACGGCACCGTGATCCGCTCCTACTCCCACGGCATCAACCTCAGCGGCACCTCCGTGCTCGAACCCTACCACGCCGACATCATCACGCAAAACGGCTACGGCCTCTACCTCACCACCTCCTCCACCGCCACCGTCATCGGCGGCACCATCACCACCGGCGCGGCAGGCGTGGGCGCCTCCAGCAGGAGCCAGGTGAATTTGCAGGATGTAACGATTAAATCCTACGGCGTTGGGATCAATATCACCGGCACCTCCACCGCTACCTTGAACAATATCAGTGTCACTAGTCAAAATAATGGCATTTCAGCGACCGCGCTTAGCAAAGTTAGCGGCTCGAATTGGGCGATTGAACTTTCAGCCGATGGCACCAGAGGTGTCGCGGCTGGCGGCACCGCCACCATTATAGCCAG
The DNA here is from genome assembly GCA_031265105.1 of Verrucomicrobiales bacterium. GTDB lineage: Bacteria > Verrucomicrobiota > Verrucomicrobiia > Methylacidiphilales > JAAUTS01 > JAIRPN01. Next base: position 34,697 of record JAISDC010000238.1, read on the forward strand.
TGATATCCGCGTCACTAACAGCGGTTCGCGGGCTTATGGTATATTTGCCAACGGCGGCGGACGGTTTGACTTGACCAATGTGCAAGTGTCCATGTCCGGTTCATTGGGGTCTGGTGTGGTGCTGGATGGATATGATACTTCCGGGACGATTAGCCATGGCACCGTCACCACTTCAGGGTTTATGGGGCATGGGGTTTACCTGAGCTATAACCATAGCACTGAGCTTTATTTGCTTGATGTGAACGTGGTGGCCACCGGTGAACGAGCGCATGGAATAAAAATGAACTCCACCACCAGTGCCTTTCATACGTTGGTAATAGACGGTGGTTCTATCACCTCACAGCAAGCCAACGCATTATCGGTGAATGACGACAGTGTGGATATTGGTGATGCGGAGGTTTTGGTCACGCGTAGCGGCACCTATGATGTTACCATCCGCGGTGGGGCAACCCTGAACGGGGCTGACGCGGCCATCGCGATCAACAAGGTCACCGGCACGGATAGCTCTGGCAATCTGGTGGAAGTGGTGGACAAGGAAACCTCGGTGGTGATCCGTGTCGAAGAGCAAGCCACGATTAATGGGAACCTTACCGTTGCCGGCGGCACCAATACCAACGTGGATGTGTCATTGTCAGATTCCACGCTGACCGGCAACACCAATGCCAACGATGACAGCACGCTGAACTTCACCGGTAGCAATGGCAGCACCATCAGTGGCAATGTGACTGGTAACGGTAACGCCACCATAGATGTCACCATCAGCGATCCTGGCAGTAGCCTCACCGGCGACATCGCACAAAACGACGATGCAACCGTGACCATCACCCTCGACAACCACTCCACTGGCACCGGCGGCTTCAACGGTGGCAACCTCATCACCGGCGGCGACAGCGCGTGGACTTTTGACAAGGACAGCCACGGCAACTACGGCGAGAATAATGGCACTTGGAACATCGGCGATTACGAAGTCATCTTCGACAACATGACCCACACCGGCACTGTCAACATTAACGTGAATAGCGACACCGGCGCAGGCGGCTCCATCACCGTCA
>JAISDC010000041.1 GCA_031265105.1 Verrucomicrobiales bacterium
CACCCTCATCTTCGACGACGCGGCGGAAGGCAAATACCTCCTCGCCCGCGCCGCCTGGCTAAACCCCCGCCTCCAGCAAGGCCCCTGGAGCGACACTGACAAGAAACTCATCAACTAACCCCAACCAAAGCCTCATTAACGCAAAGACGCAAAGGAACAAAGAGCGCAAAGATTGTTTAAAAAAGAATCCTCTGCGTTCCTTGCGTTCTTTCGCGGCCATTAAAACCTATTAAAAAAATCTTTGCGTCTTTGTCCCTTTGTTCCTTTGCGTTAATGAAGCTCAAAAAAAACTTTATGAAAATCTCCAACATGAAAACACGCAAACTAACCCTGATACTAACCCTCCTCTGCGCCCTCAGCACCTCCGCGTTGAATGTGCTGGCGGAAAACAAAGTCGTCACCACCGGCACCGTGACGGAGTCAGACAAGATCTACGAATCCGTCGCCACCCAAGCCGCCCTGCAAGTCAGCAACAGCCAGACCCTCTACAGCGGCACCAACCTCATCCTCAGTGCCACCTTTGACACCGGCAACGGCCGCTTTGGCGCTTACGCCAATCAGCATAGCCGGATTGAGATATATGGCGGCACCATCACCACCACGGGTTCCACCGGTTACGGGGCCTATATTAACAACGCCGCCACTGGCCTGTTGAGCCAGGTGGACATCAACACCAGCGGGCATGGCGCTCACGGCATCCTGGTGGGCCACTACGCCACCGTCGTGGAACTGCGCGATGTCAGCATCACCACCAGCGGCTCGAGCGCGGACGGCATCCACGGGTTATTCATGAATACCCCGGCCGTGCGGTTTAACAACCTGACCATTGTAACCCACGGGGACGGTTCAGCTGGCTTCGCTACCGAGGGATCAAGCCCCATCCAGGGCACCGCCTTCAGCGGCACCGGCTTGCGGATTACCACCTACGGCAACGGGTATGAGTCGTCCGGGATCAAAACCTATTGCGGGCTGCTGGATGTCACCGATTTCGTCATCCAGACTCACGGTGACGGCGCCATTGGCGTGGAGCGGGGCAACTCAAGGGGTGGCTTGATATACCTGACCAGCGGCACGATTGAGACCAGCGGATCTGGTGCGATTGGTTTAGATGTTGGCGGCTACGGTGGCGGCGAGACCGTGCTGACCGACGTGGTCATCAGGACGACCGGCTCGAATGCCACGGGTGTCACTGTTACCAGCACGCATACCTTCGGGGAGGATTATGGCCCGACAGTATTTAAAGGCGGCTCAGTGACTGCGGAACAAGGCAATGCCGTGGTCATGAGCGGCTATAAAAATCCCGCGCTCACCTTTCAGGACGGGGCGGTGGTCACGGGTGATGTAGTCATTCGGGATAGTGGCACCACCCCGGACGGCAACTACGACTACGGCTACACCCTGAACCTGACCGACAGCACCCTGAACGGTGACATCACCAACCACAGCTCCGGCACCGGCGGCTTGACCGTCAACCTTGACCATAGCAGCCTGACCGGTGATGCCGCCAACCTTGGCGACGGCGTGCTAGTCATCACCCTTGACAACAACTCAATCGGCACCGGCGGCTATAACGGCGGCAACCTCATCACCGGCGGCGACAGCACCTGGACCTTCACCAAAGACAGCCACGGCAACTACGGCAAAAACGACGGCGTGTGGAACATCGGTGATTATGAAGTCATCTTCGACAACATGATCCACACCGGCACCGTCAACCTCAGCGTCAACAGCGACACCGGCGAAGGCGGCTCCATCACCGTCACCGACACCGCTGACGGTGACGGCACTGTCCACATCGACACCACTGGCAACGGTAAAGCCGACCCGAACCAAGTCCTCCCCGGCATCGTCAGCGGCGATGGCACGGAACACTGGCAATGGGATCCCATCGACTGGGGCATTGACACCATCATCAAAGACGGCGACCACTTCATCAAAAGCGGCGTCAGTCCCGCCGGTGCCGTCCTCAACAGCGCCATCGCTGTCCAACAAGCCATGTGGTTCGCGCAGCAAAACAGTTTGCTCAAACGCTTGGGCGAGTTGCGCTATGGAGCGCGGGCGTCTCGCCCGCAAGCGGGCGGGACGCCCGCGCTCCATATCATCGAAAACATCTGGCTCAGAAGCTACGGCCAACAGCTAAACGTCGGCAGCCAAGTCGCCGGCAAAGCCTACGAACAACTCATCTACGGTGTCGATCTCGGCACCGACCACAAATTCACCATCAGCGCTGACAGTGACCTCTACCTCGGTGTCTATGCCGGCTACGGCCGCAGCGACCTTGATTACCGCACTCCCGGCACTGATGGTGAACTCAACAGTTATTACGGTGGTCTCTACGCCACGTGGTTACACAGCAGCGGCTTCTATATCGATGCCACTTTCAAGGCTGCCAGTGTCAACAACGACCTGAAGGCCCCTTACGGCAATACCCAACTCACCGCCAACTACAGCGACGTGAACATCGGTGGCAGCATTGAGATTGGCAAGAAGTTCACCTTCGCTGATGATTGGTTCATCGAGCCACAACTCCAAGTGAACTACCTCCACATCCTCGCCGAGGATTACACCGCCGGCCCCATGACCATCAGCGCCCAAGACCTCGACGCCCTGCAACTCCGCATCGGCAGCGTGTTCGGTCGCACCATCAAGCTCACCAACAGTGGCGCACTCCAACCCTACGTGAAGATCAGCGGCGTCGAAACCATCAGCAGCGGCGGCACCCTCAGAAACGGTTACCAACACACCCGCGCCAACACTGACGGTGCCAGAGCCGAACTCGGCGGCGGCCTCATCTGGCAACTTGACGCTAACAATCAGTTGCACTTGGACTACGAAGCCTCCTTCGGCGACAAATACGACAAACCCTGGGGCCTGACCGCTGGCTACCGTCACCAGTTCTAAAAACTGAACCACGAAGACACCAAGACACAAAGGTTTGTTTGAAAAAGCAGCCTTCGTGTCTTTGTGTCTTGGTGGTTCATCAATAAAATCCTTCGCGCCTTCGCGTCTTAGCGACCGGAGTTTCCCGCCGCGCGCGCCAGCCGGGCCACTTCCCGATGGCGGTAGCAAGTGACGATATGGTCGTTCACCATGCCCGCCGCTTGCATGTAGGCGTAACAAATGGTGCTGCCGACAAATTTGAAACCGCGCGCGGCGAGATCCTTGCTCATGGCGTCGGACTCCGCGGTCCGGGCCGGGACTTCGCCCTGACGCCAGCGGTTTTGCCGCGGCCGTCCCCCGACAAATTGCCAGAGGTACCGGTCAAAGGAGCCGAATTCGGCGCTGACGGTGAGACACGCCCCGGCATTCCGCACGGCCGCGGCGATTTTCAAGCGATTGCGAATGATACCGGGGTTCACCAGCAACACCGCGATTTTTTGGTCGTCGTAACGCGCCATTTTTTCCGCGTCGAACCGGTCAAAGGCGGCGCGGTAATGCTCCCGTTTTTTCAACACCGTGTACCAACTCAGCCCCGCCTGCGCCCCTTCCAGAATGAGCAGCTCGAACAGTCGGCGGTCATCGTGGCACGGCACGCCCCATTCCTCGTCGTGATATTTGCGATAGAGCGCGTCATGCGGCCATGCGCAGCGTGGTTTGGGCGGCGGACTCATGCGCGTTGACCATGCCACAACCCAAAATTTATGCAAGCCGCCGCCGTCCCGGGTAGCGCGTCAGTTGGCTGTTTTCCGCCGCGCCCTCGGCGCCGCCCGGGATGACGGGGGATTACGCGGCCAGGCTTTTAAACTGAGCTTTAGCTTGCTTGTACGCGAGCAGTCACCTAAGTTACAAATATTGGGAATGATTCTATGGCTGTGTCGTTGAAAAAAAGCACCATTCGCCTGTCCTCGGATACCAAGGATCGGGCGATTGCGCTCATCAAATCGCTGATCCGGGTCAATTATTTCAGGACGGCCATTCCCTCGGAAATCGAACTCAGCCGCCAGTTGCGCATCCCCCGCTCCGCCATCAGTTTCGCCCTGCAAATCCTGCAGGCCGAGAAATTGATCACCCGCGCCGCTGACGGTCAGGCGCTGGCCTGCAATGCCTGGCAGCGCCAGGCGCCGGCGGGCAAGGTCGGGTTCGTGGTCAACGTCAACATCCTCGGCGGGTGGTACAGCCTGTTCCAGGACTGGCTCATCGGCTTCGAGCAACTCATGTTCAGCGAAAGTTACCAGACCGAGATCATCAGCGACTTTATCTCCGTCGAGCACAAAATCGACCGCATCAATCAGGCCTGGCAAAACGGCGTCATGGGCTTCGTGTTCGCCAGCCGCACCGAGCAGGTGTTGCGCCAGCACCTCAGCCGCGCGGAAATGCCCGCCGTCATCATCGGCAACGCCACGCTGGAGCAGGAGGAACTCGGCTGCATCACCACTAACAACCGGCTGGGCATCGGGAAGCTGCTCCAGTTCGTCATTGCCCAAGGCCACGTCAACATCGGCTACTACACGGTCGGCCTGGAATACCACGACGGGTTCCGCGAGCGCCTGTACGCCTATCAATACGCCATGCACCAACACGGCCTGGCGCCGCGCCTGGAAATGGCGTTCAGCGAGCCGCACAGCGAAGTCTCCGCCCGGCGCGCGGCGGAAACTTTTTACGGCCTGCCGCGCAAGCCGTCGGTCATTGTCTGCGCCAGCGACCGCGAGGCTTACGAGCTGGCCGCCGAGTTGAAGCAATTCGGCATCGACGTGCCCCGCCAGGTCGGGGTCACCGGTTTTGACAACAATCATTACGGCCAGATTCTCGAACCCGCCATGACCACGATTGACATTTCGGCGGTCGAGATGGGGCGGGTGGCCGCCAATTATCTGCTCAACGAAATGCAAATCCGGCAACTGCCGATCAAAATCGAATTGCCGACCGAATTGGTCGCCCGCAATTCCGTGCAGCCGCTGCAACCGGGCCGGAAACAGCAAAAGACCCAGGTGCTGGGCATTGAGACCACTCAAATCGTCAGTTATTAAAAGCGGTTCGCAACTCAGAACCACGAAGACGCAAAGACACGAAGTGTTTTTTTAAATAAAACTTCGTGCCTTGGTGTCTTTGTGGTGCAAATGGCCTTTAGAATTGGTGACGGTAGCCCGCTGTTAGGCCCCAGGGTTTGTCGTACTTGTCGCCGAAGGAGGCTTCGTAGTCGAGGTGGAGTTGATTGTCAGCGTCCAGTTGCCAGATGAGGCCGGCGCCGAGTTCAGCACGGGCACCGTCAGTGTTGGCGCGGGTGTGTTGGTAGCCGTTGCGCAAGGTGCCGCCGCTGCTAATGGTTTCGACGCCGCTGATCTTGATGTAGGGTTGTAACGCGCCGCTGTTGGTGAGTTTGATGGTTCGGCCAAACACGCTGCCGATGCGGAGTTGCAGGGCGTCGAGGTCTTGGGCGCTGATGTTCATGGGGCCGGCGGTGTAATCCTCGGCGAGGATGTGGAGGTAGTTCACTTGGAGTTGTGGCTCGATGAACCAATCATCAGCGAAGGTGAACTTCTTGC
>JAISDC010000067.1 GCA_031265105.1 Verrucomicrobiales bacterium
GCCAGGTCAGCGTCGGTGAAGCCGCCTTTTTGTTGGAAATAATTGAAGGTGCGGGTGGACAGCACCAGCAGGTTGTCCACGCCGGTCTGCCGCGCCTTGTCTTCGACAAACTTCATCAGTTTGCGCCCGATGCCCTGGTTCTCGTGGCCGCCGCTGACGAACAGGCACTCCAGTTCCGCGGTCAGCGGCTCGCCCTGGTAATAACGCAGCGCCACGCAGCCGACGATGTTGCGGTCAATCTCGAACACGTAGAAGTCGCCGATTTGCGCCGCCAGGTCGGCCTCGCTGCGCGGGATGAGTTCCTCCTCGCGCACGGAGTTTTTAATCAGCCGCACGATGGGCCGCACGTCCTTCTTGCGCGCCCGGCGGATGGCCTCGTATTCGTTGGCGTAAATCATCGTGCCGATGCCCTCGTTGGAGAACACCTCGCTCAGCAGCGCCTCCTCCTGCAAGCCGTTGATAAGGTGCGCGCGGTGGACGCCGTTGCGGCAGGCGGTCAGGCTGTGTTCCAGCTTGGAGACGGTGTCCGCCGCCAGCGTGGCGCGGTGTTTCTTGATGTAGTCGGCCGCCTCGCTGACGGCGAACTGCGCCGACAGGCTGCCGGCGCCGACCACGCCGTTGTTGTTGGCCAGGTAAATCAGCTTCGCCGCCTTCAGCGCCTCGGCGACTTCCTGCGCGACGCCGTCGGAGTTGACGCGGAAGGTCCGCCCCTCGCCGTCGAAGCCCAGCGGCGGGATGACCGGCACGACGCCCTGCGCCAGCAGGTTTTGCAAATACGCCGTGTCCACCCGCTCGACCCGCCCGGTCCAGCCCTGGTCGGCGCCGCTGACGATGCCGCTGGGGTGCGCGATGACGGCGTTGGTCACGGCGGCGCGCTGGTCGGCCTCGCTGAAGGTCTCCAGGAACTCGTGGGCAATCTGGTTCGACGCGAGGATGGACAGCCGCAGCGTCGCCTCGTCAGTGACGCCCATGCCGTCGGTGTCGGACGGCGTGACGCGCAACGCCGCTGACAGTGACTTGATTTGGTGACTGGCGCCATGCACCACGACGATGTCGATGTTCAGCGACCGCAGCACGCTGATGTCCAGGATGAGGTTGCGAAAATTCGGGTGGGCGATGACCTCGCTGTCAACACTCAGCACAAAAGTCTTATCCCGAAATTTGGACGTGTAGGATAAAATCCCGCGTAATTCCGACGGTCGCATAATTTTGTTCAAGGCGCGATTCTTAACCAAATCCCCGGTCGCGACAAGCCTGTACTCGCGGCAAATTTTTTCATCGCGCCCGGCCGCGGCGGCCCGTCAATCGTCCAGCTTAATGTGGATTTTGATGCCCCCGTGCCGGCGAATTTTTTTCAACTGGCGCGCCAGGCACTGCCGCACCAGCTCCGCCTGCGACAATCCCGTGTGCCGGGAAAGCTCCAGCAACTTCCGGACTTGCCCGTCCGCGAACAGCAGGTTGAACTGCCGGCTCTTTTTCTTCCACGACAGCCGCTTCAGGGTCTCCGCCGCCGCCAGTTCGCGGTCCACGCACAACCGGATGATTTCGCCCACCGTCAGCTTCGACTGGTGGGACAACTGTTGGACAGCCGTTGCCAGTTCATCTTCCAGGCGGACATTGAACGGGCGGTTTTTCTTCTCTTTCACCGGGATATCTAACCACCCGCCATCAAAAGCATTGATACAAATGGAATAAACTAATAGCTTGCTAATATAAATCGTATGATTTATGTTGCGCGCCACGCCAGTCATGGACATCGCTTTTGTCACCGATAACAACTACGCCCTGCCGACCCGCGCGGCCATCCGCAGCGTGCTCGCCAACGCCGGCCGCGCCGACGCCCCGCCGGCGGTGCGCGTGGTGTGCGACGACAGCGTCAGCGTGAAAAACCTCGCGCGGTTCGCGCGGCTCGGCGGCACGGTCAGCGTCACGCGCGCCGCCAACCGGCACCGGCAATTGCACAACACCGCGCATTATTCGCACGCGATGTATTTGAAATACGATTTGCCGGAAATTTTCCCGACGCTCGACAAGGTGTTGTTCCTCGACAGCGATGTCATTGTCAGCGGCTCGTTGCGCGAATTGTGGGCCACCGACCTGTCCGACCGCTGGCTGGCGGCGGTGCCGGAAAACGCGCCCGCCAGCGCGTTCGCCGAATACGCGCGCGCGCGCTTTAACGCCAGCGGCGCGTATTTCAACAGCGGCGTGCTGCTGCTGAATTTGCGGCAACTGCGCGCCGACGGCGTGCCGCGGCAACTCGCCGAGTTCACCGCGCAACGCCCGTGGCTGTCATGCCCCGACCAGGACGCCTTCAACGCCGTGTGCGGGACGCGGGCGCTGCCGTTGCCGGCGCAATTCAACCACATGGTCATGTATCGCGGCGCCGCTGACGGTGAGGCCGCGCGCGTGATTCACTACGCCAGTTGGCACAAACCGTGGCGCGACTTGTCCGTGCCGCTGGCGCGCAACTTCACGCGGCACCTGCGGTTGACGGAAAAACTGGCGCTGCTGCCGCGCTGGCTGGCGGCGTTGTGGTTTTACGCCAAACTCCCGGCCGGCGACGGCGGCGTGCGGCGCGTGTTCAAGTTTTTCGGTCTGCCATTGTACACGAAGGAAAAAAGCCCGCGCGGCGTCACCGTCAGCGTGCTCGGCCTGACCGTCAACAAGAAAATATACTGACTATGGAGATTGTTTTTTGTACGGATGAAAATTACGCGCTGCCGACGCGCGCCGCTGTCCGCAGTGCCATCGCCAACGCCGCCGGTGACGCGCCGCTGACGGTGCATGTCGTGTGCGACGAGTCCGTCAGCGCGGACAGCGAGCGGCGCTTCGCCGCGCTCGGCACGGAACGCGCGGCGGTGCGCATTGCGCGCGTGCAAAATCAATATAAACGCAGCCTGCACCGATGTAGCCACATTTCGCACGCCGCCTACTTGCGCTATGATTTGCCGTATCTGTTTCCCGATTTGTCGCGAATTTTATATTTGGATTGCGACCTGGTCGTGCTCGGTGATTTGCGCGAGCTGTACGCGCTCGACCTGACGGATTGCTACGCGGCGGCGGTGGAAATGCCGCTGACTGTCAGCGGGCGGTATGTGCGCGAGGAATTGCGGCATGACGGCCCGTATTTATGCTCCGGCGTGCTGGTGTTGAATCTGGAAAAATTACGGCGGGATGACATGCCGCGCCAACTCGCCGAATTCACGCGGTACCGTCCGTGGTTGAGATGTCTCGACCAGGACGCCATGAACGCGCTGTTCGAGCAGCAGATTCGCTGGGCCGGGCAAGAATACAATGTCATGTTAAATCATGATTTGAACG
>JAISDC010000082.1 GCA_031265105.1 Verrucomicrobiales bacterium
GCCGGGCCATTGCCACGGCCCTGGAGTCCGTGACCTCGACCGACGCCACCGCCTGGTTCCGTTCCTGCGGATATACGCCGTGGCCTGTTGAATCCATCTAGTTTTGATGTGCTCTAGGGTGGTGTGGGCTTTCACCAACAGCGGGGGCATGGTCAGCGGGTCGTAGAGGTTGGCTAGGGTGGCGGTGGGGTAGTTGGCGCGGATGTTCAGCACGGCGCGGGCGGCTTGCTCGACTTTGGCGCGTTGCGCCGCTGATGGTGTTGGCCACGGGAAATTGTTGTACACAAGTTTATTGGAGTAGCGGTAGCGAGATTCTAAACGCCCGCAGACTTGTTTGGTCCATGCCATGTGCATCGCTGACGATAACACGCCAAAATGATAAAGCGTAGCTTCAGGGATGGCGGCACAACTATTATGCACGATGGTTTTTGTCGTAAAATAACCGAACGGAATATAAGTACGTGTTTCCGAAGTGTGAAGTGGAACCAAAATATAAGTTTTTTTCGGTTGCCGAATTTCCGCGAACAGCGACGGTGTTTTTGCTACCTCGCGGGTGGGAGCTTTTTTGCTCGCCAAACGAAAATCTTTGCACGCTTGGACACGCTTTTTCACGCCGGGATTTTCCGCAATTATTTTTGGCGGTGCATCCACCAGCCACAGACAATAGCGCCGCTGACCATGAAGAAATTCTTCGGCGGAAACCATCGGGCGCACATACGGTGCCGCTGACGGATTGTCTTTGATAAATTGCGCGCGTTCGTTTTCCTCAATAATCAAATGCCCACCGTCAGCGGGTTTGTTGCCGTAGATGATGGACGGCACATCGCACAATGGTTTGGAGCGCGACGTAATCACACTGTCAGCGCCTTCAATTAAATACGGGTTGATGTTTTTGACCGCGCTGATGGTGGAATGTTCATCGTCAGCGACGTAGTCGTAGATTTTTTTGTGGTCACGGTCAGCGATGCCGAAACCGATGATGACGCAATGCACGTGCGCTTTGCCGGGCGCTTCGCTCGCCCATTTGAAGGTGTGGTGGGCGAAGTGAATTTTAACGCCACGCTGGAACAAACGCGACCAGAGCGCGCCGGGTTGTTCGCCTTGCGTGATGCTGTTGGTGGAGACGAAGGCTGCGCTGATGGTGAAATTTTTTTGCATATACTCCACTGCTTTCACATACCATGCGGTGACGTAATCCAAAATACCCGTGCCGTTGACGGTGCCGAAGACGCGCTCCATGTCTTGCGATTGCTCGACGGTCATCAAATGTTTGCCGACAAACGGCGGATTGCCCAGCACGTAGCTGCACGCTGACGGTGGCAGGATTTTTTCCCAGTCCACCGTCAGCGCGTTGGCGAGGTGGATGTGCGGGGCGGCTTTGAGTGGCAGGCGTTTGAATTGTTGTCCCATTTTTTCCGCCAGTTCGCTGTTACTTTGGTGGTCTTGCAGCCACAGGCCGACTTTGGCGATGCGGGCGGGCCATTCGCTGATTTCAATGCCATAGAATTGGTCAACGTCCACGCACGCGAGGTTGCGGATGTCGAGTTCGGTTTGGACTTGACCGGCAGCGTCCCGATGCAGCGCGACGATGACGGCGTTTTCCATGACGCGCAGTTCGCGGTAGGCGAGGATGAGGAAGTTGCCGCAGCCGCAGGCGGGGTCGAGGAGTTTGATGTGACGCAGTTTTTTTGGGAACTCTTTCAAGCGCGTTACGCGGCGCGAGGAGCGGTCGCTGACGATGAGGCGCAGTTCGTCGCGGAGTTCGTTGAGGAACAGGTCGTTGAGCAACTTCATGATGTCGCGCTCGCCGGTGTAGTGCGCGCCGAGTTGCCGCCGCGCCTGGTCGTCCATGACGCCTTGGAAGAGCGAGCCGAAGATGGCGGGGGAGATTTTCGCCCACTGGTAATCGCAGCAGCGGAGGAGCGCGTCGCGTTGCGCGGTGTCGAAGTGGCACACGGGCAGACGGTCGGCGAAGAGTCCGCCGTTGACGTGCGGGAACAGGTCGAATGTTGCGTGGCGCTGACGGCGCGCCGGCTCGGTGTCGAGTGTCCACCATAGTTCCGCGAGGGTGCCGCCGAGGTGGCGCGGCTCGGTGTGGCGGATGAGTTCGGTGAAACTTTGCGGCTCGAAGATGAACGAGTCTTCCGCGAACAGGCAAAAGAGCAGGCGCACGAGGTAACGCTCCAGTTCGCGGCGCGGGTAGTTGGTCGCTGACAGTGAGTCGTGCAAGTCGGCGAGGAGTTGCGCGGCTTTGATGTTCGCCGCGCGCTCGGTGTGGACGCGGACGCGCTGTTCGCCGACGAGGAAGGCGAAGTCGCGGACGTGTTGCGGCAGGTCGCTGAGGGTGAACTCGGTGAGGTGATATTGGTGGTCGTCGAAGAGGGGGAGACCGAGGCGGTGGTCTTGCGGGTCGAGGTCAATGATGCGGAAGCGGGCGAAGTCGCACAGGACGATGAAGCGCGGGAGGTCGTTATGGCGACCGTCAGCGGCGAGGTCATGGACGTAGCCGATGGCTTGCTGCTGCGCGGTGTCAATGTCGGCGCCGCGTGATTTGTGTTCGACGAGCATGACGCCTTTCCAGAAAAAATCAATGAACCCGCGCCCGCCGCTGACGGTGGCGACGGGGACTTCAAACGCGCCGAGGACGCGGCTGGGCAGACCGAAGGCGGCGAGGAGTTCGTGCCAGAAGAGTTGTTTGTCGGCGTTTTCGCGGGAGGCAGTTTTCCATGTGTCGGCGAAGCGCGCGGCGTTGGCGCGGATTTCCGCCCAAGTGAGCCGCGCTGACGGTGTGGGGTGCCGCTGTGGTTCCATCGAAAATATGCTGCGGATACGACCGTGAAAAGTCAACGGGGCTGATGGTGATGGCACCGCCGGTTTTGCGTGGCGCTAACGGTGGGCGTTATCAATGACCCCGCCGCGGAGAATGTGGAAGCCGTGGTCGCGGTAGAAGGATTCTTTTTCCGGGACAAAGGTGGTCCAGATACATTGGATGCCGTCCGTGGTCAGCGCGGTGACCGCGGTGGAGATTAGTTTTGCGCCGAGACCTTGTTTTTGATACTGCGGGTGGACGATGATGTTGACTAACAAAGCGTCGCCAACGCCGTCACTGATGACGTTTAAGAAAGCCGCCAGCCGCTGACGGTCACGCGCCGTGAAATAGCAGTACGAACCGCGCAACACCCGGGCTTGGGTGTGTTCGCAAGGTTCCCAGCCGACCGCCGCGCGCAATGCGGCGATTTCTCCGGGGGTGACGGGCTGGTTGCGTTCGATGGGTGGCAGTGTCATGATATGCTATTAAACCATATTCCTGCGCTAGCCCATCGTTTTTTCTCATCTCTTGAACCATCGATTGATTTCGTTTACCATGCGGCATGCCTGTTCTCAAAATCCAAACCAATCTTGTCCTCAGCAGCCAGGAACAGCAAGACGTGCTAAAAGCCGTCTCGCGATTGGCGGCCAAGGAGCTTGGCAAGCCGGAGCGTTATGTCATGGTCAGCGTCGAGACCGCCGCCGCCATGCTGTTCGGCGGCACCGACGATCCCTGCGCATTCGTTGAATTATGCAGTCTCGGACTGCCCGCTGACCAGGCGGCGCGCTTGTCGGCGATGATTTGCGGTTTATTAAAAGAGTCGCTGAACCTCGACCCGCGGCGGGTGTATATCAGGATGTCCGATCACCCGGCCAACCTGTGGGGGTGGAACGGGGAGACGTTTTGATTGAAGATTGATGATGGCCAATTGACTATTTGCCGATTGCGCGCGGCGCGCCAACTAACAAATTATCAATATTCAATGATCAATGGAAAATTCCCCATGTCGCTCCTGCAACTCAACAACATCACGCTGCAATACGGCGCGGCGCCCTTGCTCGCTGGCGTCGATTTCCAGCTCGACGAGGGCGAGCGCGTGTGCTTGCTGGGCCGCAACGGCACGGGCAAGACCAGCCTGCTGCGGGTCATCGCCGGCGAGGAAACGCCCAACGGCGGCGAGGTCATCGTCAGCGGCGGTAAAATCATCACGCGGCTGCCGCAGGAAATTCCTGACAACTTAACCGGCGACACCGTCAGCGTCATTCGCGACGGACTGCCCGCTGACCGTCACGAGGAGGAATGGGAAACGGCACGGCGCATCGAGACGCTGCTGGCGGCGATGAAGCTGCCCGCTGACGCTGACTTCACGGCGCTGTCCGGCGGCCTGCGGCGTCGCGTGCTGCTGGCGCGGGCACTGGCGGGGCGGCCCGACGCGCTGCTGCTCGACGAGCCGACCAACCATCTCGACATCGACTCGATTCTGTGGCTGGAGAATTTTTTGCTGGCGCAAAAAACCGCGTTGCTGTTCACCACGCACGACCGCGCGTTCCTGCAGCGGCTGGCCACGCGCATCGTCGAACTGGATCGCGGCAAACTCTCCTCGTGGGACTGCGATTACGCAACCTACCTTGTCCGCAAGGAAGCGTGGCTCGAAGCCGAGGAAAAAAACTGGGCGACATTCGATAAAAAACTGACGCAAGAAGAAGCCTGGCTGCGGCAAGGGGTCAAAGCCCGCCGCACCCGCAACGAGGGCCGGGTCCGCGCGCTGGAGCAAATGCGCCGCGAGCGCAGCCAGCGGCGCGAACGGCTCGGCAACGCCAGGCTCAGCCTCAGCGAGGCCGAGGTGTCGGGCCGCAAAGTCATCACCGCCGAAAACCTCGGCTTCACCTACGGCGACCGCCCCATCGTCAGCGGCTTCAGCACGGAAATCTGGCGCGGCGACAAAATCGGCATCATCGGCCCGAACGGCGCGGGCAAGACCACGCTACTGAAATTATTGCTGGGGCAACTATCACCGTCAGCGGGCCGCGCGCGGCACGGGACGAATTTGCAAGTTGCCTATCTCGACCAACTCCGCGCCATCAATAACGAGAAAACCGTGGCGGAGAATGTCGCCGGCGCCGCGGCAAGCATCACATTCCAGGGCCGGTCGCGACATATTCATAGTTACTTGTCAGACTTCCTGTTCGCGCCCGACCGCGCGCGCTCTCCCGCCAAGGTTTTGTCCGGCGGCGAGCGCAACCGGCTGCTGCTGGCAAAATTGTTTTTGCAACCCGCCAACGTGCTGGCGCTTGACGAACCGACCAACGACCTCGACGCCGAGACGCTGGAGTTGCTGGAAAATTTATTGGTGGAATACGACGGCACGCTGCTGCTGGTGTCGCACGACCGCGCCTTCCTGGACGAAGTTTGCGCCAGCACGCTGGTGTTCGGCGCTGACGGTGAGGTGACGGAATACCATGGCGGCTATAGCGATTGGTTGAAGCACGCTGCCAATGAACGAAAAATATCATCCGCTGACACTGACACAAAAAAATCCCCCGCTGACGTGGCGGTGAAAAAATCCTGCCGCCCGCGCAAATTCCTTAATCGCGAACAATGGGAGCTTGACGCCCTGCCTGGCAAAATCGAGCGACTCGAAGCCGAGCAAGAGCAAGTTTCGCAACAACTCTGGGATCCCGAACTATACCAAAAATCGCCTGAGAAAATCCCCGAACTCAAGTCACGTTCAGCGGCGCTGGAACAGGAAAGCAAAGCCGCCTACGCCCGCTGGGAGGAACTGGAGCAGCTCCGCCGGGAGTGCGGTGGCTGACAAAGCGGTTGGGCACAGAGAGACACAGAGCAGGCACAGAGTTCCACAGAAATTTTCTCTGTGGCTCCCGGTGCCTGCTCTGTGTGTGCTGCGGGCTGTTTTTAGAATTGATGGCGGCAGCCCGCTGTTAGTCTCCAGGATTTGTCGTACTTGTCGCCGAAAGAGGCTTCGTAGTCGAGGTGGAGTTGATTGTCAGCGTCAGCGCCGGGGGCTCGGTAATCTATATCGCTGCGGCCGTAACCGGCGTAAATTCCCAGATAGAGGTCACTGTCAGTGGACAAGGTAAACTTAGTTATTTGTTCTTGGTTAAAATAGTGGTTTGAGGCTTGGTTGCTTCCCGCGCGTCACCCTGAGCGGAGGCGAAGGGGCGGGTTGGCTCAGCAATGGAGCGGGCCGGTCCTGCGACGCGCTACGCTTGCCCAAGATGGGCGGGGACGCCAGCATGATGAAAATATACTTGCTAGTCGAGGTCACTGTCAGCGTAGCATCGGAATCATGACTGCCGGCGGCCAGGAACATTTTGCCGTTTGCGGGGCGCGGGGGCGGTGGCATACTCGCGGCATGAAACACGCGACGGATGATTGTTGCAACGCTGACCGTGAACGGCGGCCGACTTGTTGCGCGGCGCCGCGGGTGGAGTTGCCGAGCGCGCAACTGGGGAAATATCTTTGCCCGATGTGCGCGGGCATGATGGCGGACGCGCCGGGGAATTGTCCGCGTTGCGGGATGGCGTTGCAACGGGTCGGCGCGTCCCTCGGCACGGAGCATGAGGACGCGGAGTTGTGGGAAATGACGCGACGGTTTTGGCTGGCATTTTGGCTGAGTTTGCCGGTGGTTGCGATTGAAATGACAGGGCATTTTATTGATTTGGACCTTTCGCCGCTGATGGAGCGGGTTGGATTAGTGCTGACCACACTGGTGATGGCCGTCGCAGTTCCGTTGTTTACGCGCGGCTGGCGGTCGCTGAACATGTTCACGCTGATCACGCTGGGGGTCGCCGTGGCGTTCGGATACAGCGTCGTTACGATATTGTTCCCGGAAATTCTGCCACCGTCAGCGGGGCATCATCACGGCGCGCCGCCGGTGTATTTCGAGGCGGCGGTGGTGATTGTGACGCTGGTGTTGTTAGGCCAAATTTTGGAATTGCGCGGGCGCGCGAAGACCAGTGCGGCAATCCGCGAGTTGTTAGACCTCGCGCCGGAGAAGGCGCACCGGCTGGACGCTGACGATGTGGAACAAGATGTGTGGCTCGGCGAAGTCCGCGTCGGCGATTTATTGCGCGTGAAGCCGGGGGAAAAAATCCCGGTGGACGGCGTCGTCGTCAGCGGGCGCTCGGCGGTGGACGAGGCCATGCTCAGCGGCGAGCCGCTGCCGGTCACGAAGGGCGCCGGCGACGAGGTGACCGGCGGCACCATCAACGGCGCCGGCGCGCTGGTGCTGCGGGCGCGGCGCGTCGGCGCGGACACGCTGCTGGCGCGGATTGTCGGCCTGGTGGCGCGAGCGCAGCAAAGCCGCGCGCCGGTGCAGCGGCTGGCCGACAAAGTGGCGCGACGGTTCGTGCCGGCGGTGATTGGCGTGGCGGCGCTGACGTTCGCGGGCTGGCTCGTCGCGGGCGCCGCGTTTTCCACGGCGATGGTCAGCGCCGTCACGGTGCTGGTCATCGCCTGCCCGTGCGTGCTGGGGCTGGCGACGCCGCTGTCGGTAATGGTCGGCGTCGGGCGCGGCGCGCAGGCGGGCGTGCTCATCAAGGAAGCGGCGGCGCTGGAGGCGCTCGGCAAAGTCGATACGCTGGTGTTCGACAAGACCGGCACGCTGACCGTCGGCCAGCCGGAGCTGGCGCGGGCGCTGACGGTCGGCGGTTTGGCGGAGGACGAGTTGCTGCGACTGTCAGCGGCGGTGGAGACGCACAGCGAGCACCCGCTCGCGCAAGCGGTGACGCGGGCGGCGCGGGCGCGCGGGCTGATGCCGCCGCCGGTGGAAAATTTTTACGCGACCACGGGCGAGGGCGTGGCGGCGGAGGTCGGCGGGCAATCGGTGCGGCTGGGCCGGCTGGATTTCGTGCAACGCTACGGCGCGGTGTTTCCCGACGCGCTGACGGTCGCGGCGCGGGACGAGGAGGCGCGGGGCAACGTCGCGGTGTTTGTGACCGTCGGCGGCGCGGCGGCGGGCGTGCTGCTGGTCAGCGACGCGGTGAAGCCGGGCGCGCCGGCGGCGGTGGCCGCCTTGCGCGCGCTGGGTTTGCGGCTGGTGATGCTCACCGGCGACAGCGCGTCGGCGGCGGCGCGCATCGCGCAGGAATTGAACATCGACGAGGTGGTGGCGCGCGTGTCGCCGGCGGACAAATTGCGGCGCGTCGAGCAACTGCGCGCCGACGGTCACCGCGTGGCGATGGCCGGCGACGGCGTCAACGACGCGCCCGCGCTGGCCGCCGCCGACGTTGGCATCGCGATGGGCACGGGCACGGACGTGGCGCTGGAGAGCGCGGGCGTGACCCTGGCGCGGGGCGATTTGTCCGGCCTGGCGCGCGCGGTGCGCCTGAGCCGCGCGACGCTGGCGAACATCCGGCAGAATCTGTGGTTCGCGTTCGGCTACAACAGCGTCGGGATTTTGCTGGCGACGGGCGCGCTCGCGCCGCTGGGGCTGACGCTCGGCCGCCACGGCCCGGTCATCGCCAGCGCGGCCATGTCGCTGAGTTGCGTGTCGCTGCTGGCGAACGCGCTGCGGCTGCGGCGAGTCAGGATTTAACCATCGTTTTTTTTCACCACGAAGACACCAAGACACCAAGCATGTTTTAAATAAAACTTCGTGTCTTGGTGTCTTTGTGGTGAAAAGACCGCCGCCGCTCCCCTCGCGCGCGCCTTGGCGGCTAATCGGCCTGTTCCGCCAAGCCGGGCTGGCTTTCGCCGTCGCGGAGTTTGGTGATGGTTTTGTCGAAGCGGTCGAGGTCGCGGCCGGCTTTTTCGTAATCGTCCTGCGCCTGGCGGATGCGCTGGCCGCTGTTGACGAAGTCCTTGCGGAAGTTCTGGAAATGTTTGTCCATGTCCTGGATGGCGCGCAACAGCACGTTGGCGTTTTCCTGCATTTCGTAACCGCGGAACGCCAGCGCCACGGCGTATAACGTGGCGGCCAGCGTGTTCGGCGAGACGACGCTGACTTTGACTTTGCGGCAGTGCTCGGTCAGCTCGGGCAGCTTGAGGATTTCGTAATACAGACTTTCGCTCGGCACGAACAGGAAGGCCTGGTCGGTGGTGCCGAGTTCGGGCCGGACATACTTCTTCGCAATGTCAGCGGCCATCAGCTTGATGACCGCGGCGAGTTCCTTGCGCGCGGTTTCCCGCCCGGCCTCGTCATTGGCCGCGTCGAGCAGCGCGGCGATGCGGTCCTTGGGGAATTTGGCGTCCACGCACAGGCGCAGTTGCTTGATGCGGATGGTGGCGTCCGGCTGGCAGCCTTCCGCCAGGCGCGGCTGCAATTCGTAGGCGCCCTGCGGCAGAATGTCCGCCAGCAGCAGTTCCAACTCGGCCTCGCCGAAATTACCCTGGAGCTTCGGCGCGCCGAGAATCTGGTTGAGTTCGCCGACCTGCTGGCTGACCCGCAACATCTGGTCGGCGCTGGCCTTCAAGTCGCCGAGGCTCCTGGTCATGTCCTTGAACGCGGAGAAATTCTGTTCCAGGTTTTCCTGCAACCGCCGCTCGACATTGGCGCGGATTTCCTGCAAGCGCTGCGCGGTCTGGTGTTGCAGTGACTCGAACCGCTGTTCCATCACCAGCGACTGGTTGGTCAGCGCGTCCTGGATGCTCTTGCGCAACAGCTCGCTGTTGGCGGAATTGAAATCGCGGAAATCACTCTTCTGATCGCCGAGGCTTTTTTGCAACAACTCGCGCAACCCGGCCAGTTGTTGTCCCTGGCTGCTGTGCAAGTCGGGCGCCAGCCGCGACAGCAGCCACAGGCCGACGGCCAGCACCAGCAGCACCAGCACCAATAACATGACGGTCACCATTCCCATGCGCCGAGCTTACCCGCCGGCGCTCGCGCGGCAAGCCTGCCGTCATCCTTACAAAGAGATCATGGAGTTATTGGAGGAAGGGTTGCGGCAAGCAAAGGTACTGCTCCAATTCCTCCGTGCGCTCTTTGTAAAAAAGTAGTCACTGCTCCATGCTGGACAATTGCGCCAGCTTCACGCGCAGCCGGAACCACAGGCTGCCCGCGTCATACCGGTTCAGGTCCTCGGCGTCAGCGGCGGCGAAATCCGCCGCGAGCATCCGCTCAACGTCAGCGGCGAAGGCACGGTCGTTGATGACGGCGGCCAGTTCGAAGTTCAGCATGAACGAGCGGTAGTCCGCGTTCACCGAGCCGATGATCGCCAGGTCATCGTCCGCAAGCAACACCTTCTGGTGCATGAAGCCGGGGCGGTAGCGGTAAATTTGCACGCCCGCGTCGCGCATGGCCGGATAATACGAGAACGACGACCACCACGGCAGCCAGTGGTCGGGCCGCGCCGGCAGCAGAATCCGCACCTCCACGCCGCGCAAGGCCGCCTGGGTCAGCGCCTGCCGCAGCACCGAGTCCGGCACGAAGTACGGGCTGGCCAGCCACAGCCGGCGCCGGGCCGCCTGGATGATGGTGTCGTACACCGGCTGGCAGATGTTGCACGGGTCGGCCGGGCCGCTGGCGAAGACGATGGCGGGGAGGGATGATTGATTATTTGTCGGTGGCTCAACCGCGGCGTCAGTGTCACCGTCAGCGGCAGTATTCAAATAATCAATAGAAAATAATCCATTATCAATGCCCTCCGCATACCGCCAGTCCTCCGCGAAGTTCACCCGCAACGCGCGGATGGCCGGGCCGCGCAACTCCAGGTGCGTGTCGCGCCACGAGTCGAAGCGCGCGCCGCCGGTGAGGTACTCGTCCGCGGCATTCAGCCCGCCGAGGAACGCCACCGCGTCGTCCACCAACACCAGCTTGCGGTGGTTGCGGAAATTGATTTGAAACCGCATCCCGACGCGGCGGTTGGTGACGAACCCGCTGACCTGCACGCCCGCGCGCCGCAGCGCGGCGAGGTAGCCGACGGTCATGTGTTTCGAGCCGATGCCGTCGTACAGCACCCAAGTCTTCACCCCGCGGGCGGCGGCGGCGATGAGCGCGTCCTTCAGCCGGTTGCCGAGCGCGTCGTCGCTGATGATGAAGAACTGCACCGCCACCGTGCGGCGGGCGCGCCCGATGGCGTCCAGCATGGCGGCAAACGCGGCCTGGCCGTTGACCAGTAGCCGCGCCGTGTTGCCGCCGGTGGCCGGCAACCCGCGCAAGCGTTCCAGCAGCCGCGGCACATCGGCGTATTTCTCGGCAAAGTCAACGCGGGCCGCTGACATGGAGTGTTGCGCGGCGGCGAGGAGTCGCGCGAGGTCGCGGTCGGCGCCGTGGTCGGCGCGGAGGTAGCCGGAGAAGCGGGACTCGCCGAACACCAGGAACAGCGGGATGGCGACGAGGGGCAGAAAAAACAGCGCCAGGCCCCAGCCCACCGCCGCCTGCGGGGTGCGCGCGATGAACAGCGCCTTGGGAATCAGCAGCCAGCCGGTGATTTGCACCACCGCCAGCAGCAGTGTTGGCACCCAATGCCAGTAAGTTTCCATGCCGCCAGCCTAGCCGCTGACCGTGCCAAAGTCAGGCGGAATCGACGGCTTGGGTAATGCTGTTTTTTTACCACAAAGACACCAAGAATGAGCCGCCTTAACGCAAAGGGACCAAGGTGTAAAGGCGCAAAGGATTTTTTATAGGGAGAGCATGGAGTTCATGGAGGTTTTTAAAAAAATAATCTCCCTGTTAAAAATTTCTTGGTTCCTTGGTGTTAATGAAGCTCCCGCCGGTCAGTTTGACCGGATGAAGCTCGCGACTTTCTTCCCGACCAGTTCGCCCGCTTCGACGCGTAATTGGTCCAATTCGACGGTCGCGTCGCCGTGGTAGTTCTTCAACACGTCCGCCCACGCTTGCAGGCACAGGGCGGCGGTGAGGCGGTTGATGTCCAGCTTCCGGTCCTTCGCGATTTTTTGCAGGGCGCGGTATTGGTTGAAGGTGATGCCGGCGGGGCTGGGCGGGTAAATGTAGTAGTTGCCGGCGAACATCGCGGTGTTCGGCGCGTCGAGCAATTTTTGCTCCACCGCCGCCAGCTCGCCGTCGTCGAAACCGAACGCGCGCAGGACGCCCTTCGCCATCAGCAGGTTGCCTTCCGGGTTCATGTGTACCCCGTCGGCGGTGAGGTAGCGCGGGCCGGGCGGCAGCGGCTTCAAGTATGCCCAGAAGTCGGCGCTGAGATCGGCCAGCGGCAGGTTTTTCTCCTTGGCCAGCGCGCGCAGAAAGTCGTTGTAGGCGGCGAGTTGCTGGTTGTTCGGGTTGTCAACTTCCTGAATCGGGGTAGCGGTGAGCAGCATGACTTTCACGCCGGCTTTGGTGGCCCGCTCGACGATGGCGGTGATGTTTTCCTGGTATTGCGGCAGTTCGACGCCGTTGGCGCCGTGCCAGACGTCGTTGACGCCGCAACTGAGCGTCATCCAGGTGGGCTTTTTCGCCAGCACGTCGCGCTCCAGTCGCTCCAGCATGTTGTTGGATTTGTGGCCGCCGATGCCCGCCGGGTAGGGGGTGACCTTGATGCCCGCCAGGGCCAGGCCGTCCACCACCAGATGCACGTAGCCGCCGGTGTTGCCCCAGCCCTGCTGGGTGATGGAGTCGCCGAGGAAGGCGACGCTGTCGCCGTTTTTGATGAGCGGTTCCGCGTTGACGCTGACGGTGGCCAGCAACGCGACGATTAACGAGGAGATGAAGGTTCTCATAGGCCCGGCATTGTGCCTCCCCGCGCGCGCGGTGTAAATGCCATAAATTCACGCGGTTGGCGCCGCCAGCCACGAATTTTAGTTAACAAAAAATCCTTCGCGCCTTGCTGCCTGCTTCGCAGGGGAATCAGAAGCGGCGTGCATTTGCCGCTTTAGTTGTTGCGTCTTCGTGGTCGGAGTTGCCCGGTCAACCGCACCGCGCCCCGTCCACCATGAACAACGCCGGCTTGCCCCGCGCGGCGGTCACCGCCAGATACGGATCCGTCCGCTCCGGCAGCGGGAACGCCACCAGGTCCGCCAGCGCGCCGCCGGCGATGACGCCCAGGACGCCCGCCTGGCCGAGTTGCGCGGCGGGCACGGTGGTCACCATGCGCAACCCTTCCTCGGCGCTGACGGCGGGGTGGGCGCGGCAGAACGCGCGCACCTCCGCGCGCAGATCCAGCACGTCGTTGCTCGCCAAACTGTCGGTGCCCAGCGACACGCTGCAACCGGCCGCGCGCAGGCGCTCGTACGGGAACCGCGCGCGGCCGAAGTAGGCGTGGCAGCGCGGGCAATGCACCACCGGCAGCGGTTGCCGGCGCAGCAGCAGTTCATCGCGCGCCGACACGTGGTTCAAGTGCGCCACCAGGCATTGCGCGTCCAGCAGCCCGTCCGCCAGCAGGCGGGCCAGCGCGGAGTCCTGCCCGCAATCGCCCATGTCGCGGCCCGCGCCCCGGAAAAACTCGAACAGCGCGCCCCGCCGGTGCGCGAACATCTCTTGCTCCTCGTCGGACTCCGCGACGTGCGTGGTCAGCAACAGCCCCTCGCGCCGCGCCAGGCGCAGCGCGCGCCGGTATAACCACGCGCTGGCGGTGTACGGCGCGTGCGGGCTGAGGCCGCCGCCGCCCGGCCACGCGCGGCTGCGCGCGAAGAACTCCAGCGCCAGCGTCAGCGCCTCGTCCGCCGCCGCCCGCGAGCGCGCGTCAATCAACTCGACGCACCACCACGTCCGCAACGGCGGGCGCGGCAGCAACGGCAGCACTTCGGGAAACGCCGCGATGTTGCACACCGTCGTGCAGCCGCTGTCGGCGAGTAATTGGAACCCGCGCGCGATGGCGGCCAGCCAGTCGCTGACGGTGAAGCTGCGCTTGAGGGTGTTGATGCGTTTTATCCACTCGGTGAACGGCAGCCCCGGCGGAATCGCGCCCTGGAGATTGGTGTAATCCAAATGGCAGTGCGCGTTAATCAACCCCGGCAGCAACACGCACCCCGGCAAGTCCAGCACCGTTTCGCCCGCCGCCGGCGTCAACCCCGCGCCGACCGCCGCGATGCGGTTGCCGCTGACCCTGACCGCCGCGCCCGCCAGCGGCGGCCCGGTCATCGTCAGCGTCATGGCGGGGCGGATGAGCATGGCCGTAATGCGCTCGCGCATCAGCGCGGCTGCGCGCGCAAACCGGCGAGTTTGTCCTTCAACTGCTCGCGCTCGGCGGCGCTCAGTTTGTCGATGAACAGCACGCCGTGCAAGTGGTCGAACTCATGCTGCACCGCGCGCCCCAGCAAGCCGCCCGCCTCAAACTCGCGCGGTTGCAAATCCAGGTCCTGGTACCGCACCTTGACGCGGAAGCCGCGGTTGAGGTCGATGTTGATGCCGGGGAAGCTCAGGCAACCCTCGTTGTCGAGTTCCTTTTTCTTGGTGATTTCGATGTGCGGATTGATGAGCGTCAGCGGCATGATGCTTTGCACATCGGCCTCCTTGCCGTCCAGCCACAGGCGCGACTTGCGCTTCGAGTCGGCGGGAATGTCAATCACCGCCAGTTGCAGCGCGCGCCCGACCTGCTGCGCCGCCAGCCCGACGCCCTCGGCTTTGCGCATCGTGTCGAGCATGTCCCGCGCGAGTTGGCGCAATTCCGGGGTTACTTTGCCGACCGTCGCGCCCCGCTGCCGCAGCACCGGGTCGCCGTATTTCACTATGGGTAAAATCATAAATGCGCAGCCAGCATACAATATCACCGCGCGTGTTGCCAACAGGCTTATTGCTGTCCGCTGGCCGGGGGCGCTGACGGTGCCGGCGCGGGTTGCGCGGGCGGCGCCGGTTCAGCGTCAGCGGCGGGGGTGCCGAGGACGGACGGGAGTTTGAGGCCGACGTTGTTGAGCAATTCGTGCAGCGGCGGCAGCGCCGTCGCCAGCTTGTTCAAAAAGTTCGCGGTGCTGGTGCCGCCGTTCGCGCCGCCGTTGTCCCAGACGACGACTTTGTCGAATTTGATGTTCTTGATCGCCTCGGTTTGCGCGCCGACGAGCACGGGCATTTGTTCGACCAGCAGCAGATTGATTGCCAGCGCCGGGTTCGCGCCGGCGGCTTTGGTCAGGCGCTCGAAGCCCTCGGCGCGGCCGTTCAGCGCGGCCTTGATGCCGTCGGCCTCGGCGAGGCGCAGTTGCCGCAAGCCGTCGGCCTCCGCGGTTTTGACGGCGAGCAAGCCGTCGGCCTCGCCCTGCTTGGTTTTGCGCACGGCGTCGGCGGCGCCCTCGGCGGTTTTCACGCGCACGGCGGCGTCCGCCTCGGCCTGGATGACTTGCTGCGATTTGGTCTGGCGCGCCGGCACCAGCACGTCGGCCTCGTACGTCGCCTCGGTCACGCGGGCGCGCGCCATCTCGGCCTCCTGTTTGGCGAGCGCGGAGTTTTTCGCGGTCAGCGCGACGGCGACTTGCTCGGCGGTCTCGGCGAGTTTGCGCGCCTCGGCCTCGCGCGTGCGCCGCGCGGCGTCACTGTCAGCGATGGCGACCAGCGAGGTGTTCTCGCCCTGCCGCGTCTCGGCTTGCAGCGCGGCGACGGTCACGGCCTGCTCCATGCGCGCGCGGGCGGCGCCGACCGCGCCGTCGCGGTCCGCCTCGGCGACGCGGATGCTGGCGGTGTTGATGCGCTCGGCGGCGACTTCCTTGCCCAGCGAGTCGATGTAGCCGACGTCGTCGGTGATGTCGCGGATGTTGACGTTAATGAGGCGCAGGCCGATTTTTTCCAACTCGACGGAAATGGAGTCGCGCACGCTGACCAGCAGTTTGTCACGGTCAGCGTTGATTTCCTCAATCGAGAGCGAGGCGATGACCTGGCGCATCTGGCCGGTGATGATGTCGAGCGCGCTGGACATGATTTGCGGCAGCGTGAGGCCGAGCAGGCGCTCCGCGGCGTTCTGCATGATTTCCGGCTCGGTGGACAGGCCGATCATGAACGTGCTCGGCACGTCCACGCGGATTTTTTGCAACGACAGCGCGTCCTCCAGGTTGACCTCGACGCTGACGGGGCGCAAGTCCATGTATTGATAACCTTGGATGACCGGCCACACAAACGAGCCGCCGCCGTGGATGCAGCGCGCGCCGCGGCCGCCGGCGACTTTGCCGTAGATGACGAGGATGCGGTCGGACGGGCATTTTTTGTAGCACTTCAACAGTGACAGCATGGTCACGAAAAACAACAGTGCGACGGCGATGATGGCGATGGCGAATGACATATGGTTCCTTGGTTGGTTCGGTTGGTTGAGTTGATTGGGTTGGGGTAAAATTGCTTACTCACCGTCAGCGAGCGGCTCGACGGCGACGCCGGTGCCCTCCAGCCGCAGCACCCGCACCTCCGTGCCGAACGGCGCCGCGCGGTCGCTGACGTTGAACGCCTTGACGGAAACTTTGCGCCCGCCGCTGACGACGGTGATTTCACCCGCGCCCGCGCCGCGCGGCGGCAGCGGCAAATACACGGTGCCGCTGGCGCCGACAGTTTGCGTCAACTGGAACGTGCCGTCCTCCGCCAGCCGCGCGAACTGGCGCATCAGCCACACCAGCAGCGCCGCCAGCGCGAACCCGACCAGCGCCGCGAGCAGGGTCGCGGACACGGCGCCGAGGCCGAGTTGCAAACAGCACAAGCCGCCCCAGCCGCTGCCGGTGGCGAACGCGGTGATGGCCTTGAACGAAAACCAGTGTACGCCGGCGTCACCGTCAGCGTCGGGCGAGTCGAAATCACCGTCAGCGCCGAACAAAGCCATGCCGCCCTGGGCGACGAGCATGGCGGTGCCGAGGATGCCGAGCGTCCAAAAAATCCGCGCGGCCAGCTCCAGCCCGTCCCACCATTCGACGATAGCATTCATGCGGGGCCAAAGGTAACGCGCCGGCCCGCCGCCTAACAAGCAAAATCAGCGCCAGGTGGAAATTTTCGGCGCCGCGGCGCGCTGCCTTTGCGGTCATTGCTTGCCGGCCCGCCTTTGGCAGTAAAAAAAAAAACTTGCGGTCATCCGGCTATTGTAATACAGTCGCGCCCCGTTGCCGCAAACGGCTGATAGTGAAAGCTCCGCCAGCAGGGGGGCTTAAGCCAAAGCGGAAAAGCGGCAACTCCTTGAAGATGATTGACCTGGGCCATAACCGCAGGACGCCGCGCTCACGCGCTCACGCGCTCACGCGCTCACGCGCTCACGCGCTCACGCGCTCACGCGCTCACGGTATGACTCTTGCCCTGATTCCTTAATTTCCCCGCCAGTTTTTACCCTTTTCATTCCCCATGCGGTAACATTCCGGCAGGATGCCACCCCGTCACGATTAGCGTCACCTCCCGCACGGTATCATACGATTCCTACCTGGCGAGAGCCGTTTCATGCAGTGCAGGAAGCGCATACTGCATTGCATGATTTGCCTCCTGCGGCGCGGGAACCGAATACTGCAACGCATGACGCGCATCCTGCAACGCAGGAGTCGAATACTGCACTGCATGATTCACCTCCTGCGGCGCGGGAACCGCATACTGCAACGCATGACGCGCATCCTGCAATGCAGGAGTCGAATACTGCGCCGCATGATTCACCTCCTGCGGTGCGGGAAGCGCATACTGCAACGCATGACACACCTCCTGCCGAGCAGGATTACCCACTTTTGGCGGCTGTGTGGCCGCCATTAAACCAACCCCAAAGGAACCCATGAATAGAAACCAACATGCAGTCAGCAACATCAGCGTCAAAAAATACATCCACAAAACCTGGGACGGTATTGACGACTTCTTCACCCAATACGGCGACAACCTCGTCAACGTCCAGACCAAAACCGACCCCGGTCTCGCCGACGCCGACATCGCCAATGTCAAGGAAACCACCGCCGCCTACGGCAAATTGAACCAAGCCATTGACGAAGTGGAAAGACTCCTCGCCGCCCTGCGCGCCCTGCGCATCCAACTCCTCACCCAGCAAACTATGGACCCCGTCCGCGTCCCCCTCATCCAACCCCTCACCACCCTCCTTGCCGCCATCGAAGGCAAACGCGGCGGCTTGCTCTGGCAAGAAGACCGCCTCACCGACCGCATCTTCCGCAGCCCCAGATGCACCCAGGAAGACTACGAAATGCTCGGCATCGTTTACAAACCCAACACTTCAGCCCCCATTGATAACCTCATCGGCAAACTCTACGCCGTGTTTGACGGCGGCAAAGTTCCGATCCATTGGACCCTCCCGCGCGGCTACCACAACGCCCGCCTCACCGCCAGCACCAACCACGGCGAATGGGTACTACTCTACGAAGGCAGCGAAAGCCACTTCATCGACGCGCGCCCCATCCCCGCCATCTCCGAAATCCGCTCCTACAAACTCGAAATCATGGAAACCGGCAAACCCATCGGCAAACCCGCCATCGACAAAATCCTCGTCGGCCAAGACATCTCCGTCGAAGAAACCAAACTCTAACTAGCCTCATTAACGCAAAGACGCAAAGGAACAAAGTAACGCAAAGATTTTTGTTAATTGAAAAACCAAACCAAAAAAATCTTCGCGCCTTTGCCCCTTTGTTCCTTTGCGTTAATGCAGCTCAAAAAAACTTTATGAAAACCTCCAACATGAAAACACGAAAACTAACCCTGATACTAACCCTCCTCTGCGCCCTCAGCGTCTCCGCGTTGAACATCTTCGCGGAAAACAAAATCGTCAATACCGGCACCGTGGTGGAATCCGGCAGTACCTACGCCGCCTCCACCAATCAGTCGGCCCTGACGGTCAGCGGCAGCGGGACGCTGTACGAGGGCACTAACCTTACTTTGTCCAGCACCGAGACCAACCAGCATGGCGTCTTCGTCAACACCCAAGGCGCGCTATCGTTACGTGACAGCACGGTTTTCACTTCCGCCACTGGCGCTTACGGCATTGCGTTGACCACCACCTCGTCCGCCAGCCTGGAACGTGTCGCGGTCACGGTCAGCGAAGCGTTTTCGCATGGCATCTATATGTTGAACTCCAAGCTGTCCGTGACCGACGCGACAGTGGTGATTTCGGCATCCAATAGGAACGGTCATTTCGACGGAATATACATCGGCAACACCAGCGAAGCTGATTTGACAAATGTGAGCGTAGAATTACGGGGCGACCAGACCAACGGCATCAGCATCCTCAACACCGCCACCGACAAAAGCACCGTCACGGCCACCGGTATCAACATTGCCGCGCAAGGCGAACTTGCCGACGGTCGGGCCAATGTCAGCGGTGTCACCGTAGAAGGTAACGCGGACCTGCAAATGCGCGATTTTTTAGTCACGGTGCGCGACGGTAATGCGGGCGTGAACACTTGGACGAACCCTATACTACGGGTTGACGAGTTTGTGACGCTGCGCAGCGGCACCATCATTATGATTGATAGCGGCGCCGGGATTAATGTCGGCGGCAACGGTAATCGCTATGTGGCATTGCACGATGTGGCTATCAGCGCGAGCGGCGAGGACACCCATGCCATTCTTATGGACACGCGCGGGTTGGACATTGATGACAAAGTTCTGCTGGTTGACGGCGGCAAGTTCATCGCCGAAAACGGGGCGGCGCTCCGGGTGGGGCTGTTCGGCGAGACATCCGAGCTCAATGCCACGCAGTCCGCGGGCGCCAACTATACCGTCACCATCACCGGCAGCGCCGCCCTCAGCGGCACGGCGGCCATGGAATTCGGCACCACCGCCATTGCCCCCAGCGGCACGGCCTACGAACTGGTCAACCACGCCCGCATAACCGTGGCGGATGGCTCCACCCTCACCGGTGCCACCAACATCCACGGCAACTCCGACGTGAATATAGAACTCACCGACAACTCCGCCCTGACCGGCGACCTTACCGCCAGCGGCTCGTCCAACACCACCCTCAGCGGCAGCAACGGCGCCACCATCACCGGCACCGTCAGCGGCAACGATAACGCCGTCATCGACCTCACCGTCAGAGGCCCCGGCAGCACCATCATCAGTGACATTAACCAAAACGACGACGCAGCCGTCACCATCACCCTCGATAACAGCGCCACCGGCCAAGGCGGCTACCACGGCGGCAACCTCATCACCGGCAGCGATAGCACCTGGACTTTTGACAAGGACAGCCACGGCAACTACGGCGAAAACAATGGCACTTGGAACATCGGCGACTACGAAGTCATCTTCGATAACATGACCCACACCGGCACCGTTAACATCAGCGTCAACACCGACACCGGCGACGGCGGCTCTATCACTGTGGATACCGCTGACGGTGAAGGCACCGTCCACATCGACACCACCGGCAACGGTAAACTCAACCCCAACGACGTACTCCCCGGCGTCGTCACCGGCGACGGCACGGAACACTGGCAATGGGATCCCATCGACTGGGGCATCGACACCATCATCAAAGACGGCGACCACTTCATCAAACAAGGCACCAGCCCCGCCGGCGCAGAATTGAACAGCAGCGTAGCCATCCAACAAGCCAGGTGGTTCGCGCAGCAAAACAGCCTGCTCAAACGCATGGGTGACCTCCGCTTTTCGTCATCCCGTCAACTCGTCACCTCGTCGTCTGACAAAGCCGTCACCCTCAGCGCTGCCAACCTGATCGAAAACATCTGGCTCAGAAGCTACGGCCAACAATTAAACGTCGGCAGTAAAGTATCAGGCAAAGCCTACGAACAACTCATCTACGGCGTGGACTTGGGCACTGACCATAAGTTCACCTTGTCCGCTGACAGTGACTTATATCTGGGCGTCTTCGCCGGTTACGGCCGCAGCGACCTCGACTACCGCACCCCCGGCACTGACGGTGAACTCAACTCCTACTACGGCGGCCTCTACGCCACGTGGTTACACAGCAGCGGCCTCTACATCGACGCTACCGTCAAAGCCGCCAGCGTGGACAACAATCTAAAAGCTCCCTACAGCGGCAGTCAAATCACCGCCAACTACAGTGATGTGAACCTCGGCGGCAGCATCGAAATCGGGAAGAAGTTCACCTTCGCTGATGATTGGTTCATCGAACCCCAGTTTCAAGTCAACTACCTCCACATCCTCGCCGAGGACTATCAAGCCGGCCCCATGAGCATCACCGCCAGCGACCTCGACGCCCTCCAGTTCAGAATCGGCAGCGTATTCGGCCGCACCCTCAAGCTCGCCAACGGCGG
>JAISDC010000103.1 GCA_031265105.1 Verrucomicrobiales bacterium
CGACGCCCTGCAACTCCGCCTCGGCTCTTTGTTTGGCAGAACCATCAAGCTCACCAACAGCGGCGCGTTGCAACCCTACATCAAGATCAGCGGCGTCGAAACCATCAGCAGCGGCGGCACCCTGCGCAACGGCTACCAATCCACCCGCGCCAACACTGACGGTGCCCGTGCTGAAATAGGTGGCGGCCTCATCTGGCAACTCGACGCTGACAATCAACTCCACCTCGACTACGAAGCCTCCTTCGGCGACAAGTACGACAAGCCGTGGGGACTAACAGCGGGCTACCGGCACCAATTCTAAAGACCATTTGCACCACGAAGACACCAAGGCACGAAGGTTTGTTTTAAAAAACAGCCTTCGTGCCTTTGTGTCTTGGTGGTTCATCAATAAAAAACCTTCGCGCCTTCGCGTCTTCATGGCCGGAGTTTCAAACGGAACACTCGCTTTCGCCTTGCGGCAGGGAACGGGCCGGCTAGTCTCAGGCGCATGATTATTCTGCCGGCGATTGATTTGATGAACGGCGAGGTGGTGCGTCTGGAGCAAGGGCAGGCCAATCGCAAAACGGTGTACAGTGCCGATCCCGCGGCCTTCGCGCAACGGTGGGTCGCGGACGGCGCGACGTGGCTGCATCTGGTGGATTTGGACGCGGCGTTCAGCGGCGAGCAGCGCAATCTGGCGCACGTCAAAAACATCTGCGCCACCGTCAGCGTGCCATGCGAGCTGGGCGGCGGCCTGCGCGACATGGCCGCCTTGTCAGCGGCTTTCGCGGCGGGCGTGCGGCGCGCCATTATCGGCAGCCGGGCCTGCGAATCCCTCGATTTCATCAAGGAAGCGGTGCGGGAATTCGGCGGCGACCGGATCGCCGTCGGCATTGACGCGAAGGACGGCAAGGTGGCGACGCAGGGTTGGGTGAAGATTTCCGCGTGGGACGCGCTGGACTTGGCGAAGGCGGTCGCCGACCTCGGCGCGGGCAACATCATGTACACCGACATCGGCACCGACGGCATGTTCACCGGTCCCAATCTCCC
This sequence comes from Verrucomicrobiales bacterium, assembly GCA_031265105.1. Classification (GTDB taxonomy): domain Bacteria; phylum Verrucomicrobiota; class Verrucomicrobiia; order Methylacidiphilales; family JAAUTS01; genus JAIRPN01. The sequence goes on from JAISDC010000103.1 coordinate 1,030, forward strand.
CGCGCAACGCGCCATGCTGGCCGCCACCAGTGCCAAGCTGACCGCCTCGGGCGGCGTCGCTTCCCTGGCCGATCTTCGGGCGCTGGGCGAACTCGACGGCTTGTACGGGGTCATTGTCGGCAAGGCGCTGTATGACAAAAAGGTGGATTTGCGGGAAGCGATTGGGAAAGTAGGCGGTTGTCAGTAGATAGTAGGTAGTAGATAGTAGGTAGCATAAATACATCACTTCCGCGAATGCCATCTACTACCTACTATCTACCACCTACTAACTACTCAAAAAAACATGAACTACACGCTAACCAGCACCCCGCATCCGCAGGACGGGCCGCGGATTGACTATCAGTCGTTGCTGAACGCCGAGCAATATGCCGCCGTCAGCGCTCCGCCGGGGCCGCTGCTGGTCATCGCCGGGGCGGGCAGCGGCAAGACCCGCACGCTGACGTACCGCGTGGCGTTTCTGGTGGAGCACGGCGTCGCGCCGGAGCATATTCTGTTGCTGACCTTCACCAACAAGGCGGCGAAGGAGATGTTGCGCCGGGTCGAGAATTTGCTGCCGCACGATATTTCGCGGTTGTGGGGCGGGACTTTTCACCACGTCGGGCACCGCCTGATTCGCCGCCACGCCGAGTTGCTCGGTCTTGACCGCAATTTCAACATCCTTGACCGCGAAGACGCCAAGGATTTGGTGGCGGCCTGTCTGGCGGAATCAACCGTTGACCCGAAGGACAAGCAATTTCCCAAGGCCGAGGTGTTGCAGGACATCTACAGCTTTGGCGCGAACACCGAGCGGAGTGTCAGCGAGGTGCTGGAGTCGCATTACCCGCATCTCAGCGAGTTTGCCCCCCAGATCAGCGCCATCGGCAGCGCCTATGTCAAGCGCAAGCAGCGCAGCGGCGGGGTGGACTACGACGATTTGCTGACGCTGACGGTGCAATTGCTGAAAAGTCATCCCGACCTGCTGGAGCTTTACCAGCACCAGTTCCAGCACATCCTGGTTGACGAGTATCAGGACACCAACAAAATCCAGGCCGACCTGGTGGATTTGCTGGCCGCCAGGCAGCATCAAGTGATGGTGGTGGGCGACGACGCGCAAAGCATTTACTCGTGGCGCGGCGCCAACTTTGAGAACATCATGTCGTTCCCGGACCGTCATCCCGGCACGCAAATCATTCGCATCGAGACCAATTACCGCAGCACGCCGGAAATCCTCAATCTGGCCAATGTCACCATCAGCCAGAACACCAGACAGTTTCCCAAGGAATTGCGCGCGGTCAACAAGAGCGGGGCGAAACCGGCTTTGGTTTCGCTCGACGACGCCCGCCAACAGGCGGTGTTCGTCGCCCAGCGCGCGCTGGAATTGCGCGATGAGGGAACGGGGCTGGGCGACATCGCCGTATTGTACCGCTCGCATTTTCACTCGATGGAATTGCAGATGGAGCTAACCAGGCGCAACATCCCGTTTCAAATCACCTCCGGTCTGCGTTTCTTCGAGCAAGCCCACGTCAAGGACGCGGCGGCTTATTTGAAGTACGCCTTGAACGCCAATGACGAAGTCTCGTTCAAGCGACTGGCCACCATGCTGCCCGGCGTCGGCGGCAAGACCGCCCACAAAGCCTGGGAAGCCGTCGCCAGGGGCGCGCCCTGGGATCAGGTGAAGGTTCCCGCCAAGGCTGTGAAGGAATGGCGGCAATGGGGCGAAACACACCGGCAATTGCTGGAGAAAATCAAGACCGACACGCCCGGCCGCCAGTTGCAGCACGTTCTCGACGCCGTGTACGAGGATTTCCTCAAGGTTCGTTATCCCAACTATAACAATCGATTGGAGGATTTGCACCAGCTCATCCAGTTTGCCGACGGCTTCAAGGAAACCAGCGAGTTTCTCGCCCAACTGTCATTGATGACCAACATGGAAACCGAGCAGGGCCTGGGCGCGCCAGACGCCGGGCACGAGGCGCTCAAGCTCAGCTCCATCCATCAGGCCAAGGGACTGGAATGGAAGGCGGTGTTCGTCATCATGCTTTGCGACGGCCTGTTTCCGTCCAACCGCGCTGTCGAGACCGCCGAAGGCGAGGAAGAGGAGCGGCGCTTGTTCTACGTCGCCGTCACCCGCGCGCAGGAGGAGTTGTACTTGCTCTACCCGCAAATCCGCAGCAACGCCAACTATGGCGAGACCTGGCAAAAGCCGTCGCGCTTCCTGAGCGATTTCCCGCGCGATCTGTGCAATGTCTGGACGATCAAGACTGAGAAGCCGTGGGGTGAGTATTAAGAAAACTCCGGCCACGAAGACGCGAAGGCGCGAAGGAATTTTCACCACAAAGACACCAAGGCACGAAGGCTGCTTTTTTTAAACAAACCTTCGTGCCTTGGTGTCTTTGTGGTTCAAACTGTTTTTAGAACTGATGGCGATAGCCGGCTGTTAGGCCCCAGGGTTTGTCGTACTTGTCTCCGAAACTGGCTTCATAATCCAAGTGGAGTTGATTGTCAGCGTCGAGTTGCCAGATGATACCGCCGCCGAGTTCGGCACGGGTGCCGTCGGTGTTGGCGCGGGTGGATTGGTAGCCGTTGCGGATGGTGCCGCCGCTGCTGATGGTTTCGACGCCGCTGACCTTGAGGTAGGGCTGGAGCGCGCCGCCGTTGGCAAGTTTTATACTGCGACCGAAGAGGCTGCCGATGCGGAGTTGCAGGGCGTCAAGGTCTTGGGTGCTGATGGTCATGGGGTCGGCGGTGTAGTCTTCGGCGAGGATGTGGAGGTAGTTGACTTGGAACTGAGGCTCGATGAACCAACCATCGCTGAAGGTGAACTTTTTGCCGATTTCTAGGCTGCCGCCGATGTTTACGTCGCTGTAGTTGGCGGTTAGTTGGGTGTTGCCGTAAGGAGCTTTCAAGTCGTTGTCAACGCTGGCGGCTTTGACGGTGGCATCTATATAGAAGCCGCTGCTGTGGAGCCAGGTGGCGTAGAGGCCGCCGTAGTAGGAGTTGAGTTCACCGTCAGCGCCGGGGGTGCGGTAATCTATATCACTGCGGCCGTAGCCGGCGTAAACTCCTAGATAGAGGTCACTGTCAGTGGACAAAGTGAAGTTATGATCAGTGCCAAGGTCCACGCCGTAGATGAGTTGTTCGTAGGCTTTGCCCGATACTTTGCTGCCGACGTTTAGCTGTTGGCCATAGCTTCTGAGCCAAAGGTTGTCGATGAGGTTATGGAGCGCGGGCGTCTCGCCCGCCAGCGGGCGGGACGCCCGCGCTCCATAGCGCAGTTCACCCATGCGCTTGAGCAAACTGTTTTGCTGCGCGAACCACAT
>JAISDC010000163.1 GCA_031265105.1 Verrucomicrobiales bacterium
GACACCACCGGCAACGGCCAACTCAACCCCAACGACGTCCTCCCCGGCGTCGTCACCGGCAACGGCACGGAAAACTGGCAATGGGATCCGATCGACTGGGGCATTGACACCATCATCAAAGACGGCGACCACTTCGTAAAATCCGGCGTCAGCCCGGCGGGTGCAGTCCTGAACAGCAGCGTGGCGATCCAACAAGCCATGTGGTTCGCGCAGCAAAACAGCTTGCTCAAGCGCATGGGTGAACTGCGCTATGGAGCACGGGCGTCTCGCCCGCCAGCGGGCGGGACGCCCGCGCTCCATAACCTCATCGACAACATCTGGATAAGAAGCTACGGCCAACAGTTAAACGTCGGCAGCCAAGTATCGGGCAAAGCCTATGAGCAACTCATCTACGGCGTCGATCTCGGCACGGATCACAAGTTCACCATCAGCGCTGACAGTGACTTGTATCTCGGCGTGTATGCCGGCTACGGCCGTAGCGACCTCGACTACCGCACCCCCGGCACTGACGGTGAGATCAACTCCTACTACGGCGGCCTCTATGCCACCTGGCTCCACAGCAGCGGCTTCTACATCGATGCCACCGTCAAAGCCGCCAGTGTCAACAACGACTTGAAAGCCCCGTATGGCGGTAATCAACTCACCGCCAGCTACAGCGACGTAAACATCGGCGGCAGCATCGAAATCGGCAAGAAGTTCACCTTCAGCGATGATTGGTTCATTGAACCGCAATTTCAAGTCAACTACCTGCACATCCTCGCTGAGGATTACACTGCCGGCCCCATGAGCATCAGCGCCCAAGACCTTGATGCCCTGCAACTCCGCATCGGCTCCTTATTTGGCAGAACCATCAACCTCACCAACAGCGGCGCGTTGCAACCCTACATCAAGATCAGCGGCGTCGAAACCATCAGCAGCGGCGGCACCTTGCGCAACGGCTACCAACACATCCGCGCTAACACTGACGGTGCCCGTGCCGAACTCGGCGGCGGCCTCATCTGGCAACTCGACGCTAACAATCAGCTCCACTTGGATTACGAAGCCAGTTTCGGCGACAAGTATGACAAACCCTGGGGCCTAACCGCCGGCTACCGCCACCAGTTCTAAAAACAATTCGAACCACGAAGACACCAAGGCACGAAGTTTTGTCTAAAAAACACTTCGTGTCTTTGTGTCTTAGTGGTGAAAAAATAGCCCGCAGAGCACACCGGGAAGGCACAGGGAGTCACAGAGAATAATGAAATGGTCGCCGTCCTTGATAAGTTGGTCAAATGCGGACGGATGTTTGACGCTGTTGACTATAGGCCGCTGATAATGGCGCGCGCGCCATTTTTCTGCGCCGGTTCCCGGTAATTCGCCGCTGATGATGACGGTTAGGGGCAATTTTTCCGACTATTTACGCGAATTTTTTTTGTCAAATTTAAAACGATTACCGGTGTTTTGACGGCTTGAAATCAAGGCTTGCGGGACGAAATTTTTTTACTATTTTTCCGCAGGTAGTTTTTTATGTGTTTTTTTTGATTTTAAGTTGACGCCACAACTAATAGGGTTATTGTCCCGAAATTGTCCGATGTATTGTGTGGATAGGGGCAGTTATTCTAATCAATGGAAATATTTAATAAGTATTAATGAAGTGGAGATTTAGGCTATGATTCAGACCAATAATTCAGTTACCAAGGCCACGGCGGGAAGCAAGCTGGGCCGTCGTCATCAACAGGCCAGGGAAGGCATGAAATTCGAGCGGGTATTTAGCGTCGAGGGCACGCATCCGTTTGAGCAAATTGAATGGGAATTGCGCACGGCGGAAATCACTGACGATGGCGGCAAGGTTATTTTCAGGCAGCAAAACGTCGAGGTGCCGAAGTCGTGGAGCATTTTGGCGACGAAAATCGCGGTATCGAAATATTTTTACGGCGATGTGTCGCAGGGCACTGATGTTGCCAAGGGCGGCCGCGAAAGCTCAATCCGGCAACTGGTGCACCGGGTGACGCGGACCATCGCGGACTGGGGGCTGGCGGACGGTTATTTTGCCTCGCCGGAGGACGCGGAGGTGTTTTACGAGGAACTGACCTGGCTGTGCGTGAACCAGTACGGCGCGTTCAATTCGCCGGTGTGGTTCAATGTCGGCCTGCATCATCAGTATGGCATCGGCGCTAACAGTGGACTAGGAAACTACTGCATTGACCGGGAAACCAAGACGGCCTACCGGGCCAGGACGCAATACGAGAAACCGCAGTGCAGCGCGTGTTTTATCCAGCAGGTCGAGGACAACATGGAGTCCATCATGGAACTGGCCCGCAGCGAGGCGATGTTGTTCAAGTTCGGCTCCGGCACCGGCAGCGACCTTTCGACCATCCGCTCCACGCGCGAGAAACTCAGCGGCGGCGGCAAGCCGAGCGGCCCGCTGTCGTTCCTGAAGGTTTACGACCAGGTGGCCAACGTGGTGAAGTCCGGCGGCAAGACCCGCCGCGCGGCGAAGATGAACACGCTGAAGGACTGGCATCCGGACATCGAGGAATTCATCGAGGCCAAGACCAAGGAGGAGAAAAAAGCCTGGGCCTTGATTGAGCAGGGTTACGACGGCAGTTTCAACGGCGACGCCTACGGCTCGGTAATGTACCAGAACGAGAACCTGTCGGTGCGGGTGGGCGACGAATTCATGGAAGCCGCTGTCAGTGACGGCGAATGGTGGACTCGCGCGGTGCGTGACGGGCAGCGGCTGGAACAGAAAAGTGCCCGCGGCCTGTTGCGCAAAATCGCCGAAGGCACCTGGATTTGCGGCGATCCCGGCATGCAATTCGACAGCACCATTCACCAGTGGCACACCTGCAAGGGCACTGACCGTCAGCATTCGACCAATCCTTGTTCCGAGTATTTGTTTCTCAACGACACGGCGTGCAATCTCGCGTCGCTGAACCTGGTGAAGTTCAAGCGGGCCGACGGCGGTTTTGACGTGGCGCGCTTCAAGGCGGCGGTGCGGCTGTTCATCACCGCGCAGGAAATCCTGGTGGACAACGCCAGCTATCCGACGCCGGCCATCACCGTCAACTCGCACATTTTCCGCACCCTGGGCCTGGGCTACGCCAACCTGGGCTCGCTGATCATGAGCTACGGGCACAGCTATGATTCCAACGAGGGCCGCGGCCTGGCGGGGGCGATTACCGCGATTATGACCGGGCAGGCTTACGAGGTGAGCGCCGAACTGGCTGCCAATGTCGGCCCGTTCCCCGGCTACCTCGACGCGCGCTGCCACGGCATTGACCAGCCGCTGGCGAAGGACAATGTGCAGCCGATGCTGGACGTGATCAAGCTGCACCGCGAGCATGTCGAGAAAATTGACACCAGTTGTCCCGCTTATTTGCGGAACGAGGCGCGCCAATGCTGGGACGAGGCGCTGACGCTGGGGCGGCAGCACGGTTACCGCAACGCGCAGGTGTCGGTGCTGGCGCCGACCGGCACGATTGGCTTTTTGATGGATTGCGACACCACCGGCATTGAGCCTGACATCGCGCTGGTGAAATACAAGCTGCTGGCGGGCGGCGGCATGTTGAAGATTGTCAACCAGACCGTGCCGCAGGCGCTGACCGCGCTCGGTTACACGGCGAAACAAAGCGCGGCGATTATCAAGTATATCGACGAAAAAGACACCATCGAGGGCGCGCCGGAACTGAAGCCGGAACACGTCGCGGTGTTCGACTGCGCGTTCAAGCCCGCCAACGGCACCCGCTCGCTCGGTTATCAGGCGCATATTTACATGATGGCGGCGGCGCAGCCGTTCCTCAGCGGCGCGATTTCCAAGACGGTCAATCTGCCGCACAACGCGACGGCCGAGGACATCATGAACACTTACATTGAAGGCTGGCGGTTGGGACTCAAAGCCATTGCCATCTATCGCGACGGCTCGAAGCGCTCCGCGCCGCTGAACGTGAAAAAGACCAAGGACATGGGCGGCGCGTCCGCTGAAAAGCCGGCGGTGGCGGCGGACGTGACACCGCGCCCGGTGCGCCGGCGCATGAGCGACACCCGTGTGTCCATCACGCACAAGTTCGACATTGCCGGGCACGAGGGGTATATCACCGTCGGCCTGTTCGACGACAAGCAGCCGGGCGAGGTGTTTATCACCATGGCGAAGGAAGGCAGCACCATCGGCGGCTTAATGGACGCCCTGGGCACGATGGTATCGCTCTCGCTGCAATACGGGGTGCCGCTGGAGGCGCTGGTCAAGAAATTCGCCCACACGCGCTACGAGCCGAGCGGCTTTACCAGAAACCCGGACATCCCGATGGCCAAATCCATCACGGATTATATTTTCCGCTGGCTGGGCTGCCAGTTTATCGAGGGCTATCGCGAGGCCAATTCGCCGAATGCCAACCAACGGGAATTACCGTTGCAGGAAGTCATTGAGGCCGAGAAAAAAAAAATCAACCGGCCGGTGAAGGAACTGGCCCTTGACGACGCCTCCCCGGTGGCCCAGGTGCATCAACTGACAGTGCGGGCTTCCACGCAAACGGATGAGTTGAATATTCGTTTCCGCGACGGCATTACCTGTCCCGATTGCGGCAGCAGCAAAATCAAGCACACCGGCACCTGCGCCACCTGCCTGAATTGCGGTTCCTCGCTGGGGTGCAGTTGATTAAAGGCGCGCGGGTAAAACGCGTATGCCGCGAGTTTATTTCATGCCGCGCCGCTTGCGAAGAAAAAATGCGGCCGCCAGCGCCAGCAGTGTCGCCGCGGTCACGCACAGCCCGCATATCAGACCGGGCGGGGTGTATTTGATTTCCAGCACATGCGTGCCGGTGACGGTCAGCGGAATGCCGCGCAGCGCCCAATCGGCGGGCTGCAACGCATACGATGATTGCACGCTGCCGTTCAGCGCGGTCGCGCGCCAGCCGTTGGCGTAGCTGTCGGTCATTAACAAAATGCTGGGCGCCGAGGTGGTCACCGCGACTGTCCAGCGCGAGGCTGACGATGACAAGACTTTGACCGAGGCCGCCGGTGCCGCCGCCGCTGATAGTATCGGCAAGCCCGGCGCGCGCTCCAAAATAACCTCGCGCCGAAAATCAAAATCCGGCGCTGACAGTGTCGGTAAAATTTCGTCACGGTCAGCGAGCACGCGATAATTGCTCACCACCAGAAAACGCGGCAACACGTCCTGTTGCAACTCCGCCAGCCTGACTCCTTCCGATGTTGGCACCAAGGCGTAACGCCCGCGCAGTAATTGAAATATTTTTGAATTGCGATAAACTGGAAGGTCGGTGTGCAGTCGGTCCAACGGAAAACCCTGGCTTGTGCCAATCAGTTCAACTTGGCGTTTTAATGATACGGTTTCGTATCCCCATAATCCCTCGCGTTTAAGCAGGATGTTGGCATTACTTGCGACCAGGTTCAAGTTCCGGTCATCGGGGGCAAATTTTTCCACCAGCGCCGCCAGCTTGGGATATGCCAATTCCGCGCGATTGAAATATGTGATTAACGGATTAACAAACAGCACCAAATCAACCGCGGCGATTATGATTAACAACCAAATTTGCCATTCGCGTTTTTTGAACAATACCAATAATACCAATATCAGACTGGTTGCCAGCACGAAACAGCCCGACCGGCACAAGGCTTCCGCGCTGTTGAGTTGCGCCAGTTCCCGACGGGAAGCAAACTCTAAATTTTGACGAAACCACGGTTTGTAAGTTGCCCAGTCGGCAAAACCTTGATACCAACTGTCCGAAATATTGTCGTATAACAACAAGCCGGCGAGCAGTAAAATTATTCCGCCGCCGCCAAAAAATAACACCAAACCGCGCGGAATTTTTTCGCCGGAACATATTTTGTCCAGCCCGCTTCCCGCTAACAGTGACATAAACAAGGCAAAGAAAATAGTCCAGCGCCCGAGGCTGCGAAAGCTGGCGAACAGCGGCACATTATCACGCAGAATGCCAAACAACGGAGTGTGAACCCCCAGCGCCACCGCCAGCGCCAGCATGATTAAAAAAAGAAATTTGCCTTTTTCATAACGCGAACTCTTGAGCCAGCCAAAACCGGCCAGAAACAATCCGGTGATGCCGCAATAAACCCACATTTCGTGCAAATGTTCGTTGTCCCAGTAAGACCAATCCCCCAGTTTGCCGAAAAAACCGGGCACGATAATCAGCAGCAAATCCTTAAATTGCAGGGAGGCGCTCGCCGCCCACTCCGCCGGCACGCCATTGGCGCGCATTTGCCCGGGCAGTAACAAAACGGCGGGCAATAATTCCGCCGCCGCCAAAAGCATCGCCAGCGGATAAATCGCCAGCAAGCCGAAGGCGAGTTTGATTTTTGCCGTTTTTTTTATTAATGCCAAAAGCGAATAAAGTCCGGCGACCAGCGCGGTGTAATAAAAATATTGTGGAAAACCCGCGTAAATTTGCGCCGCCGCCGCCACGGCGGACAAGGCAATCCAGCTGATTTTTCGGCGCGACAGCCAACCGTCAATGCCCAAAAATATCAGCGGAATCCATGCCATCGCCCACAAGTGCGGAAAATGACCGGGTGGCACATGGGCAATATATGGTCCCGACAGCATAAATGTCAGCCCCGCCAGTAATGCACCGGGCGGGCGCACTCCACGCATCACCGCCCAGCCATACATGCCCGTTCCCGCCAGACCAACATGCAAAAATACCATCCAATTAATCGCCAGTGACAGGGGTAAAAAAGCGCACAGCCAATATAGCGGATAAAACAACGCATAAGAGAATGCGCCGGACACCGGCACGCCGCCACAAATATAAGGATTCCAAGTGGGGAACTCGCCGCGGGTGAAATGTTCCCAAACAAACAAATAGTGTGGATAGTTGTACTGAGGACCGTCGGCTCCCGCGTCAGACACCACCAGTTCCGGTGAAACCAAACCGCGCCAGAACAATATCGCGCCCAGCATCACCATAACCATCAACCACCAACCGTGCGGATTCATCGCGGCGGCCAATTTTTTAACCAGCCGCCCGCAAATATTATTTTCAATCTTATGCGTCATTTTCTGTTTTGTCGTTTGTGTTTTTTATCGTCATCCGACGCCGCCACCAGCCGGCAAGTAATATCCACGGGAATTTTTCGGTTTTCCAGTTGGCGCGGTTTCGCGTGACCAAAGAATGTCCCAGCAATCCGCTGACAATGAGCCAGCCCAGCGCGGCGGCGGCGAGATACCAGGCGAAATGATTCGGCCAATAGGTAAAATTAATCGTGTGCTCGCCCGCCGGGACGAACACGCCGCGAAACAGGTAATTGGCGCGGTGCAGCGGTATTTCCCGGCCGTCAATAAAAGCGCGCCAGCCGGGGTACCAGGAGTCGCTGACGATGAGCAGTCGCGGCGCGGCGGCGCTGACGGTTAGCGCTAGACGGTAGTTATGCTCGGCGGTCACGGTCAGCGTGCCGGGCGCGGGATTCGCCGCTGACGGTGACGGCGGCAACGCGGCGCGGATCGCGCGCCCGTCGAACAGGGCGGCGGGTTCGACCGCCGGACAGCGCCGCAGTCGCTCGTTTGGCGCGGTAGTGAGATAACGCAGCGCCGTGTCATCGTCAGCGACCGCCTGCCAGTCCGGGTACAACGCGAACCGCGGCAGCGCCGAGGGGCGCTCCGTCAGCGTCAAGTCGCGCCGGGCGTTGCCCCACAGGATTTGCTGCCACGGCGCGCCGCCGACCGCCCACCGCACGCCGGCGGCGTCGAGCAGGTTGTTGGCCGCTGGCGCATTGCCGCTCAGCGCCAGGGCGCGCAGTTGGTTGAATTTTTGCAACTGCCCGCCGTTTTGGTAAAACATCAGCGTGCCGCGCCAGGCATTCCACGATGAGCCGACACCCGCTTCGCGACCCCAGGCGAACAAGTCGGCGCGGTCGTCGCCATAAAAATATTGCTGCGCGTGCACGTAGTCGGAGTGGATGCGGAACCGGCCGTCGCCAAATTTTTCCGCCGCCGCCGGCTTCTTCGCCAGCGGCGCTGACGGTGCGGTCGGCAGGATGGCACGCGACAGTACTAACAGATTGCAAAACACCAGCGCGACGCCGCTGACCGTGACCCAGCGCGCGGGACGCGCCGTGGCCAGCCACAGCCAGCCGCAGGCGAGCGCGAGGAACAGCCACGACCAGCCGAGCAACGGCAGCGCGGCGTCCAGTTGCGCCGGGCGGATTTTCGCCGCGCCGCCGAACAGCGCCGGCATCAGCGCCGGATCGCACCAAATGAAAAACGCCAGCGTACCGAGCAACACCACCAGCGCGCTTTCCGCGATTAGCCAGTTCCTGACGCGCCGCCGCTCGCCCGCCGCGCGGCGGCTCACCGTCAGCGCGTAGTGCAAGCCGACCGCTGACAGTGTCGTCAGCCCGAAGACCACCAGCAGCAGAAATTTTGCCGCGAAGCGAAACTTGTCCATCACCGGCACGTGGCGCCAAATCCACGGATAGACCGGCGTGTTTTCCCCCGCCGCCAGCAGCGCGCCGGTCACCAGCAGCGCCACGCCCCACCATACCGGCAGGCGAAATTTTTTGCCATCGTCAGCGCGCGTCGCCAGCCACGCGAACGGCGCCGCCAGCACCGTCAGCGCGCCGGTGTAATAAGTGCCCACCCAGAATTCATACGCGCCGGCCGCCCAGTAAGTATCGGGGAAGCCGGGGCGTCCGCCGAGAAACGGGAACACCGCGGTCAGCAGGTGCGCCGGCGTCAGCGACGCCATCCAGAAACGGTTGTCGAGCGTGCCGCCGGCGCTGCGCGAGGATTCCGGCAGGAATTGCAGCACCGGCCCCAGGTCCGGCAGCACCAGTAAAATCGCCAGCAATCCCGCGAGGCCGGTGCACAACGTCAGCGTCAGCGCCGGCCGCCAGTCGCGCCGGCACCCGGCGACGCTGACGATGAGCAGTCCGCAGGCGACGAAGTTATAGGCGTAAAATTCAAAATAGTGCGCGAGAAAACCGAACGCGAACGCCACGGCCAGCCCCGCCAGCAACGCGCGCCGTCGCAACGCCGCTGCCAGTGACGCCGCGAGCGTCCCGCCGCCGTCAACGTCAGCGCGCGCCAGCCGCGCCAGCGCCGCCAGGGTGAACAGCAGCCACGGCACCACGATGATGACGGTGAATTCCATGTAAGCGACCAGCCAGGTGGAAAACATCACGCCGACCGCCGCCGGCAGCGTCGCCGCGCGGCACAGCCCGAATTGCCGCAGCAGCGTGTGCGCCGCCAACCCGGTCAGAAAAACGTGCAGCAAATTCTGCCAGTTCAGCGCCGTCCACACCGGCAGCGCGAGGTAGAGCAGGTTGGCCGGGTAGAGCACCGCGTTCCAGGCGTCGCCGAGACACGGCTTGCCGGTGCCGACCTGGTCCCAGAACGGAAAACCGTCGCGCCATACCGTGTCCGCCCACGCCATTTTCCAGTTGATGAAATCAAACACCGAGTCGCGCAGCAAAAAAACTTTCGTCCCCGTCAGCACGTCGGCGAAGAAGATCAGCGTCAAGGCGCACAATATCAGCGCCGCCGCGCCGCGCCAGCCGGTGAATTTTTGCCACCCGACCGTCCCGAATTTTGGCTTTTGCGTTGTGGTTTTGTGATTTGCGTTTTGAGCTTTGCGCTTCATTTCCAGTTCCGTTTAAGCTTTGTCGCGCCCGCGCCAGACGAACTGCGCGGACACGCCGAAGTTCCACAACGCGCCGACTGCCGCGCCGAGCAGGCCCGCCAGCCACCATGTCGCGTTCAATTCGTGCAAGTGTGCCGCGACCAGCACGTT
>JAISDC010000065.1 GCA_031265105.1 Verrucomicrobiales bacterium
GCGGCAAGCGGCACGCGGCAAGCGGCAAGCGGCAAGCGGCAAGCGGCAAGCGGCAAGCGGCAAGCGGCAAGCGGCAAGCGGCAAGCGGCAAGCGGCAAGCGGCAAGCGGCAAGCGGCAAGCGGCAAGCGGCAAGCTGACGTTCAGAAAGTTTAATCAATCGGCTCATCTGTGATGACGGATTTATAACACTAAATACTTTTCTCCTATTTACCATATTTTTTTTGCCGCTGTCGCCGGCAAAGACGGGATGAGGTCTTTGCCGTCCAACTCGAATCATGCGATTTACGATTGGGGCGAACCAACAGACGCGCCAGATTCGCTGACGGTGCCACGCCAAAATCTTGCAGTCCAGGCCCATAGCGACCACCATATCCGGACGGTCCTGGTCCAAACCGACGCTGACGGTGGCGCAAGCAAAACGCCGAAGCGGGGTCAAATCGATCCGGAGTTTTTGTCACGAATGCTTGCAACGGAAGGAGCGGTGTCATGCGCGGTAAAAATAGCAAGGGAATAACCGCGCTCACGCGCTCTTCGGCGGTGGAATACCTGACCTTCATTGCGGCCAGCGGCCAGGGCGGCGTGAACGCGGTGTATGCCGACGAAAATGTCTGGCTTACCCAAAAGATGATGGGCCAACTCTACGCGGTGGCGACCCATACCATCAACTACCATCTAAAAAAAATATTTTCTGACAGCGAGTTGCAAGAGCCGGCAGTTATTCGAAATTTTAGAATAACTGCCGCCGACGGCAAAAGTTATCATACCCGGCACTATAATCTATCGGCTTATCTGGATGTGGCCGAAGACATGGCGCTACGCAAGATCCCCATGACCATGCAGGATTGGGAAATACGCTTGAACCGTTTTATAATCGCGACTGACCGCGAAATTCTTCAGGATGCGGGCAAGGTCAGCGCCGAAATTGCCAAGGCGCACGCCGAAAGTGAATTTGAAAAATACCGCATCGTGCAGGATCGGCTGTTTGAAAGCGATTTTGACCGGTTGATGAAACAGCTTGGGCCGTCGCGCAAAAAACCGTCGGAGACCGAATAAAACGTGGAGCCATGGGGATTCGAACCCCAGACCCCCACAATGCCATTGTGGTGCTCTACCAACTGAGCTATGACCCCGTTTAAAGTCTTGTCCGTGCAGTAAATATTATTTGGCCAAGCAGGTCAACAAAAAATATCCGTTCGCCATTTCGCCTGGCCGAGTTTTTACCGTGGATTTTCCGCCAGGATTCGCTAGCCTGCTTCCCCTAATCATGATTGAGGAATTACCGCAACTCCAAACCCAGGCCCTCGCCGAACTGGCCGCCGCCGCTGACCGTGACGCGGTCGAGGCGTGGCGCGTCAAATATCTCTCCCGCCAGGGGTTGCTGCCCGTGCTGCTCGAAAAAATCAAGACCCTGCCGAAGGAGCAGCGCCCCGCCGCCGGCCAGGCCGCCAATCTCGCCAAGACCGCCATCAACAGCGCCTTCGAGGCGCGCCGGGAGGAGTTCGACACCGCCACCGTCAGCGCTCCTGACGACTCCACCCTGCCCGGCCGCCCGGTCCAATGGGCCACGCCGCATGTGGTGCATCAGACCATCGAGCGCATCGTGCAAATCTTCCGCCGCATGGGATTCGCCATCGCCAGCGGGCCGGAAATTGACACCGAGTTTTACAACTTCGACGCCCTCAACACGCCCGCCGACCACCCGGCGCGCAACGAACAGGACACCTTCTACGTGGACGCGCCCGCTGACCGTGACGGCCACCGCTTCCTGTTGCGCTCGCAGACCAGCACGGTGCAAATCCGCGCCATGCAGACGCAACCGCCGCCGATCAAAATCATCGCCCCCGGCCGCTGTTACCGGCGCGACGAGATTGACGCCACCCACGGCGTCTTTTTCCACCAAATCGAGGGCCTGGTGGTGGACGACGGCATCACCCTCGCCGACCTCAAGGGCACGATGGAGTATTTTTTCAAGGAGTTCATCGGCAGCGACACCCGCGTCCGCTTCCGCCCGCACTTTTTCCCGTTCACCGAGCCGAGCTTCGAGGTGGACATGGCCCGCGCCGGCGCCACGGTGAAGGGCAAGGAATGGCTGGAAATCGCCGGCTGCGGCATGGTGGACCCGAACGTGTTTGACAACGTCAGCGTGGATAGCAAACGCTACACCGGCTTCGCCTTCGGCATGGGCGTCGAGCGCCTGGCCATGCTCCAGCACAACATCAGCGACCTGCGCCTGCTCTACGAAAACGACCTGCGGTTTTTGGCGCAGTTCAAATAACTTGCTGTTCGCATTATTTGCCACTTAAATGCCGCGATGGATAGCAAGGAAATCGAGCGCGCGGAACTGCACAAAACCATCTGGCGCATCGCCAACGACCTGCGCGGCGCCGTGGACGGCTGGGATTTCACCATATTCGACGGGATTAGAAATTCGTCGAACCCGCCAAATGTGGCGAATTCGCCATATTTGGACTGGAGGCTGCCATGACAGCCCCATCTTCCGGCGAGGTCCTCCTTTACCAACGCGACGGCAAACCTGCCATTGAAGTGCGACTGGACGGCGAAACCGTTTGGCTGACTCAGGCGCAGATAGCCGACCTATTCCACACTACGCCGCAGAACATTACCCTGCACTTGAAGGCCATCTACGCCGAGGATGAACTGACCGAAGCGGCAACTTGTAAGGATTACTTACAAGTTCGCCAGGAAGGCGCCCGGCAGGTCAGCCGCAGTCTCCGCCATTACAACCTTGAGGTCATTTTGGCGGTCGGCTACCGGGTTCGTTCAGCGCGCGGCACGCAGTTCCGGCAATGGGCCACCGAGCGCCTGCGCGAATATCTGCAAAAGGGCTTCACGATGGATGATGCCCGCCTGAAAAACTTCGGCGGCGGCAATTACTGGAAAGAACTACTCGACCGCATCCGCGACATTCGCAGCAGCGAAAAGGTGTTGTACCGGCAAGTGCTGGACTTGTACGCCACCAGCGCGGATTACCATTCGCACAGCGAGGAAAGCGCCACCTTCTTCAAGACCGTGCAGAACAAGCTGCACTATGCCGCGCATGGTCACACGGCGGCGGAAATCATCGCGGCACGTGCCGACGCGGGCAAGCCCTACATGGGCTTGCTGTCGTTCCCCGGCAGTCAGCCGACCAAGGCCGAGATCACCGTTGCCAAGAACTATCTGGACGAGAAAGAACTGAGGCGCCTGAACGCGCTGGTATCCGCCTATTTCGATGCCGCCGAGTTCCGCGCCCAAAATCATGAACCCACTTACATGAAGGACTGGCTGACGCATCTGGACAGGCTAATCTTGGTGATGGAGGCCAAGACGCTGGACAACGCGGGCACCGTCAGCCACCAGCAAGCCATCGCGAAGGCCGAAGCGGAATACGCGAAGTATCGCGACCAGCTTGACGCGCAGCCTTCCGAGGTGGAGACAGTCTATCTGGAAACAGTGAAGCGGGCGCAACGCAAGATCGAGGGGAAGAAGAAATGAGCCGGATTGATGAACTGACTGCCAAGCTTGGTCCGGAGGGGTGGAATACAAGGAGCTTGGTGAAGTCGCCATGTATTCCGATACTCGGGTTTCTGCCGCATCAGTTAATTCGGCAACTTTCGTTGGTGTTGGCAACCTGCTTGCGAACCAAGCGGGACGCACAACTTCAACTTATGTCCCGACAACCGGCAACCTCACTGAGTATCGGCAACCCATCGTTTCTTATCCGATTTTAAGGAGATACTATCAGCTTTTGAAAGCAGGTAAGCAAAATTTGCTCTCTTGCTTTTTTGCGGCGCTGATGATGAAATTTTGTCACCCTAGCCGCTGACCATGAAAACCTCTTTCCTCGGCAAATTGATGGAGCGTGTCGAGCATCTCGAACCGGATGAACTCAAGCGTCACCTGCTGCGCATGGCCCGCGAGAACGGCTTGCTGGAGACGGTGTTCAACACGCTGCACGAGGCGGTGGTGGTGCTGGACGCTGACGGTCGCATCGAGTATTGCAACCGCGCGGCGCACAAGCTGCTGCCGATTCCCGCCGACTTCACCGTCAGCGCCCCGATTGCCAAATACCTGCGCGACCTCGATTGGCCCGCGCTGCTGCTGCAGGGCCAGGCCACCAACAAAACCCTGGAAATCCGCTACCCCGAACCGCGTCTGTTGGAAATGTACCTGCTGCCGGTGGAGGGCGATACCGCGCCGCTGACGGTGACCTTCGTCGCCATCTTCCACGACATCACGCAAAAAAACGCCGACACCCGCGAGGTCATCGAGTCCGAACGATTGCACGCGCTGACGCTGCTGGCGGCCGGCGTGGCGCACGAGTTAGGCAATCCCATCAACAGCATCAACATTCACCTGCAATTGATGGCCCGCGACGCGCGGCGCGCCGAGCCGAAGCTGCGCGAAAAATTGCAGGAGTCCGTCCGCGTCGCCCGCGCCGAGATGGAGCGGCTCGACGCCATCATTCACCGCTTTTTGCAAGCCATCCGCCCGACCGTGCCGGAGTTCCGCGACGCCACCGTCGGCGGCATCCTCAGGGAAACGCTGGCGATTTTGCAGCACGAGTTGGACAACCGCGGCATCATCGTCGAGACGGACCTGCCCGACCGCCTGCCAACGCTGCGGCTGGACATCGGGCAAATCAAGCAGGCGTTCTACAACATCATCAAAAACGCCATGCAGGCGATGGATAGCAAGGGTATCCTCACCATCAGCGCCACGGTCGGCGACGGCTGCCTCGAACTGTCTTTCGCGGACAATGGCCCTGGCATCTCACTGGAAGACTTGCCGCGCGTGCTGGAACCCTATTACACCACCAAGCAGCGCGGCACCGGCCTCGGCCTGATGATTGTCCAGCGCATCCTGCGCGAGCACGGCGCCGAACTCCAGTTGGAAAGCCACCACGGCCAGGGCACCACCGTCAGGGTGCGTTTCCCGCTGGGCCACCAACAAATGCGGCTGCTGGAAAACAAATGAACCCGACGCGCGACTGCCGACTATGAACGAACTGCTGCCAACTCTGCTGATTGTGGACGACGAAAAAGCCACCCGCGACGGCCTGCGCCGCGCGCTGGAAGATCATTTCGACATCTATCTCGCCGCTGACCGTGCCGCCGCCGGCAACATCCTCGAGGCCGAAAAAATCGACCTGGTGCTCACCGATTTGAAACTCGGCGGCGACGACGGGATGAAAATCCTGGAACGCTGCCAGTCGCTCTCGCCCACGCCGCTGACGGTGATGATGACCGCCTACGGCTCGGTGGAAACCGCCGTCGAGGCGATGCGCCGCGGCGCCTATGATTACGTCACCAAACCGGTCAACATTGACAAGTTGGAAATGCTGCTCCTGCGCGCCCTGCGCAGCCGCAACATCGAGACCGAAAACCAACAGTTGCGCCAGCAAATTGACAAGCAATGCGGCTTGGAAGCGTTAATCGGCAGCTCGCCGAAAATGGCGGAAATCTTCGACGTCATCCGCCAGGTCGCCGACACCAGGGTCACGGTGCTAATCCAGGGCGAAAGCGGTACTGGCAAAGAACTAGTCGCCAGCGCCATTCACCAGCTCAGCGCGCGCAAAAACCGGCCGTTCCTGGCGGTGCACTGCGCCGCCTTGTCGCCGCAACTGCTGGAAAGCGAACTGTTCGGCCACGAGAAAGGCGCGTTCACCGGCGCGTTTGAAAAACGCCTCGGGCGATTCGAGCAGGCCGACCACGGCACGATTTTCCTCGACGAAATCGGCGAGATTGACGCGGCGACGCAAGTCAAGCTGCTGCGCGTGCTCGGCGAGCGCAAGTTCGAGCGCGTCGGCGGCAACAAAACCATCGAGACCGACGTGCGCGTCATCACCGCCACCAACAAGAATCTGGCGCTGCTGGTGAAGGACGGCGCCTTCCGCGAGGATTTGTTCTACCGCGTCAACGTGGTCAAAATCGAGTTGCCGCCGCTGCGCGAGCGCAAAGAGGACATCCCGCTGCTGGCGGCCGCGTTCCTCGCCGAGTTCTGCCGGGAGAACAGCAAGCCGGGGCTGAAGTTCAGCGCCGCCGCCGGCGAGGCCCTGCAACGCTACCACTGGCCCGGCAACGTCCGCGAGTTGCGCGCCGCGGTCGAGCACGGCGTGGTGCTGTGCCGCGACAAGGAAATTTTACTGAAAGATTTGCCGCCGGCGCTGAAGTCCGCTGACAGTGGCGCGCCGCTGCTGGTGAGCAACACGCTGAACCTGACCGAAATGGAAAAAAATTCCATCGTCCGCGCCCTGGAACAATGCGACCAAAACCGCACCGCCGCCGCCAGACTGCTCGGCATCAGCCGCCGCACCCTACACCGCAAACTGAATGAATATCATTTGGAATAAGAAATTTTACAAAGAGATCATGGGGGAATTGGAGGAGCAAAAGGCTGGATTTGCGCCAGTTTACAAATTTCAAATTTACCTCCAATAACTCCATGTTCTCTTTGTAAAAAACTCTCAAACCATGCTCGACCGCGCGCCCATTGAAAACTGCCTCGCCTGGCAGGCCCTGGAACAAGGCCACGCCGCTAACACCCAGCTAATCAACCGGGCGGCGATGGAACGCTTCGCCGACTGGCTCGACCGGTGCACCACCGTCAGCGGCTGGGGCGACGTGTCACTGTCAGCGTTGCAGTTGTACCTTGGCGAGCAAAAGGAGCGGCGCCGGCTGGAACCCGCTTCGCTGAAACTGGAAATCGTGGTGCTGCGCAATCTGCTCAAGTTCCTGAAACGGGAAAAACTCATCCACCAGGACCTCGCCGAATTACTGGAACTGCCGAAACTGTTCCGCTACCTGCCGGCGACGCTGACCGTGGGCGAGATGGACGCACTGCTGGCGGTGGAATGGGGCAACGAGCCGCTCGGCCTGCGCAACCGGGCGGTCATGGAAACTTTCTACGCCGCCGGCCTGCGGGTCGGCGAACTGGTCACGCTGCGGCTGGAAAACCTCGACCTGGACGAGGGCACCGCGCGGGTCATCGGCAAAGGCAACAAGGAGCGGCTGGTCGTCATCGGGCGGCAGGCTTGCGCCGCCTTGCGGCATTACCTCGCCGGCGGACGGCCAAAACTGGTGCGCCCCCGCACCGGCGGCGAGGTGTTCATCAGTCGGCACGGCAAGACGCTGACCACGGCGCGGATTTGGCAAATCGTCAAGGACGCCATGCGCCGCGCCGGCATCGAGAAGAACATTTATCCCCACCTGCTGCGCCATTCTTTCGCAACTCACCTGTTGAGTCGCGGCGCGGATTTGCGTATCATCCAGGAATTACTCGGCCATGCGAACATCAACACCACGGAAATTTACACGCGGGTGGCGGCGAAGCGCCTGCGCGTCATCCACCAACAATGCCACCCGCGCGCCCGCTGACAGTGCATTATGAACCATCTCGCGCCGCTTGAAACGCTGCTGGGCTACCGCTTCCGCGACCGCGCGCTGCTGGCGGAGGCGCTCACCCACCCGTCGTGCGGCCACGAGCAGCGGCGCAAGGTGCGCGACAATCAGCGGCTGGAGTTCCTCGGCGACGCCGTGCTGCAACTGGCGCTGACCGGGCAGTTGTTCCGCCAGTTTAAAAATTTCGACGAGGGCCGGCTCACCCACCTGCGCGCCGCCGTGGTCAACCGCAAAGCGCTGGAAAACCTGGCGCTGACGTTCAGGCTCGGCGATTTCCTCATCCTCAGCCGCGGTGAGAGCAGGAATTCCGGGCGGGTGAAAAGCTCCAACCTGGCCGACGCGATGGAGGCGGTGATTGGCGCCATTTTCATTGACAGTGATTTCGAGACCGTTGCCGCGTGGCTGGCGCCGGTGCTGCAACCCTTCGTCGCGGAACAGCAGGGCCGGACCGCGGACTTCAACCCCAAGGGCGCGTTGCAGGAGCGGCTGCAGGCGGACGGCAAGACCGCGCCCGAATACGTACTCGACCACGAGGAAGGCCCCGACCACGCGAAAAGTTACCAGGTCAGCGTGCGCTCCGAGGACGCGGTGCTGGGGTGCGGCGCCGGCAACAGCAAGAAGGCCGCCGAAATCGCCGCGGCCGCCGCCGCCTGGGAAAAATTGCGCCGCGCATGAACCTGCTCGAACTCATCGACAAAACCGCCGCGTTTTTCAAACAGAAAAACCTCGACTCGCCGCGCCTGCAAATCGAACTGCTGCTCGCCCACGTCCTCAAGCTGCCGCGCATGGGCCTGTACCTGCAATTCGAGCGGACGCTGACCGTGGCGGAACTCGACGCCCTGCGTCCGCTGGTGCGCCGCCGCGCCGACGGCGAGCCGTTGCAGCACGTCCTCGGCGAGACGGAGTTTCACGGCCTGGCGTTTGCCTGCGGCCCGGCGGCGCTGGTTCCGCGCCCGGAAACCGAGGTGCTGGTCGCCTGGGTGCTGGAGCTCCTGCGCGACCGGCCGGCGGGTTTGCTCTACGACATCGGCACCGGCAGCGGGGTTATCGCGCTGACGGTGGCCAAACAGTTGCCAGCGTGGCGCGTCATCGGCGTGGACCTCAGCGGCGACGCCCTGGCTCTGGCCCGCCAAAATCAGGAGCGACTCGGCGCGCCCAATGTCACCTGGCTGGAGCACGACTTGCTGCCCGCCGCTGACGGCGAGCACGTCATTGTCGCCAATTTGCCCTACCTCACCGACGCGGAAATGGCCGCGCTGCCGCGCGAAGTCACTTTTGACCCCGCACTGGCGTTGCGCGGCGGCGCTGACGGTCTCGCCCTCATCCGCCAACTCATCGCCATGACCAGCGAGCACACCACGGACATCTTTTTGGAAACCGGCGGCGCGCACGCGCCTACGGTCACCGAGTTGCTGCGCCAGGTCGGCTTCGCCAAAACCGAGACCCGCAGCGACCTCGCCGGCATCCCACGCTTCACCCGCGGCACCCGCCGCTGACCGTGACTCGGCGGTGCGCGGTTTTTCCCGCTTGGATACCGGCAGCCTGCTGGCGGAGGATTATCCGAGCAGTCGGAAAATCGCGGGCAAGACTTACCCCAGCATTTACCGGGAATACGCCGACTGCGTCGCCGACGGCATCGTGCAGACTTATCACGACAAGCCGTAACGATGCAGTTGGCGCAAATGCGTAGAAGTACTACCAAAATTTGACGAAGGCAACGAAATGGCACAGTGAGGCGTTGATAGACTTATCAAACTCAAAAACGGCATGGAGAATAACAAAAAATTGACAAAATTGAACTGGCTGGCAATTTTTAAAGGCTTTTTATGGATAAGACGCTGCAAACTTTTATTGAACAAATCAGCGGACGGGGTGGAAGCTTTGGAATTGGAGCGCTGTTTGGCGCTGGGTTGTCTTATATACTTTACCGCCTTGCCAGTTCAGAGCGGCGGGAAATGATCAACAACGATCAAAGACGCATGGATGAAATTGTCAGGCAGAGTGGTGACAAAGACCGGCGAATTGAAAACCTACACACTGAAAACGCGCAGCTAAAATTAAGATTGCATCAGGGAACTGGTGAATTACCGTTACAGTAATATGAATCAACTGTTGATTGCCATTGGGGGGTTGATCATCGCGGTTCTGCCTGCCGCATACGAATGGTATCGTTGTTGGCGCCTAAGAAAGTTGGCCGAGTCTCGATTGTTAATTGCCCAAAGCACTACCAAGATGCAACGATTGCTGATGGATGGCATTATCAGGCATGGCCAAATTTGCCATGACAAGGTATTTCCTCTAATGCAAAAAACCCAGCACATGGACGAACTGCCCTTAAGATGGATGTTTTTTCCGAAAGCTCCATCAGAAGAAGGACGCATTTTTGTCTCACGACTGGAAAAGGAATTAAAAGAACTTCCAGAGGAGGCCAAGCGATGCGCCACAACATTTATTGTTGGCTTAGTGCGTGCTTGCCGCCATCGCCACCCGGTGCAATTTTGGAGTTTGTTGGCCTTGTGTGTCTTTCTCCGAATCTTAATGCAATCAGGGAAATTAAGGAAAGCCTATGCCCAAGCAAAGGCTGAAACCAGGCGGCAGGTGTTAGCCCGTGCTTATGACGCCACAAATTCCCAGCCGGCTTTAATCCCGTCAATGGCTTGACAATTAAAGTCAGGCTAAAATAATTTCTAACTACTAAAAATCGGCGTGACGCCGAGTGGCTCGTAACGCAAAAGGTGTTTGCCAAATTTCCAATTCACTTTTTAAGCCCGATAAGGCCATTGATTTCGCCAAGTTTTGCGATTTTTTACGTTTGAAAATCCGTTTCACTCGCTCTCCCTACCCCTACGAAAATCACGCCTTGATGCCAGGATGCTCAGCCAGTGCATCACGCGCCGCCGCCAGTTCGGGAAAGGTACAGTCGCGGCACCGGGTGTAATCTTGCAGGCAAAAATCACGGTAGATTTGCAGCAGACCCTCTTGCGCCAGCAATGACGCGGCTAGGCCGCGTACCCGGCGATTGCCCAGCAGCCGTCCGGCGGCGATTTTGGCGTGGCGGTTGGCTGTCCCGGCGGCGGCGGCGCGGAGTTGCGCCAGTACCGCGTCAGGGTGGCGGGCTGCCGCCAGTGGCCAGACGGTGTTGAACAGCAGCGCCGCGAGCCGGCTGTCGCCGAGCAAACCGGCTGACGCTGACGGTGCGCTGGCGAGGGTGCAATGACAGTCCCAGAAGTCGTGCGTCAGGCCGGCGAAAAAATCCCGCAACGGCGCGGCGTCGCCCGACCGCGCGAGGCGGATGAAGCGCCGCCACGCTGACGGTGCCGCCAGTCGCGCCAGCAGCGCCACGCGACGTTCGGGGCGGTTGAGCGGGCGCACGCCGGCCAGCCGCCACAGGTCGCGCGGGATGATTCGCTCCTGCCACGCGGCGCGGTGTTGCCACCACTCGTCCCACAGGCCACGCACATAGGCTGACGCTGCCAGCCGCTCCGGCAACCGCTCGCCGGGCATGAACCCGGCGACGCCGAACAGCAGCGCCTCGCGCCGGCGGTCACGGTCAGCGGCCCGCAAGGCGCTGACGGTCAGCCGTTGCGCCAGGCCGCGCATGGCGTCGCGGTTTTGCGCGTAGCCGAGTGCTTCGGCAATCCCCAGCCACAGCGCCTGCTCCTCGCCGAGCGCCGCCGCCCGCAGCGCGAACAGTTTTTGTTTTTGCGCGAACCGGAACTCGCCCGCCGCGCGTAACATCTCCAGCACCGCGGCGGCGTCGGCCGCGGCCAGTGCCGCGCCGCAACGTCCCAGCCGCGCGCCCAGTTCGCGTTCGCTAACGGTGGCGGTGAAGTATTCGCGCAATTCCGCGAGCGGAAATTTCAGTTGCGACGACAGTTCCGCCTGCGGCACCGCACTGCCGCTGACGGTGGCCGGGAAAAACTCCCGCGCCCCCGCGCGCCAGACCACTTGCAGGATGACCTGGTCGTACCGGGCATTGTCAGCGTGCCGGTGCTGCCGCCACTGCGCCGACCCCAGGTCGAGTTCCACCGCGCCGGTGTGCAGGCGACCGTCAGCGTCCTCAATCGCCGCGTGGAAAAAATCCGGCCCGGCCCCGCGATTCCAAAAACCCGGTTGCAGCACCCGCACCCGCCGCCCGTCGGTCAGCGTCAGCGGGTTGTGGTACAATTCCTCGAACCACAGGCGCTGCATGAACGCCTCGTCCGGCGCGGAGTCTTCCTTTACGACGGCAGCGTTTCGGTTATACTGTCTCCAATCACGGTAATTCATTATGCGCAAACTCCGGTTTTTCGTGTCGGTGGCATTATTGGCGGGAGCCAGCAATTTGCCAGCCCAAAACCTGGCTCCTGATCAGGAGCCTATCGTCCAGGTGGTCAAAAAAGTGCGGCCCGCGGTGGTCAATATTTACACCGAGACCATGGAACAGCGCCTGGCCCAGACGCCGCAAGACCTGTATTTCCAGCGCTTCTTCGGCAACGCCTACGTCAGCCGCGGCCGCATCGTGCAGGTGCCGATCCGCAGCCTCGGTTCCGGCGCCATCGTGTCGCCGGCGGGTTACATCGTCACTAACGAGCATGTCATCGGCAACGCGGGCAGCGGCAGCATCAAGGTCACGCTGGCGGATAACGAGTCTTATGTCGCCAAACTGGTGCGCGCTGACCGTGACCTGGACCTGGCGCTGATCAAAATCACGCCCAAGCAGCCGCTGACCGCCATCAGCCTGACCGGCCTGTCGCCCAATCTGCTGGGCCAGACGGTCATCGCCATCGGCAATCCGGTTGGCTTCGAAAGCAGTGTCAGCCAAGGCATCCTCAGCGCCACCAACCGCACGCTGACGGTGGGCGACACCAGCTACGACTCGCTGCTGCAAACCGACGCCGCCATCAATCCCGGCAACAGCGGCGGACCGCTGGTGGACATCGCCGGGCAGTTCGTCGGCCTCAACACCGCCAAGGAAGCCAACGCCGGCGTTGAGGGCATCGGTTTCGCCATTCCCGCCGAGCGCGTGGCGGCGTTCGTCACCCAGGCCATCGACATCGCCGAGGGGCGCAAACCCGAGCCGCCGCCGGCGGACTTGGCGCTGGTGCTGCGCCAAAAATTCGGCTTGCAGGTGCGGGAAATGGACCAGCAGCAGGCGGAAAGTTTCGGCTATCCGCGTGACAGCGGCCTGCTGGTGGAACTGGTGGACGGGCAAAGCCCCGCTGACCGTGCCGGCATCCAGCAGGGCATGTTGTTGCGCAGCGTCGGTCAGCGGCATGTGCGCGCGCTGGCGGACTTGCCGCGCGAGCTGCAACGCCTCAAACCCGGCGACCCGCTGGCCATGACCCTGTCCTTCTACCGCCAATACGGCGCGCGCAACGCGCTGATCACCGCCACCGCGCAACTCAAGGCGAAGTGATTTGATGTTCACCGCAGAGACGCGGAGGCGCGGAGATTTGATGTTTGTCCGCGTTCCGCGTTGGCGTCAGCCAATCCAAAAAACTTGCATCTTCCTCCGCGTCTCCGCGCCTCTGCGGTGAAAATTGTTTAAAATTTCCCGCTGGCGGCTAATTTGGCGCGATGGCCCTCGCGTACGTCAACCTGTTCTCGGAGTCCCTCGGACTCAGCACTGCCATCAACGTCCTGCTGCCGCAGCCAACGTCAGCGGCGCAAATCGGCCTGCAAGGCGCGGCGGCGCGGGCGAGTTATCCGGTGTTGTACCTGCTGCACGGCTGGTCGGACGACGAGACCAGCTGGCTGCGGCGCACCTCGATTGAGCGTTACGCGGCGGAACTCGGGCTGGCGGTGGTGATGCCGCGGGTGGATTTGAGTTTTTACCAGGACACCGTCAGCGGCATGAATTACTGGACGTATCTCAGCGAGGAGCTGCCGGCGCTGTGCCGCGCGTGGTTCCCCATCGCCGCTGACCGTGCGCATACCTTCGCGGCGGGGCTGTCGATGGGCGGCTACGGCGCGCTGCGGCTGGGGCTGGCCCGGCCGGAACAATTCGCGGCCGTGGCGTCGCTGTCGGGCGTGACGGATATCCGCTGGGCGACCGAGCGCAAGAGCGCGGAAAACGCGGAGCAAGGGCGGAAAATCGCCGCGATTTTCGGCGCGCGCCCCACCGTCAGCGGCACCGATGCGGACTTGTTTCATCTCGCCCAACAGCTCACCGTCAGCGGCCGGCCCGCGCCGAGATTGTACCAAGGCTGCGGCACCGAGGATTTCCTGTACCGGGAAAACACGGCGTTCCGCGACCACGTCCGCGCGCTGGGCCTGGATTTGACCTACGAGGAAGGCCCCGGCGCGCACGAATGGGGCTACTGGGACACCATGATCCGACGCGTGCTACAGTGGCTGCCCGTCCCCCGCTGACAGTGGCAGCACGCCTAGGCGATTGCGTCCGCCACCGTCAGCGGCAGAGCACTCTTGATTAAAACACGCCGCTGACGGTGCGGGTTTAACCGCGCGACCAGGCTAGGCGATGCGCCGGCGCCGCAACGCCGCCAATGCCAATAGCAGCAGGCTTCCGCCGAGCAGCAGGGCACTGACGGTGGGTTCGGGAATCAGCAGCAGTTGCAGGGATTTGGTATCGTCGCTGAGGGCGAGGTCAAACAGCGTGTCATCGTAGGTCCACCGGTCAGTGTCAAAGTTGCTGATGCCGCCGGTGGCGGTAATAATATCCCACACCCCGGATCCCAAGGCGGTGAAGTCG
>JAISDC010000174.1 GCA_031265105.1 Verrucomicrobiales bacterium
GATTGGCAGATTGGCAGATTGGCAGATTGGCAGATTGGCAGATTGGCAGATTGGCAGATTGGCAGATTGGCAGATTGGCAGATTGGCAGATTGGCAGATTGGCAGATTGGCAGTTGTCCTGTTGACTTGGCTGACGCTGGGTAGCGGGCTGGCGCGAGCGGCTAATGCCGATTGGATCGGTGACACGACTACTGCGACAAAGGACTTTGACCTCAATACCGCGACCAATTGGAACAATGGCGTAGTGCCCACGTCCGCTGACAATGCGGTTTTCATGTACACGGCCACTACAACAACGATACATAATAGCGCGGCCGACGATGTATTTAATCCTATCTCGTTTATATTTGCCAACCAAAGCAACCTTATCTTTGATGGCGGCCGGATTAAAATCGGCACCGGCAATAATGAATATGTTGGCTTTACTATTGCTGCTGGCATCACCAGCACACAAACTTTTACCAATAATATCCTGCTGAGCGCCGCGGCACTGATGCTTCAGCCGGGCAATGGCGCTGACGGTACCAGCGCTAAAATCATCATCAGCGGCACACTGTTTAACGGGCGCGTCAACAATGCTAGTATGAGCATCATGCAGGGCCTGGGTGCCAACAGCAGCATTTATATTAACGAATTTGCCATTGCCCAACTCGATAGCACTGACAATCATACCAGCACCATCGGCGCGTCACATCTTCAATGGTTGCAATACCGGCAAAGCGGCACCATCACCATCAAGACCATCAGCAACGGCGCGGGCGACAATGGCAGCGGGGTCAACAGTGTGACGATCAGTAACCGCGATAATGATATGATGCACGTCGGCGGCACTAATGGAGTCCATACCGGCACTTTCGCCAACACCAAAGTCGTCATCACCGGCACCGGCTCCTACTCGGGTAATACGACCGTCAGCGGCCACGGCATTCTGATTCTCGACAGTGAGGCGGACCTCAGCGCCTCCGGCACCATCCAAGTGCAAGCCAACAGCGTCCTGATTCACAACGCCGACAAGACCGTCGGCAATCTGTCATGGGAAAGCGGCGGCCTCATCGGCGGCAACGGCACTTTTGCTCAAGCCACCTTCATCGGCAGCGGCACCCATTTCATCAATCCCGGCGATATCGACGGCGGCATCGGCAAGCTGAATTTTTCCGAAGCGGCCTACACCTGGGGCGGCGCTGGCACTGAATTGGTGTACGACTGGGATTTCAGCGATCCCACCCTTGGCGCCGGATTCGATTACGACCAACTCATCTTCGCCGGCGACCTGACCCTCAGCGCTGACAGTTACACCCTGAACCTCATCGGCCAGGGCGGCGCGACGCTGGATGGTTTCACCGGCGAACTGGCGATTCTCACCGCCGCCGGCACCCTCAGCGCCGACCTCGACAACTGGAACGCCGTGCTGCCCAGCGGCTTCGAACTGAAACTCAGCGACGACGGCCACAGCCTGTTACTGAGCAACATCCCCGAACCCTCGACCTGGCTGTTGCTGGGAACCGGTGTCGCGCTGCTGGCCTTCCTCCGCCGCCGACGCTGACCAATTGGCCCCACACTGGGAGCGCCGGCATCTTGCCGGCTCTGCTGCCTTCTGCCGGCTGGAAGCCGGCGCTCCCAGTGCTCCCACCGTGTTGTCGGGTGATACGGCGGCGCGAAGCGCTTTGGAGTGCGGCACTCCTGTGCCGCTTTGGTTTTTTCCACATGAGGTCGAAGAAAGCGGCAGAGGACTGCCGCACTCCAAAGCGCTTCGCGCCCACGACGCAGGACTGCCACACGACGGCCAGGCGCGCAAAAAAACCTGTTTGAAAATCTTCGCGCGCTTTGTGTCCTTTGCGCCTTTGCGCCTTTGCGTTAAAAAATCAAAGCGGCGCGCCGCTCAAAACGCGGTTTTGACTTTTTGCAAATCCACCTTGACGGCTTGTTGCAACAGTTCCTCGGGACCGTAGAGGTGTACCACGGTCTGGGTGTGGGTGTGGCTTTGGCCCGGCGCGAGAGCCAGGGCGGGTGAGGATGATTCAATCTCGTAGAACGGTCCCATTTGCGCGCCGCTGGCGTCAACCGGGCCGTCGTTGTAGCTGTTGATGGCGTCGCCGGTGAACGGTTCTTTTTGCAATTCCCATTTGCCGTTCACGTAACCGTGCGGGGCGGCGGCCGGGGTGAACATCAGCAGCGTGACGCGGCCCAGCGCCGGGTCGTAGCTGCCGGCGAGGCCCTGGGAGCGGAGCGGCGGCACGCCGAGTTTGCCGCGCTGTTTGCCGTCGCATTTGAAATAAATCACGCCATCGACGGTCTTGAGGCGGTCGGACGGGATGGGGCCGAAGTAGTCCGCGTTGACAATCGGCTCGGCCTGCGCGGCGTCACTGTCAGCGTAGGGGATGAACACGGTGGTGGTCGGCGAGGGCTGGAACATGCACAGCAACCAGACGGACAGCAGGCCGCTATCCGGTTGCCAGGCGACCTCGCCGCGGTTGGTGACGGTGTTGACGGTGCGGTAGCCGACCACGCGCAGGCCCGCCGGCAGGCTGACGGTCAGCGCTTGCTCGATGGCGGCGGAATCCAGCAACTCGACGGTGCGCTCGACGCTGACCTCGAAGCGGGTGTCGCTGTGGTTGCGCAGGGCAAAGTCCTTGCGGAATACCACGGCGGTGTCGGTGCGGCTGGCGACCGGCCACGCCTCGCTGTCAATGGGCGCGGGCGTGAACCAGTGGTCGAAGTCAAACGGCGTGTCGGGCGCGAAGAAGATGGAGTATTGCCCGCCTTCCGGCCCCATCCAGAAGCGTTCCTCGCCGCCGAAGGCCAGCATGTGGGCGCTGCTGGTGTCCTGGCCGTCGGTGCGCGCGCCGGCGCCGCGCTTGACCACCGCGTAGTTAATCCAGCCGGAACTCGCCTCACCGTCAGCGGTGGCGGTCATCACGCGGCCCTGGAATTGCGGCACCACCACGATGGCGGCGGCGCCGCGCCGCAGGGTCAGCGCGTCGGTGTGTTGCCGCAAAAACGCCGCGTCGTAGCCGAAAGTGGGCTGGGCGGCAGGCGCAGCAACCTCGACTACAGCACCCTGGATGTTGACGCCGGAGGTGTCGGGTTCGGCGACACGGTCAGCGGGTTGGGTTTCGTTCTGTTTGGTGCAGCCGACGGCGAGGCCACCGCAGGCCATTAGGATGAGCATGGTTTTTTTCATAATAAAATTTCTCACGGTCAGCGGGGGTCACTGTCAGCGACGACCGGCGCGCCGACCAGGTTTTTCCACGCAAAGCCGTAGGCCGCGACGACGCCGAAGCACAGCAGCGGCACGATGAAGCTGAGCGACACGCTGGTGCGGTCGGCGATGTGGCCCATCAGTTTCGGCACGATGGCGCCGCCCATGATGGCCATCACCAGGAAGGACGCGGCGCGCTTGGAGCGGTCGCCGAGGCCGAAGATGCCCAGCGCGAAGATGGTCGGGAACATGATGGACATGAAGAAATAGGAGGCGAACACCGCGATGGTGGACACCCAGCCCGCCCGCAGCATCACCACGGCGCAGCACAGGATATTGGCCGCGCCATAGACGCCGAGCACGGTGTGGGCGGAGTATTTTTTCACCAGCGCCGCACCGGTGACGCGGCCCACGAGGAAGCAGCCGAAGCCGACCGAGGCGAGCGTGGAGGCGGTGGCGTCGCTGATGGTGACGGGCGCTTCCCTGGTCATGTAATTGATGAAGTAGGCGAAGATGCCCGCCTGCGCCGCCATGTAGAAGAATTGCGCCAGCGTGGACGAGGAGAAGTGCGGGTGCGACCAGATGCTGTCGCCGCGCAAGCGCCGCGCGCTGCGGATGAACACCGTGGCGCTGAGGATGACCAGCATCGCCAGCGTCGTCCACACCAGCACCGGCGTGAAGAGGTTATCGCTGAAAATGGTGGCGATGGCCGTGGCAATCATGCCGATGGCCAGCGACAACACGGCGAGGTTGAGCCACAGCAACAGCAGGCTGAAGCCGCGCCGCTGACCGTGACCGGACGCGGACGCCTGACCGTCAGCGCCGCCCGCCGCGGGTTGATAAACATCCGCCGCCTTGATGTCCGGCATCGGCGCCTTGGCAAACACCACCGCCAGCACGATGACCACGACCGCGACCGCCGCGTAGGGAATCCACAAGGTCTCCGCGCCGGTGCTCTGGCCCGTCGCGTCGGTCGAATAGAAGAACAGCGAGCCGGCAATCGGCCCCAGCAGCCAGCCGATGCCGTTGCACGACTGCGCGAGGTTGATGCGCGTCGGTCCGTATTCCGGGGCGCCAAGCACGGTGGTGTAGGGATTGGCGACCGTCTCCAGGAACGTCAGCCCGGCGGCGATGAAACACACGCCGAGCAGGAACGCCCAGAACTGCGCGATATGCGTCGCCGGGATGAACCACAGCCCGCCGAGCGCCACCATCAGCAACCCGCTGATAATGCCGCCGCGATAGCCGAGCTTCATCGCCAGCCAGCCCGCCGGCAGCGCCATGAGGAAGTAGCCGAGATAATGCGCGAACTGCACCCACGCGGACTGCGCCAGGTTGAGGTGCAACTCGTTTTGGAAATGCTTGTCCATCACGTCAATCATCCCGTTGCAAAAACCCCACAACAGGAACAACGAACTGACCAGCGCGAACGTCACCACGTGATTACGACCGTCAGCGGTGCGAAAGAGAGATAGGCGAGATTGAATTTTCATCAAGGTAATAACCAAGCGCCGCTTAACCGTCAGTGCAAGAACTATTTCTCCGGTAACTTTTTCACCACTAAGACACGAAGACACAAAGAAATTTTTACAGGGAGATCATGGAGTTCATGAAGGTTTTTAAAAAAATAATCTCCACGTTCTCCATGATCTCCCTGTAAAAAAAATCCCTTCGTGCCTTCGTGTCTTAGTGGTGAAAGAACTCCCGAATCGCGGCGCTGACGAGGTCGGCGTGGGCCGGCGGCATTTCCGGGTAGAACGGCAGCGCCAGGACCTCGCGGCTGGCTTGCTCGGCGACGGGCAGCGCGCCCGCCCGGTAGCCCAACGCCACGTAGGCCGGTTGCAGGTGCAGCGGGACGGGGTAATGGATGGCGCTGCCGATGCCGCGGGCGGCGAGGTGGCGCGCCAGGCCGTCACGGTCAGCGGCGCGGATGACGTATAAGTGCCACGCGCTCCGGACGCCGGGCCGTTCCACCGGCAGCGTCAGCGGCAGGCCGCGCAAATTTTCCGTGTAACGCCCGGCCAGCGCGCGGCGCTTGGCGTTGAAGGTGTCGAGGTGCCGGAGCTTCACCCGCAGCGCCGCGCCTTGCAGTCCCTCCATGCGGTAATTGTAGCCGACCTCGGCGTGGCGGTAACGCTCGCGGCAACCGTGGTTGCGGAGCGCGCGGGCGCGGTCGGCGAGGGCGTCGTCCGCGGTGACCAACGCGCCGCCCTCGCCGAGGGCGCCGAGGTTCTTGGTCGGGTAAAAACTGAACGCCGTCAGCGGGGCGAAGTTGCCGACCTTGACGCCATCGACAGTGGCGCCGTGGGCCTGCGCGGCGTCCTCGACCACGGCGAGGCCACGGTCAGCGGCGATTTGCCGGAGGGCGGCCATGTCGCACGGCTGGCCGTACAAGTGCACGGGGAAAATCGCCTTGGTGCGCGGCGTGACGGCGGCGGCGACGCGCGCCGGGTCGAGGTTATACGTGTCGGGCGCGATGTCCGCGTAAACCGGCGTCGCGCCCGCGTAGGAAATCGCCCAACTGGTCGCGGCGAAGGTGAACGGCGTGGTGATGACCTCGTCGCCCGGCTGGAGATTCAACAAGCGCGCCGCAAGGTGCAGCGCGGAAGTGCCGCTGTTGGTGGCGATGACGTGTCGGGAGCCGTTCCACGCGGCAAATTCCCGCTCGAACGCCTCCACCTCCGGCCCAAGGCAAAAAGCGCCGCTGTCAATGACACTGCCGATGGCGGCGTCAAGTTCAGCGCGCAAAGCGCGGTTTTGCTCGGCCAGGCTGAAGTAGGGAATGGTGAGATTCATCGGGGAAAAATGGTAAGTGGGGGCGGCACCTTAGACAATGCTTTATTTAGCTTCATTAACGCAAAGGGACAAAGAATTTTTTACAGGGAGATCATGGAGTTCATGGAGGTTTTTAAAAAAATAATCTCCATGTTCTCCATGATCTCCCTGTAAAAAAAAATCTTCGCGTCTTCGTTCCTTTGCGCCTTTGCGTTAATGAGGCTTTCCGTTAAACTTCCCAAGATGAAAACAAAACCCATCATCGTCGGCATCAGCGGCGCGAGTGGCGCGATTTACGGCGTCCGCGCGTTGACAACCCTGCGGCGGCTCGGCGTGGAGACGCATCTGGTGATTTCGCACGGGGCGCGGCTGACACTGCCGGAGACGGGACTGACGGTCGGCGAGGTGGAACAACTCGCCACCGTCGCGCATCAACCGGAGCAACTCGCCGCCGTCATCGCCAGCGGCTCGTTTTTGACCGCCGGGATGCTGGTCGCACCGTGCTCGATGCGGACCCTGGCCGCCATCGCCCACGGCGCGCCGCACAATTTGCTGACCCGCGCCGCCGATGTGACGTTGAAGGAGCGCCGGCGGCTGGTCTTGCTCACGCGCGAGTCGCCGCTGACATTGGCGCACCTCCGCAACATGGAAAGCGTGACGCTGATGGGCGGCATCATCTGCCCGCCGCTGCCGGCGTTCTACCCGCGCCCGCTGACGGTGGACGACATCGTGAACTTCAGCGTCAGCCGCGCAGTGGAACTGCTCGGCATCCATGACCCGGAACTGCCGCGGTGGAAAGCGGACGAGATTTAAGAATTAAGATTACCACTATTTGCGCCGATTTTTGGTGGGTCACTAAAGTCAGCGGGCTACTCCAGGCCCGCTCCAGCGACCCTAGCGTAGCAAATCAAAGAGACACAGAGAAGGCACAGAGAAGCACGGAATTTATTTTTAAGTTAATAAAATCTCCGTGGTTCTCTGTGCCTTCTCTGTGGGCCAAGGTGCCGTTAGGACGAACGGCGGCGGATGAGGGCCAATGCGCCGAGGCCGGCGCCGATTAGGAACCAGGTGGACGGTTCGGGGACAGCAGTGGCGTTGAAGGTCAGTTGGTTGTTCGCCACGTTGAAGGTGCCTTCGACGCCAGCGTCGGCGGCTACGCTGAATTGACTGGCGTTGATGCTGTCACCGCCGCTCGCGCCGCTCCAGTCGAGTACTTGATAATCCCCGGTCTTGGTCAGGCTGCTGAAGTCGATGGTGATGCCGTCGCCGATGCTGATGCTGTCGGTGACCAGCAGCACATTGCCAGCGTAGCCGAGGATGGCGCCGCTTTCCAAGGTCAGGTTGTCCAAGGTGCCCGCGCCGTGGAATAAGGCTCCTGCGCCGAGGGTCAGGTTGATTTCGCTGTCGGCAGCGCGGCTGACGTTGCCGACGAGTTTGGTGCCC
>JAISDC010000070.1 GCA_031265105.1 Verrucomicrobiales bacterium
GGGCAAGGCGTCGTTCTGCGGCACGTGCGGCTGGGTGTCCAGCAGGGTGAAGATTTTCTCCAGCGAGGCGAGGGCGCGCTGGATGACCGCGTTGGCATCGACAATGCGGGTAATCGGCGGATAGAGGAAACCGAGGAACAGCAGGAAGGCCAGCAGGTCGCCAATCGTGAAATGCGGCGCGCCGCTGACGACGAGCCACGCGCCGTAGGCCACCACGGCCAGCGTGCCGAGGTTGCCGAGGATGTTGGCGCCGACGCTCAACAGGGCGCTGCGCCACATGATGCGGTTGTAGTTGCGGTAGTCGGTCTCGATGCCGTGGCGGAAGGTGTTCACTTCCCGGTCTTCCATAGCGAAGGCTTTGATGAGGCGGGCGCTGGCGACGCGCTCGTAGAGGAAGCCGATGACTTTGTCCCAGTTGTGGCGGTGGATGCGGCTCTCCACGCGCATCCGGCGGCGGTGCCAGAGGAAGTTGACGAGGAACAGCGGCATGAAGGCCATAGTGATGGCGGCCAGCACCAGGTTGGAGGTCCACATGAAGGCCAGCACGCCGACAATCATGATGGCGTCGCCGATGAGGTTGATGGAGGCGCCGGTGACCATGTTGTGTACCCAACTGGTGTCCTCGCTGATGCGGGAGACGATTTTGCCGGTGTGCTTGTCCTCGTAGAATTTAATCGAGAGCTTTTGCAGGTGGGCGAACAGACGGACGCGCATGTCGCAGGTGACGCGCATGCCGGTGCGCTGCATCAGGTAGTTGCGGTACAGCAAGATCACCGAGCGCACGGCAATGACGGCGAGGAACACCCAGACCAGCGTCAGCACGCCGTGGTAGCCGGCGGCGGGCTTGGCGGCGTCGATCATCTTGCCGATGAGCTTCGGCTGCACCAGGTCGAGGACGGTGACGATAATCAGTTGGGCGAAGATTACGGTCAGGATGCCGGAATAGGGTTTCAGATAGCCGTAAAACCGTCGGAGGATCGGCCAGGATTCGCGCATGGAGCGCCGTCGTTTCATATCGTGCTGGAATGGTTGCCTGTCTTTTACGGGGAATCGGCGGGAGCGCAAGAAAAATATGGCGGCTGGCGCGGCAAACAAAATGCTGGCCCTCGCGCCGCGTCCTCCCTAGCCTTGCGCATCATGTCATTCACCAACCTCGGTCTCAGCGACGCCGCCTTGCACGCGGCGCAACGGCTGCATTACGTCGAACCCACCCCCATCCAGGCGCAGGCCATCCCCGTCATCGGCAGCGGCCGGGACCTCATCGGCAGCGCGCAAACCGGCACCGGCAAGACCGCGGCGTTTGTCCTGCCCATCGTCAGCAAGCTCCAGGCGCACAGCCACACGCGCTGCCTGGTGCTCGAACCCACCCGCGAGCTGGCCGCGCAGGTCAAGGAAGCCTGCGATGATTTTACCGCCTTCACCAATCTGCAATCCTGCCTGTTGCACGGCGGGGTCAAGTATGACCGGCAGAACCGGGAATTGGCCCAGTGCCCGGATATTGTCATCGCCACGCCCGGACGCTTGCTCGACCATATTCAAAACGGGGCGGTGAAATTGGACCGGGTGGAGGTTTTGGTGCTGGACGAGGCCGACCGCATGTTGGACATGGGCTTCATGCCGGATGTGCGCCGGATTATCGGCTATTGCAACGCCAACCGCCAGACCATGTTGTTTTCCGCCACCATCCCGCCGCGGCTGGCTGATTTAATCGGCTGGGCCATGCGGGAGCCGCTGACCATCGAGGTCGGCCGGCGGAGCAATCCGGCGGAAACCATTCAGCATGTCCTCTATCCGGTCGCCATGACGCAAAAGGACGAGCTGCTGATGGCGTTGCTCGACCGCACGGATTACCACAGCGTCATCGTGTTCAGCCGCACCAAAATCGGCGCCGACATCATCGGCCACGCGCTGCAAGGCAAGGGGCACAAGGTCGAGGTCATCCATTCCGACCGTTCGCAAGGTCAGCGCACCAAGGCGCTGGAATTGTTCCGCAGCGGCGAGGTGGAGGTGTTGGTGGCCACTGACATTGCGGCGCGCGGACTGGACATCGAGGGTGTCAGCCACGTCATCAACTACGACGTGCCGGAGAACCCGGAAGATTACGTCCACCGCATCGGCCGCACTGGTCGCGCCAATCACGCCGGCGACGCCCTGACCATTTTCACCGCCCCCGAGCAGGAGCATGTCACCGCCATTGAATACCTCATCAACAAAGTCATCCCGCGCGTGAAGCTGGACGACTTCGACTACACCTATACGACCTTGCTGCAGGACAGCGGCCCCGGCGACGGGCGCAGGAAAAAAGCCGGCACTCGCCGGCGGCGGCGTTAAGAAAGCAAGGAGTTCAAGGAATCACCAGCACCTGGCCCGGATGAATCAATTCACCGGTCAGATTATTGACGGCCTTGAGTTGTTCCACCGTGGTGCCGTGATTGCGGGCAATCTTCCACAATGAATCACCGCTGACCACGGTGTACTTTTCCCCGGAAGTCACATGGCCGGTTAGCACCGGCTTGTCCGGCAAGGCCGTATTCGGCTCACCGTACGCCGCCGTGCCACCGCTGGCCGGAGTCGGCATACTGTTATCTTCCACCCTATCCCTGCCGGCGCAACCAATCACCAAAACCGTCACCACACCCAATCCAATCAATTGTTTAATCATGGCCCCTTAAATAACCCAGTGCTGCCCAAATGACCACACTTTTTTTGCCAAAATAAAACCGGCAAAAAACCTTGCGTTGAGATTGCGATTAACCTAACGTCACCCCCGTGTTGTTATCGGAACCAACCGAATGCTTACCTACCACCTACTATCTACTACCTACAGAAAAGTAAGGCCCGTTAAAGCAAAGAGAACCCCGATAACCCGTTGAACATGATTGACATCGGCCATAAACTAAGTGCATCGCGCTCACGCGCTCACGCGCTCACGCGCTCACGCGCTCACGCGCTCACGCGCTCACGCGCTCACGCGCTCACGCGCTCACCTCGACTTCCTGATTTCCCCGCGGG
>JAISDC010000210.1 GCA_031265105.1 Verrucomicrobiales bacterium
CCGAAGTAGGTAGTAGGTAGTAGATGGTGAGGATTTTTTATGAGCACGCAAACACCGCAACCGCAACCCCAGTCCAACCCTCCAGCGCCGCCGACCGTCACCGTCAGCGGCGGGCAGGCCGGCGCGCCGCAGGTCGTCGTGCAAATCGTGTCACCGTCAGCGCCCGCGCCGGCCTCGGCGCCGGTGCCGAAATCGCGCGCCGCCTACGTGCTGCTCGCGATTTTTTTCGGCGGGCTGGGCATTCACAATTTTTACGCCGGGCGCATGAACCAGGCGACGGCGCAATTGCTCATGGGCCTGTTCTGCCTCGGCGTGCCGAGCTGGGTGTGGGCGCTGGTCGAGTGCTTCACCGTCAGCGCCGACGGCGCGGGCGTGAAATTTGAGTGAGGAGTTTTATGAACGCGAAAATCAAACCGCGCAGTTTTCTGACGCTGCTGCTGCTCACGCCGCTGACGCTGGGCATTTACTTTTTCATTTGGGTGAACGGCGTGGCGCGCGACGTGAACGCAATGTGCCGCGAGGACGGCAAACGCGCCGGCGGCGGGTGGAAGTTTTTCTTCCTGACGCCGCTGACGCTGGGTATCTACGCGCTGTTGTTTTGGTGCGGTCTGTTCGACCGGGTGCGCGCGGGTGCGCGGCGGCGCGGCGTCAGCGTCAGCGAGGGCGCGGGGACATTTCTGGCGTGGGCAATTTTCGGGCACCTGCTGTGCGGCATCGGCTCAACGATTGCGCTGTTCATTTTTATCAAAAATTTCAACGCCTTGGCGCGCGCTGGCGATGGTAACGGCGGCATCCTGCCGCCGGCGGGTGACCCGCGCCGGGCTGGTCATGACGGGCGGCGGCTGGAAGCCGCCGTCACCTTGCCAACACCGTCAGCGTCGGCATTGTCGGTGAAGTTGCCGTCGCCTTGGACGACCTCATCGTCAGCGGCGCCGGCAAAAACATCACCGTCAGCGGCGAACAATCCGCTGCTTTGGAAAATCGCCATCGGCGTACTGGCGGCGGCGGTGGTGCTATTGCTCGGCATCGGCGGCGCGGCGGCGTGGTGGTTTTATTATCAACCGTTCGCGCCACTGTCGGCGCGGGCGCTGGACGAGCCTGCGCCGGGCGCGCCCGCCGCGCTGGAGCGGACGCTGCTGGTGTTGCGCGGCACGCGCGAGGTGGCGCGGGTGCCGGTGAGCGGCTCGTTCCTCGGCGCGTTCGCGTCGCCGGACAACAAATACATCGCCGTCAACCAGCGCCCCGCCAACGCCGGCAATTACGTCCGCGTGTTCCGGCGCGACGGGGTCGAGTTGCAGCCCGCTGACGGTGACCACATGAGTTTCGCCCCGACAGTCGAGTGCGCGAGGAAAAAAACGCCGCGCGCCGAAATGGACGATATGCATTGGACGCGCGCGGCGGAGGGCTGGGCGGACCACGACACGCTGACGGTGCTCGACCGCGCGCCGTTTGCCAACTTGCGCCCGGAGCACTGGCCCAAGCTGCGCGTCGCGCTGCGCGCCGTCGGCGACACGCTGACGGTGAGCCAGACCGAGGTGCTCGACCCGTCGCCCGGCTATGACGCCGAGCGGGAGGAGGCGGAGCGCGCGGCGGCCGAGCGAGCGGCGGCGCGGGAGGCGCGGAATCGCGTGGTCACGCACAATCAACTCGGCGTGCGCGAGGGCGTCTATGTCAGCGGCGGCGAGCGGCTGGTCATCAAGGGTTCCTCGTTGCGATGGTTCTGGCGGCGCGGCGGCGCGGAGTTCAGCGTCAGCGGCGCGCTGCAATCTGGTCGCGACGGCTTGCAGCGCGGCAATCCCTACCACGCGGGCAGTTACCGCACCGGCGGGCCGTTTTTGTTGGTCGCGGTGAACCTTGGCACACTGGCCAAAACGGGCGGTCGCCTGACGAGCGACGAAACCAAGCGCGAAAAAGACGCGGCGTGGAATCGGTTTTATAAGAACCACTTTTTTTACGACAACAACCGGCTGGTGGAAAAACGAGCGGACTGGTACCACCAGGCTTACTACGACGAATACCGCGAGGTCGCCCGCTGGGAGTGGCGCGCCAACAGCCTCGGCGATTTGTAGCCGCTGACGGTGACGCGACGGGGTGAAAAATTTATGACCAACCAAAATCCAAGCCCGGCGCCGGCACCGTCAGCGGCGGGCAATTTGCTGTATTTGAAACTCATCGCGGGCGCGTTGCTGGCGCTGGGCGCGCTGCTGCTGCTCGCGGGCGGCGGCGCGGCGTGGTGGTGGTGGCACCACCAGCGGGACAACGCCCCGCTGACCGTGACGGTGCCGGCGCAAAGCGGGCCGCCGCTGACGGTGTCAATTTCCGAGGGCGACAATCCCAGGCTGACGCTGCGGCGCGGCGGGGAGAGCGTCGCCACTTACGCGGCGGGCGGCTGGCTGCTCAATCAACAGCCGTCGCCCGGCCAGCGCTTCATCGCCGCCAGCGAGCGGCGCGGCAACGCGGGCGATTATTTGTGGATTTTGTCCGCCGACGGCGCGGTCTTGAAAAGAGCCGGCGACGCGCTCGGCGAGCAAATCATGCGCGAGGCCGCGCCGCTGGCCGACGCGGCGGCGCGGAAAATTTCCGCCGACTACCAGGAACGCCGCTCCTACCTCAGCCTCGGCGCGTGGCGCGACGCGGACACGCTGACGGTGAACTTCGAGCGCGCCTACCATTCACCGTCGGCGGCGGGCATTTTGCTGAAAGTCGAGGCGCTGGCGCGCGTCACCGACAGCGGCGTGACGATTGAGGGATACGTGCCGTGCGCGGCGCCGCAGGCTGAGTTGAGTTTCAGCGCGGCTGACCGCGCGGCGTCAGCGGACACTGCACCGTCAGCGGCGGGGTCCGCGCCGGGAGCGACCTATGCCAGCACGGTGATTTACGAGACCGCGCCGGTGGTGGTGACCAGTCGGTGGGTGCGCCTCAATCCGTTCCGGCGCCATCACGCGCCGCCGCGCCCGCCGCATCACGCGCCAATTCATCACGCGCCGCCGCCAGCGCATCATGCCGCGCCGGCAGCGGCGTCGCGTCCAGCGCCGAGACAAGAATTTTCACGACCGGCACCGTCAGCATCTCCGTCAGCGAGCCAAAAGCGGCCGCAACAATTTTCGCGCCCCGCGCCGTCAGCGCCAGCGCAACGCCAGGAACGGCCGCAACAATTCTCCCGCCCCGCGCCCGCGTCGCGCCCGGCACCGTCAGCGGCGTCATCGCGTCCGGCATCACGACAATCTTCCCGTCCCGCGCCGGCAAAAAGCAAAAAAGACGACCGCCAGCCGAAACGCTGACGGTGAAAAACGAACCCTGAAAACTGAACCTTTATGCAACTCTACCTGCAAAACAACGGCCAGGCAGCGGGGCCATATCCGCCGGAACAAATCAAGCAACTCATCGCCGACGGCACCATCACGCCGGAACATCCGGCCGCTGACAGTGTCGGCGGGCCGTGGAAACCGCTGCGCGAGTGGCCGGTGTTGACCAAGCTGGCGGCGGTGCCGGCCCCGTCAGCGGCGGGCTTGCCGCCGCCGTTGGCACGGTCAGCGTCAGCGTCAGCGTCAGCGCCGGACTCGTCGTTCGTCGTCGCGGGCAAGGACGCGCTGGCGGCGTTGAAAAAAATCGCGGCGGACCCGACCGGCGGCATCGCGCCGGCCTTTGACGCGCTGGGCGAACAACGCGCGCTGGGTGCCGGGCTGGTGTTCGGCGGCGTGTTCGCGGCGTGCGGCACGTTCGCGGCGTATCGCATCGTCAGCGCGGTGGGCGGATTCCTCGGCGGTTTTTACCATCGCGGCGGCGGCGACGCCGGGCAGTTTTTCAAAATCCTGTTCGCGGCGCTGGCGCCGTTCCTGGCGCTGACGGTGGCGGTGCTCGCGGCGCGGAAACTGCTGCGCGGGGCAACCGCGGCCATTGGCGCGGACGTGTTCGTCGCGGGCGCGGCCTTGCTGCCACTGGGCGCGGCGCTGCTGCTGGGCAGTCTGCTGGGCGCGGCCAATTATGCAATCGTCGCGCTGGTGACGCTGGTGGCGCTGACGCTGACGGTGCTGATGCTGGACGCCGGCTGCGTCGGCGTGGCCGGCCTGAGCCGGCGCGCGGCGGCGTGGGCGGTGCCGTTCATGTTGCTGCTCAGCGCGTGGTTGGCGAAGGTGATTTACACGTTATAGAACATGGAGCACCGGCGCTACGGTTGTTGCATGAGGCGCGGAATTAGGCGCCGGCCGGCAAATCCGGCTTGCCGGGCGGCGGTGGCGCGGCTTATCATCGGCGGTCATGAAAAAACTTTTTGCGTTTCTGTGCCTGCTGGCGCTCA
This sequence comes from Verrucomicrobiales bacterium, assembly GCA_031265105.1. GTDB lineage: Bacteria > Verrucomicrobiota > Verrucomicrobiia > Methylacidiphilales > JAAUTS01 > JAIRPN01. The sequence continues at coordinate 4,298 of JAISDC010000210.1, forward strand.
CGGTCAGCGGCTTCGCCCAATCCCAGCCGCTGACCGTCGGCGCCGCCGCGCCGGTGCTGGATGTGGTCACGGACGAGGGGAAAGCCGTCAACCTCGGCGAAATCTACCGGCAGCGCCCCTATACGCTGGTTTATTTTTATCCGAAGGCCAAGACCGGCGGCTGCACCGCGCAGGGGTGCGCGTTGCGCGACGCTGACAGTGAACTGGCGAAACTCGGCGTCACCGTCATCGGGGTCAGCACTGACACGGTAAAGAAGCAGGCCGAGTTCAGGGCCGAGCAGAAATTCCCGTTCACGCTCATCGCTGACACTGACCGCAAAGTCACCAACGCTTTCCAACTCGGCGCCGCTGACGCTGACGGCCAGGGTTTGTCCGCCCGCCAGGCGTATCTTATTCACGACGGCAAAATCATTTACGCCGACCACCGGGGCCACACCAAGGACCAGGCGCAGGTGATTCTGGAGTTTCTCGCCGCGCAAAAGTAATGCCGCCGGCGGTGACGTGTCACGGTCAGCGCCGCTTTTCCTCGACGCGGGGGGAATCCCGCCTAGTCTGCTTCCCATGCCCGCGCTGAAGCTCAAGCCCGGCGACCGCCCGCGCGTCCTCAAGGGACATCCGTGGGTGTTCGCCAATGAAGTCCAGCAGTTGTTGCCCGCTGACGCTGACGGGCGGGCGGTCGAGTGTCGCGACGCGCGGGGGCGGCTGCTCGGCACGGGGATTTACAATGGCAAGTCGCAAATCGTCTGGCGCCGGTTTGCGACCGGGCGCGCGGATTTTGACAAGGAGTTCCTGCGCGCCGCCATCGTCAGCGCGGCGCGGCGGCGCGGGGACGCTGACGTTGCGCGGCTGGTGTGGTCGGAGTCGGACAACCTGCCCGGCTTGATTGCCGACCGTTACGGCGACATCATCGTGTTGCAGGCGCTGACGCTGGCGGTGGACCGGCGCCTGGCCGACATCGCGGACATTTTCGACGAGTTGTGCCGGCCCAAATCCATCCTGTTGAAAAACGACGCGCCGATTCGCGTGAAGGAAGGACTCGACCTCACCGTCAGCGTCGCGGGCGCGGAGGTGACGCCGCACTGGCGGAAAATCGGCGAGGTGGAATTCTGGCTCGACCTTGCGGGCGGGCAGAAGACCGGCTTTTATCTCGACCAGCGCGAGGAGTACCGCCGGGTGGCGGCGCTGTGCCGGGGCCGGCGCGTGCTCGACGCCTGTTGCAACCAGGGCGGTTTCGCGCTGCACGCCGCGGCCGGCGGCGCGACGGAGGTGCTGGGCATTGATATTTCCAAGGAGGCGGTGGCGCTGGCGCGGCGCAACGCGGAGCGTAATCGCTGGCCGCAGGTCACTTTCAGCGTCGGCAATGTGTTCGATTATTTCTCGCGCGAGCGGCGGCGGGAATGGGATGTCATTATCCTCGACCCGCCGTCGTTCACGAAGACGAAGGGGCGTCTCGCCGAGGCGTTGCGCGGTTACAAGGGGCTGAATTTGCGGGCGTTGCAATGTCTGGCGCCGGGCGGGGTGCTGGCGACTTATGCGTGCTCGCATCACGTCACGCACGACGCTTATTGGCGCATGTTGCTGGACGCTGCCGGTGACGCGGGCCGCGCGGCGCGGTTGCTGGACATCCGCCGCCAGCCGGCGGACCATCCGATTGTGTTGCAGGTGCCGGAGAGTGAGTATTTGCGGGGGTTTATTCTGGAACTCATCGACTGACTTTTTTTTAACCACGGATGGACACGAATGAACACGGATAGATACAACTTTCTTAACAGAAAATCCGTGTGCATCCGTGTTCATCCGTGGTTGAAAATTTTATGGTTCGCACTGTCAGTGTCGGCCACCGTTAACGCGGCGGAAATCCGGGCCGTTGATGTGGACGGGCGGGAGCGGGTGCTCAATGGCAGCGGGCGGGTGCATGTGGTCATTTATAGCAATGAGGAGGTGCAGGACGCGACCCGCGCGGCGAGTCGGGCGTTGGATGAGTTGCAGGGGGTGCGGGCGTTTCGCTCTGTCATCGTGGTGGATTTGCGCGGGTCGCTGGCGCATTTGGCGCCGGGGTATGCGCAGCGGCGGATGATGCGGGACTTGGATGCTGAGGCGGAGCGCCTCACGCCGTTTTACCGGAACAATGGCAACGGCGGCGACCCGCGCGCGGACCTCAGCGTGGTGGCTGATTTCAAGGGTGAGTTGGCGGCGCGGCTCGGCTGGCGGGAGTCGGCGGCGACGCTGCGGGTGCTGGTGTTCGACCAGGCCGGGCGGGAGGCGGCCCGGTGGGAGGATTTGCGCGATTACGCGCGGTTGCGAAAGACGGTGGGGCAATTGTTGGGGAAACCAAGCCATGAGTGATAATCTTATCAGGGTGGGCACGCGCGGGAGCCGGCTGGCGCTGGCGCAGGCGGAGCTGTTCCAGCGGGCGCTGACGGCGGCGGGCGCGGAGGTGGCGGCGGAGACGGTGGTCATCGCCACGACGGGCGACCGCTGGCAAGCCGCCGACGCGAAGCCGGACACGCTGACGAAGGCGGTGTTTACCAAGGAGTTGGAGGAGGCGCTGCTGGCGGGCGCTATTGACGTGGCGGTACACAGCGCGAAGGATTTGCCGGCGGAGTTGCCGGACGGTCTGGTCATCGGCGGCGTGCTGTGTCGCGCGGCGGTGAACGATGTGCTGGTGTCGCGCGCGCCGCTGGCGGCGGTGACGGCCAAGCCGGGCGCGGTCATCGCCACCGGCAGCGTCCGGCGTCGCCGGCAATGGCTGGAACGATACCCCGGCACGGAGTTCATGGCCATCCGCGGCAATCTCGACACCCGGTTGCGCAAGCTGCGCGAGCAGCCCGCGTGGGACGGCCTCATCCTCGCGCAGGCCGGGCTGGAACGCCTGTGTCCCGACACCGACGGCCTCATCGTCAGCGTCCTGCCCACCGACTTCATCAAGCCCGCCGCCGGGCAGGGCACCATCGTCATTCAATGCGCCGCGGACAGCGCGTGGCTGCCGGTGTTGCGGCGGGTGACGCACCGCGCCAGTCTCGTGCGGTGGCGCGCCGAGCGCGCTTTTTTACGCGCCATCGGCGGCGGCTGCCAGGCCCCGCTCGGCGTCCTCGCCCGCGTTTACGACGGGGTGTGTCTGCATGTGGCCGCTGTTTATTATGCTGGCAGCGCGGCGGCCGGCCGCCACGCATATCTCACTGGCAGCGCGTTGCACCCTGAGGAATTGGGGCAACGACTGGCCGAGCGGGTGTTGGGGCGGGTATAAATTTCAAATTCCAAGCTCCAAATTTCAATTAATCCTCAAATTCCAATTTCTAAACTTCCAAACTGACGCTGGACTGTTCCGGTTGTTTGCGCGGTCACCTTTGCGCGGCAGGGAGATAGCCCCGAAGGGGTGGCGCAAAGCGTCGGGGGATGCGCCGCCCCTTCAGGGCTGACCCTTTGGCCTTAAGATAACCTAGGGCGTTGCCCTAGGCTGTTATGCTGTCGCCCCTTTGGGGCTGATTCCCCTTCCGCGAAGGGGTGGCCGCGCAGGCGGCCGGGGTAGTTCAGCGTTAGTTTGGGGGTTAAAAAAATTGGAATTTGGGAATTAATTGGATTTTGGAGCTTGGAATTTGAAATTTCCGCTGCCCTTCGTGCCTTGGTGCCTTCGTGGTGAATAAAATCGCCCGCTCCTGACGCGGCGGGGCGGTGATAAAAAGTTATTGGCTTAATGGTCGGTCTTTGCCTAGCCTAGGCCGTTCAGTTAATCAGGAGGTTGCGATGTCGAAGACAGGGGTGATTTTTTCCGGCCAGGGCGCGCAGTTCGCGGGCATGGGCAAGGATTTGGCGGCGGCTCATGCCGAGGCGGCGGCGTTGTTCCGGCAGGCGGACGAGTTGCTGCACAACGGGTTTCAGGAGGTCTGTTTCAACGGCCCGGCGGAGACGCTGACGGACACTAGTTATTGTCAGCCCGCGCTGTTCGTGCACGGGCTTAGTTTGCTGGCGGTGTTGCAAAAGGCGCGCCCGGACTGGCGGTTCCAGGCCGCGGCGGGGTTGTCGCTGGGCGAGTTTACCGCGCATACGGCGGCGGGGCATTTCCGGTTTGCCGACGGGTTGCAGTTGGTGGCGACGCGCGGGCGGCTGATGCAGGAGGCTTGCCGGCAGACCAGGGGCGGGATGTTGTCGCTGATTGGCGCGACGGCGGAGCAGGCCCAGGCGCTGGCGGCGGCGACGGACTTGGAGGTGGCCAATTACAATTGTCCCGGTCAAATCGTGCTGTCCGGCGCGGCGGACCGCATCGCGGCGGCGGCGGAGCAGGGCAAGGCGCTGGGGTTGAAGCGCGCGCTGCCGCTGAACGTGGCGGGGGCTTACCACTCGCGCCTGATGCTGTCGGCGCAGGAGGGGTTGCGGCCGGCGCTGGACGGCGTCACGGTCAGCGCCTCGACCGTCGCGGTGTACAGTAACGTCACCGGCAAGCGGGTCATCGGCAACACCGAAATCAAGGACACCCTGCTGCGCCAGGTCACCGGCAGCGTGCGCTGGCAGGATTGCGTCGAGGAAATGATTCGCGACGGTGTCACCCAGTTTATCGAGCTTGGCCCCGGCAAGGTGCTGGCCGGCATGTGCAAGCGTATTAACCCTGATATTCCGGTGGTCAGCATCGGCTCGCTGGACGAATTAATCGCGGCGGCGCCGGCCATCCCGTAAGTTCCCCTTTGCCCCCTATGAAACTTAGCAACCAAACCGCCATCGTCACCGGAGCCAGCCGCGGCATCGGCAAGGCCATCGCCCTGGCCCTCGCCGGCGAGGGCTGCAACATCGCCGGCGTGGCGCGCAGTGAGGCTTCCGCCAACGCCATCGCCGGGGAGGTGACCGCGCTGGGCGCGCGGTACGCCGGTTACGGGGTGGATATTGCGTCAGCGTCAGCGGTCAACGCTTGCGTGGACGAGGTGCAGCGGCAGTTCGGCGGCGTCAATATTCTCGTCAACAACGCCGGCATCACGCGCGACACGCTGCTCGTGCGGATGAGTGATGAGGATTGGGACGCCGTGCTGCAAACCAACTTGAAGGGGGCCTTTAATTGGACGCGGGCGGTGGCCAGAATCATGATGAAGGCGCGCCAGGGCCGGATTATCAACATCAGCTCGGTCATCGGCCTCCACGGCAACGCCGGCCAGGCCAACTATGCCGCGGCCAAGGCGGGTCTCATCGGCTTGACCAAGTCGGTCGCCAAGGAGTTGGCCAGCCGCAATATCAATTGCAACGCCATTTGTCCCGGTTTTATCCAGACGGATATGACCGGCGCGTTGGCTGCTGAGTTGAAACAAAAGCTTCAGGAGCAAATCCCGCTCAAACGGTTGGGCGAACCCGGCGATGTGGCGGCCTTGGCGCTGTTTTTGAGCAGCGCGGGGGCGGGCTATCTGACGGGGCAGGTGTTGACCGTGGACGGGGGTTTGTTTATCTGAAGACAAAACTTTGGTTTGATTGAATTTTAGGTTGCCAAAGCCAAACGGCTTCGCAGAATTCGCTTGAACCTTAAACCAAATAAGATAGGAGTAACAAGATGTCCGATAAATCAATCGAAGATAAAGTTAAGGAAATTATTGTGGAACAACTGAGCGTCAATCCGGAGCAGGTGACGCCTGAGGCCAAGTTCATCGAGGACCTCGGCGCCGATTCTTTGGATGTCGTCGAACTGGTCATGGCGTTCGAGGAGCATTTCTCCATCGAGGTGCCGGACGAGGACGCCGAGAAACTCACCAGCGTCGGTGACGTGCTCAAGTACATTGAGGAAAAACAGGAAGGCAAATAAACCCCATCGCCGGGGCGCGCAACCCAGGCCCTGGCGCGTTTGATAAAAACTCAAAACACGAACTCCGTGGCGTAAAAATAATCTGCCGGGCATATCAGGTTCCCCGTCCCGCGACCAGCGGGCGGCAAATTCCAGGAAACCGGTTCCCTCGTGGCAGGCGCGGACCTCGCTTTGGGTTAAAACAACAACCCGGACCAGCCAGCACCGGTCGCGGCCGTCGAAATTACGAGGCCGCCCGTGGCGCCGCTGGGCGGATTTTTGATTTGAGTTTTTATGAGCAATCGCAGAATCGTAGTCACCGGCATCGGCGTCCTGACCCCGTTGGGCAACGACTTAACCACCACCTGGGACGGCTTGATTAACGGCCGCAGCGGCATCAGCCCCATCACCTCGTTCGATGTCTCGCAATATTCCACCAAATTCGGCGGTCAGGTCAAAGACTTCAACCCCGCGCCCTTCTTCAAAAATCCCAAGGACGCGCGCCGGTGCGACCGTTACACCCAGTTCGCCTTCGCCGCCACCCGGCAGGCTTACGC
>JAISDC010000249.1 GCA_031265105.1 Verrucomicrobiales bacterium
GCCGTTCTTTGCCTGTGTGTATGTGAAAAAGTGGCTGGGCTACGATGACGCGCTGGACACCTTCGGCGTGCACGCGGTCGGCGGCACGGTCGGCACGCTGCTGACGGGCCTGTTGGCGAAGGAATTTATCAACGGCCAGGCCGGCGGGCTGGAGTTGTTCATGAAACAGCTGGCCAGCGTGGGCATGGTCATCGTGTGGAGCGTGGCGGCGACGGCGCTGCTGGCCTACGCCATCAAATTCACCATCGGTCTGCGCCCGACGGCGGAACAGGAAACCGAGGGCCTGGACATCACCGACCACGGCGAGGAAGGCTACAATCTCTGAAATTAACCGCTGACGGTGGCCCGTCGCTGACCGTGACGGGCCGCCGGCCAGGCAACTGAAAGAACCCAAGTCATGAAAAAAATCGAAGCAATCGTCAAACCGTTCAAACTGGAAGAAATCAAGGAAGCGCTGACCGAGGTGGGCATCGAGGGCCTCACGGTCACTGAAGTCAAGGGTTTCGGCCGGCAAAAAGGCCACACCGAAATCTACCGCGGCAGCGAATACACCGTGGATTTCCTGCCCAAGGTCAAAATCGAGGTCGTGGTGCGCGACCAAGTGCTCGACCTGGCGGTCAAGGCAATTATCGCCGCGGCCAAGACGGGTAAAATCGGCGATGGAAAAGTGTTTGTATTACCCGTCGAACAAGCTATTCGTATTCGCACGGAAGAAACCGGCGATAAAGCCGTATAATAATCAACCAGCAAGGATTTATGTCAGACAAATATATCAAAGCGAAAAGTGGCAAAGAGGTTCTGGACTTTGCCAAGAAACACGGCGTCAAATTAGTTGACTACAAGTTTCTCGATATTCCGGGAACATGGCAGCATTTCACCACCACCATCGGCGACACCGACGAGAAAGTATTCGAGGACGGCCTCGGTTTCGACGGCTCCTCCATCCGCGGCTGGAAAGCCATTGACAACTCGGACATGTTGGTGCTCCCCGATCCGGCCACGGCGTTCATTGATCCGTTCAACACGGAACCGACGCTGAGCCTAATCGGCACCATCATCGACCCCGTCACCAAGGAAACCTACGAACGCGACCCGCGCAGCATCGGCATCCGGGCCGAGAATTATCTCCAGAGCACCGGCATCGCCGACACCGCGTATTTCGGCCCCGAAGCTGAATTTTTCATCTTCGACGATGTGCGTTACCGGAGTGCCTCCAACACGCAGTCCTACACCGTCGATTCGGAAGAAGCGATCTGGAACACTGACCGTGACGAAGCGCCGAACCTCGGCTACAAAATCCGCCACAAGGAAGGCTACCTCCCGGTCTCGCCCGCCGACACGCAACAGGACATTCGCAACGACATCACCCTCGTGCTCGAATCCCTCGGTGTGACCATCGAGCGCCAGCACCATGAAGTGGCCACCGCCGGCCAGGCGGAAATCGACATCCGCTTCGACACGCTGCTCAACACCGGCGACAAAATGGCGATTTATAAATACGTCGTCAAAAACATCGCGAAAAAATACGGCAAAACCGCCACGTTCATGCCCAAGCCGCTCTTCGGCGACAACGGCTCCGGCATGCACACCCACCAATCCCTGTGGAAAGACGGCAAGCCGCTGTTCGCCGGCAACGGCTACGCGCACCTGAGCGAGATGGCGCTGTTCTACATCGGCGGCATCATCAAGCACGCGCGCGCGCTGACGGCGATTTGCAACCCGACCACCAACAGCTTCAAGCGCCTGGTGCCGGGCTTCGAGGCGCCGGTGACCTTCGCCTACTCCGCCCGCAACCGCAGCGCCGCGATTCGCATCCCGGCCTATTCGTCGAACCCGAAAGCCATCCGCGTCGAATTCCGCACGCCCGACCCGGCCGCGAATCCGTACCTCTGCTGCGCCGCGCAGTTGATGGCCGGCCTCGACGGCATCCAAAACCGCATCCACCCCGGCGACCCGATGGACAAGAACCTCTACGAATTGCCGGCCGAGGAATTGGCCAAAGTGCCGACCGCGCCGGATTCATTGCAAGGCGCGATCAAAGCCCTGGAAGAAGACCACGCGTTCCTGCTCAAGGGCGACGTCTTCACCAAGGACTTCATTGACACGCTACTGGCGAGCCACAAGCGCGACTACGACAACCTGCGCCTGCGTCCGCATCCGTACGAGTTTTTCATGTACTACGACGTGTAAAAAACAATTTGCACCACCAAGACACCAAGGCACGAAGTTTTGTTTGAAAAAACAGCCTTCGTGCCTTGGCGGCTTGGTGGTGCAATTCTTTTTAGAACCGGTGACGGTAGCCGGCGGCAAAAACCACGTCAACGGCATTGAAAGTTTCCGGCGTTTCGCTAAATTCAGGCTTAACAAAATACCACGCTGAGCTAGGCAAGACCCTTTAAAAACCATGAACACCACCACCCCGCCACCCCTGCCGGACGCCAAGCCTGAACCCCAACCGGGCCGGCTCAGCGCGCTCACCCTGCTCAAACAACCCGCCGCCACCGTCGGCGCCGCCGTCGCGCGCGGCGAGGAGACGGCGCTGACCGTGCGGTTCACCGTCAGCGCCGTGCTGTGCCTGGCCGTGTTCGGCCTGGTGCTCGGCACTTACGCCGGCGGCGCGCAACTGTGGGCGGTGCCGCTGAAGGTGGCGGGCGGCGGGCTGTTCGCGGCGTTGCTGTGTCTGCCGAGCCTGATTATCTTCGGCGTCATGGGCGGCATGGACCTCGGCCTGCGCCGCGCGTTGTTATTGCTCAGCGGCATGCTGGCGCTGACGGGGCTGATGCTCGTCGGCTTCGCGCCGGTGGTGTGGCTGTTCAGCGTGTCCACCGCCAGCGACAACTTCATGGGCTTCCTCGCCGTCGTCATCGCGCTGATTGCCTTCATCATCGGCAGCCGCGCGCAATGGAAGATGGCCGCTCAGCTCGGGTTGCGACAGGTCGGCGGGCTGTGCTTGTGGACGGTGATGTTTATTTTCGTCATCCTGCAACTGACCTGCACCCTGCGCCCGCTGATCGGCCAATACGACCGGTTTTTGCATGTTAACGAAAAGCGGTTCTTCATCACGCACTGGGTGGACCGCGGCAAATAATGCCGCGCCGACGGATTCTTCACGGCGGTTTTACCCTCGCGCTGACGGTGGCGTTGCCCTAGGGTAGGCGGGCAGCCTATGGACATCCATTTCGATAATTACTACATGCCCGCCGAGTGGGCGCCGCACGAGGCGACCTGGCTGGCGTGGCCGGTCAACCTTGAGACGTGGCCGCAAGACCTCGAGGCGGTGCGCGGGATTTACGCGCAAATGATCGCGGCGCTGACGGTCAGCGAGCGCGTGATTTTGCTGGCCGCTGACGATGCGGTGGCCGGCCAGATTCGGCAACGGCTCGCCGGCAGCGGCGTTAATTTCGCCAACCTGCGCGTGGTCACCATTCCCGTCAACGACTCGTGGCTGCGCGACGCCGGACCGATTTTCGTCAAACACCGCGCCGCTGACGGTCAGCCGCCGCTGGTCGCGCACGATTTTGTGTTCAACACGTGGGGGAAAAAATACGGCCCGTGGGACGACGACGACCAAATCCCGACGCGCGCCGGGCGGCTGCTCGGCTTCCCCGTGGTCGCGCACGACATGGTGCTGGAGGGCGGCTCGATTGACGTGAACGGCAGCGGCAGCGTGCTCACCACGCGGCAATGTTTGCTCAACCCGAACCGCAACCCGTCGCTGTCAGCGGCGCAAATCGAGGCCAACCTGAAAAAATTTCTCGGCGTCCGGCAAGTGCTGTGGCTCGACGAGGGCATCGAGGGCGACGACACGGACGGCCACATCGACGACATCACGCGCTTCGTCGGCAGGAACAAAATCCTCACCGTGGTCGAGCCTGACAAATCCGACGCCAACCATGAGCCGTTGCAAAATAATTTGCGCCGGCTCAAGACATTTCGCGACGCTGACGGTGAGCCGTTTGAAATCATCGAACTGCCGATGCCCGACCGCATCGTCAGCGGCCCGTTCGGCCGCAGCCCGGCGAGCTACGGGAATTTTTACATCGCCAACAACGTCGTCCTCGTCCCCATCTACAGCGCGCCCAACGATCAAATCGCGCTGGACATCATCAGCGGTTGTTTCCCCGACCGCCAAGTCATCGGCATCGAATGCTCGCCGCTGGTGAACGGCCTCGGCAGCATCCACTGCGTCACCCAGCAGCAGCCGCGGTGAAGTAATCTCCTGATTATCAGTTGGTTGTATTTGTGGCAGTGCTTATGCGACTGCACAAATGGTGGATTCTACCGTCGGTAGAGACGGTTCTACCCTCGGTAGAGACGCTTCTACCGGCGGTAGAGAGGCTTCTACCGTCGGTAGATACGATTCTACCAGCGGTAGAGAGGCTTCTACCAACGGTAGAGACGGTTCTACCGGCGGTAGAAACGCTTCTACCTAGGGTAGAGACGGTTCTACCGAGGGTAGAAACGCTTCTACCGACGGTAGAGACGCCTCTACCGAGGGTAGAACCGTCGCTATTGACGGTAGAAATGTTGCGATGATGAATGGGCCAACGACAGGCGGACGTGTCATGGTCACACGAGGCTCCGGCAGACCCCACCGATGGACACGGATGAACACGGATGGTTTATTTTGGGTTTTTATCCGTGTGCATCGGTGTTCATCGGTGGTTAAAGATGAAGGGTGCCGCCAACGGCGATTTTATACTCCCATTTTTCCCGCGTTGGCGTAGTTTGCCGGCATTCGTCATGAGCGCCGCCGCTGTATCTGTCGCTAATCTGGAAATCCGCATCGGGCACAAGTTGTTGTTGTCCGATATTTCCTTCGATGTGCCGGCGGGCAGTTTCATCGCCATCATCGGCGCGTCGGGGTGCGGGAAGAGCACGCTGATCAAGACGCTGGCCGGGCAACTCGTGCCGTCCAAGGGCAAGGTGTCCATCGCGGGGCACGCGGTGCGGCAGTTGAAGAAGGAGTTCCCGCTGGCGGTGGGTTACTTGCCGCAGTTCGGGGCGTTTCACCCGGAGTTGTCGGTGTTGGAAAATTTGCAGAACGCGGTGGCGTTGCGGCTGCCGAACAGTGTGCCGCCGGCGGTGCAGCGGAATTGGATGCGGCACATTATCGAGGTGGCGCGGCTGGAGCCGTTTTTGCAGCAGACTTACCGGACGTTGTCCGGCGGGCAGATGCGGCGCATGGCGCTGGCGGAGGAACTCATCGGCGACCCGGCGATTTTCCTGCTGGATGAGTTGACCAGCGGGCTGGACGCTTTTTCCGACCGCGAGATGATGATTTGGCTGCGCGAGCTGGCGCAACAGTACGGCAAGACGATTGTGCTGGTCACGCACGCGACGTATCACCTGGAATATTGCGACGCGATTTTGTTTTTGCACAAGGGGCGCATGGTGCAGTTCGGGACGTATCAGGAGTTGCTCGACGCGCACGGGGTGGCGTCCATCGCGGATTTGTTCGCGATTTATCAGACGCAGGATATCGAGTTCCCGCCCGCCGCGCCGGTGGCGGAGGTCGATTATCCGCCGCAGCCGCTGAAGACGGCGAGTCCGCCGGGCGGGGGCCGGCAGTTTTGCACGCTGCTGGCGCGGCAGGCGAAGCTCTTTTGGCGCGACAAGGTGCAGGTCGGCTTGCACTTGTCGCTGGCGCTGACGTTTCCCGCCGTGGTCGCGGTGTTCGCCACGAAGGGGCTGCCGCAGGTGCGCAGTCTGACGCTGTCGCTGGAGACGAACATCATCCGCACGCTGGTCGAGCAGTTGCAGTATTTGCAGGAGTCGTACCACGCGGCGTCGCTGATTTCGGGGCTGACGATGTTCCAGGTGATTCTGCTGACGCTCATCGGCGCGAACAACGGGGCGCGGGAAATCGCCAAGGAGCGCGAGGTGTTGCAAAAGGAATTGCGGGCGGGCTTGTCGCCGCTGGCGTATGTGTTGACGAAGTTTTTGCAGGTCGCGTTCCTGAGTCTGTTGCAGGCGTTCTGGATGGCGTGGTTCGTCAAGACGGTGTGCGGGTTTCCCGGCGAGTTTATTTTGCAATTCGGCATTTTGTTCACCGTGACGCTGGCGATGAGCGCGACGTGCCTGGCCATCAGCGCCGCGTGCGCCTCGCCGGAGCGGGCCTCGCTGCTGGCGATTTATCTGGTGGGGTTTCAACTGCCGTTGTCCGGCGCGGCGCTGGCGCTGCCGGAGTGGCTGAGCCTGGCGTGCCGGCCGTTCATCGCGGCGTACTGGGGCTGGAGCGGGTATTTGAAAACCTTCGAGTCGTTCCGCCATTACGACATTGTCAAGCAATCCACCGCCACGTTCATCGCGCCGTATCACAGTTGCCTGCTGGTGCTGGGCTTGCACATTCTCGCCGCGCTGGCCGCCGGCTGGTGGTTCACCCGCAAGATGCGGTTTGTGTAGGGGGGATTTTTTACAGGGAGATCACGGAGTTCATGAAGGTTTTAAGCAGATAATCTCAATGTTCTCCATGATCTCCCTGTAAAAAAAATCCAACTGACGCATTGTCCGAGAGGTAGCGCGGGATTCCGCTTTCCGCTGGCCACCGGTCGCTTTACAATGGCCCGAATGGTTATCCCGAAATTCAATGTCCTCGGCGTCATGGTCAGCGCCATGAATTTGTCCGTCGCCACCGCGGCGGTGCTTGAGGCCGTGCGGGAACGGCGCAAGGGTTATGTGTGCGTCACCGGCGTGCACGGCATCATCGAGGCGCAGGATTCCGCCGAATTCCGCGCCATCCTGAACGGCGCGTTCCTTAACACCACCGACGGGATGCCGCTGGTGTGGCTGGCCAGACACTATGTCGGCGGCGACCTCGGGCGGGTCTATGGGCCGGACTTGATGCTGGCGGTGCTGGCCGCCACGGCGACGCTGCCGGTGACGCATTTTCTCTACGGCGGCGCTGACGGTGTGGCGGAGCAACTCAAGGCCGCCTTGTTGCAAAAATTTCCCAGCGCGCGCATCGCCGGCACCTATTGCCCGCCGTTCCGCCCGCTGACGGCGACCGAGGCGGACGAACTGGCCGCCACCGTCAGCGCCGCGAAACCGGACATCATTTGGGTCGGCCTGAGCACGCCGAAACAGGAGCGGTTCATGGCGGAATACCTGCCGCGACTGGACACCACGCTGATGTTCGGCGTCGGCGCGGCCTTCGACTTTCACGCGGGGCGCGTGTCGCAGGCCCCCCGCTGGATGCAACGCGGCGGGCTGGAATGGTTTTACCGTTTATGCGCGGAGCCTGGACGACTTTGGCGGCGTTATTTACTTAACAATCCGCGGTTTTTATATAAGATTGCCCTGCAATTGTCCGGGATTAAAAAGTATCCCGTGACGGCGTGAACAAATATTATGAAAAAAATTCTGGTGGGCGGGGCCGGTGGTTTCATCGGCGGTCATTTGGTCGGCGCTTTGCTGCAGCAAGGTCACCAGGTCGGCGCGGTGGACAAAAAACCGCTCGACCACTGGTATCAGCGGCACGCTGACGCTGACTCCAAGACCCTCGACCTGAGCCTGAAGGAAGCCTGCGAGGAAGCCGTCCGGGGCGGTTACGACGAAATCTACAATCTCGCCGCCGACATGGGCGGCATGGGCTTCATTGAAAACAACAAGGCGCTGTGCATGCTCAGCGTGTTAATCAACACCCACCTGCTGATGGCCGCGAAAAAGCACGGCGTGCCGCGCTTCTTCTACTCATCGTCAGCGTGCGTGTACAACGGCGACAAGCAGCGCGACTTCAACATCACCGCGCTGAAGGAGGCGGACGCCTATCCCGCGCTGCCGGAGGACGGCTACGGCTGGGAAAAATTGTTCAGCGAGCGCATGTGCCGGCATTTCCGCGAGGACTTCGGCATCGTCACCCGCGTGTCGCGCTACCACAATGTCTATGGCCCGCACGGCACTTACGACGGCGGGCGCGAGAAAGCCCCCGCCGCCATCTGCCGCAAGGTCATCACCGCCATCCAGAACGGCCAGCCGGTCATTGAAATCTGGGGCAGCGGCGAGCAAACGCGCAGTTTCATGTACATTGACGACTGCGTCAAGGGCACGCAAATGCTCATGAACAGCGACTGCGCCGAGCCGCTGAACATCGGCAGCAACGAGTTGGTCTCCATCAACCAGCTCGTTGACATTGTCGAGGAAATCGCCGGCGTGAAGCTGCAACGCAACTACAACCTCAGCGCCCCGAAAGGCGTGAACGGCCGCAACAGCGACAACACCCTCATCAAGCAGATTTTCAACTGGGAACCCGGCACCAAATTGCGCGACGGCCTGGAAAAAACTTACCGCTGGATTTACGACGAACTGACCGTCGCCCGCAAGGAAGGCCGCGTCTCCACCGTCAACCGCTATTAAGCCGGCATGACACTTCCCCAAAACAATTCGGCTCACTGGCGCCCGCTGCTCATCCCGCTGATTGTCAGCGGGCTGGTTTGCGTCGGCTTGTACGGCTGGTTTCCCTACAACTTCGGCTACGACCTCAAGGCGGTGCCGGTGTTCCGCGCCCTGTGGCAAATGTGGTGGGACGCCGACGCGGGCGACTGGGGGCATTGCAAACTGGTGCCGCTGATTTCCCTCGGCCTGGTGTGGTGGCAGAGCCGGCAACTGGCCGCCGTGCCGTTCCGCTCCGACCTGGCGCCGGGCGTGCTGGCGCTGCTGCTGGCCGGCCTGTTCTACTGGGTCGGCTACAAGATTGACGTCATGGTCTGCGGGTTTCTGTCCTTCCAGTTCACCCTGGCGGCGCTGATTGTGTGGTTCTGCGGCCTGCCGTTCATGCGCGCCGTCTTCTTTCCCTGGCTGTTCCTGGCCTTCGCCTGGCCCATGCCGTTCATCAGCACCAGCGGCCTGCGCATGTTGATGACCAAGCTCTCCGTCCACCTGCTGAACCTGATCGGCATGGACAGCATCCAGCACGGCACCGCCATCCTTTCCGCGCCGCATTTTGAGTACAGCATCCGGCCCGGCCAATTGTTCCAGCTGGAAGTGGCGGCGGCATGCAGCGGCCTGCGCTCGCTGTTCGCGCTGATGATGCTGGCGGCGCTGGCGGGCTACTTGACGCTGCGCCAGCCCTGGCAGCGCTGGCTGCTGTTCGCCTGCGCGGTGCCGCTGGCCGTGGCGGGCAACATCATCCGCATCGTGCTGCTGGCCTTCGGCGCGCAAATGTTCGGCGCGTCGTTCGCCATCGGCACGGAACAACAGCCCAGCTTTTATCACCTGTTCGCCGGCTTCATGGTGTTCGCGGTCGCCCTCGGCGGCATGTTCCTCACCGGTTGGCTGCTAAACGGCGGCTGGCAAAAACTCCTGCCGCGAAGACGCGAAGAAATCTGAACCACGAAGCTCCCAGGGCACGAGGTGTGTTTTTAAAATAAAACTCCGCGTCTCCGTGCCTCGGCGGTATTAATGGTTGCCGCATTGACCGCGCCGCGTGTCTGTGCTAGCTTCGACCAACTTGTAACGAGGCAGGAAGATGGAATCCGTTCTCAATCAGCCGGTGCTGGTGCTGAACCGGCTTTGGCAGGCGGTCAGCGTTTGCTCGGCCAGACGCGCGCTGTCGCTGCTTTATCTCGGTCACGCCGAGGTGGTGGACAACGCCGGCGGCTCTTATGCCACGCTCGACTTCATGGAATGGAGCGATTTTTCCCGCGCCGCTGGCGATGACGAGTGTTTTCACACGATCAACTTCAAGATTCGCGTGCCGCAGATCATCGTACTGGTGCTGTTCGACAAGCTGCCGCGCAAGGAAGTCAAGCTGACCCGCAACAACATCTTCGAGCGCGACGATTACACCTGCCAGTACTGCGCGCGCAAGCTCGAGCGCAAGGACCTGAACATCGACCACGTCATCCCGCGCGACCGCGGCGGCCGCACCACCTGGGAAAACGTGGTCACCTCCTGCGTGCCCTGCAACACCCGCAAGAGCAATCACCTGGCCCACCAGGCCGGCATGCAATTGCTGCGCAAACCGAAGAAGCCGCGCCTGCGCACCTTCATCAACATCAGCGTCTCCACCGTGCCGCACGACTCGTGGAAACATTTCCTCGACCTGGCGTACTGGAATGTCGAGTTGAGCGATTGAGTCATTGTCAGCCTTGAGTTTTCACCACGAAGACACCAAGGCACGAAGGGAGGCATATTTTTTTGAAGGAAAGATGTCGCTTAAATAAAAAACCGCAGCCCTTCGTGCCTTAGTGTCTTCGTGGTGAAGGAAAGCGCTGCTTTTTACTCGCCTTTTCGCGGGAACTCGCCATTGTCGCATGGTTATGAAGTTGCTTCTCAACAGACTCGGCTGGCTGGTGGCCGGTGTGATTTGGTCGGTAAATTTTGCCGCCGCGCAAATCGTGGTCGAAGGCCCCGGCGGCCGGTACAACATCCACGCCACCATCAGCGGCCCGGACGGCGCCAAGGCCACCGCCGTGATCCAGAATGATTTCAAGATGCACGGCGCGTTCAACGTCACCGGCGCGGAGGTCGCCCAATTCACCGCCAGGGGCACGCTCACCGGCAGCGGCCTCACCGGTACGCTGTCCTCCGCCAGCGGCCAGTTATTTGCCAAAACCTTCGCCGGCGACTGGCGCAGCGCCACCCACCAGTTCACCGACGCCATTGTCGAAGCTGTCACCGGCCTGCCCGGCATCGCCACCAGCCAGGTGACCTTTGTGGTGCAAAAAACCGCCAGGCCCAGGGAAATCAAGGACCTCTATCTCATGGATCTCGACGGCGGCGTGACACGTTCGCTGACCGACGACAATTCGCTGAACCTCGGCCCCAAGTTCAACACCAGCGGCGACAAAATTGTCTTCACCTCGTGGAAAAGCGGCTACCCCGACACCTGGGTAATTGACCTGACCGCCCGCACCCGCGCCCGCGTGGCCTTTTATCCCGGCCTCAACTCCGGCGGTTGCTTCTCCCCCGACGGCTCCCGCATCGCGCTGACGCTGTCCAAGGACGGCAACACCGAGTTGTACACCATCGCCGCCGCTGGCGGTGACCCGCAGCGCCTGACCCGTACCGTCGGCACCGAGGCGACCCCGACGTACTCCCCCGACGGCAGCCGGATTGCCTTCGTGTCCGACGACCGCGGCGCGCCGCAAATTTATCTCATCGCCAGCGGCGGCGGCGCCTCCCAGCGCTTCAACACCTACTCCGGCTACGCCACCGAGCCGGCCTGGTCGCCCGACGGCAAGCTGCTGGCCTACTCCGTCCGCACCGCCGGCTCCAACCAAATCGCCGTCAGCGACGTGGTCACCGGCCAGCAGACCGTGCTCACCGCCGCCGGGTTCAACGAAACCCCCGCCTGGTGCCGCGACTCCCGCCACCTCGTGTTCTCCCGCGGCGGCAAACTTTGCCTCATCGACTCGAAAACAAAAAAAACCGTGCAAATTGACAACGGTTTGGCAAATTGTTCGGAACCGAATGCGTCAAGATAACCACCAACCCAACCACTAATTATGAAAAACTATATCTGCCTGATTGCCGCGGCGCTGACCGTGACCCTCGCCGCCTGCTCGAACAGTCACAAAAAAATCGACGACGGCGGCGACTCCGCTGGCGGCACCATCGGTGACGGCGGCACGCTGCCGCTGAACGCCGGCGTCCCGTTGACCCGCTCGGACCTCAACCCCGACAGCGCCGATTACAGCGCGCTCGCCCAGTACGTCGTGTACTTCGACTTTGACAGCTTCACCATCAAAGCCAGCGAGCGGCCGAAACTTGAGGCCATCGCCCAATGGCTCGGCGAAAACGCCGACGCCAAGCTGGTCATCGCCGGTCACACTGACAGCCGCGGCACCATCCAGTACAACGTCGCCCTCGGCGAGCGCCGCGCCATCGCCACCCGCGATTACCTGCTCGGTCTCGGCGTCAACGCCAGCGTGCTGACCACCATCTCCTACGGCAAGGAACGCCCCGCGCAACATGGCGAAAACGAAGCTGCCTGGGCGGCGAACCGGCGCGCGGAATTCGGCGTGGCGCGCTGAAATTGATTATTGATTATTGAACATTGATTATTTGCCGGAATAGCGCTTGCGTTGTCCGACAAATAATCAATTATCAATAATCAATGGAAAATTCCCTCCTCCTCCGCAGCCCCAACTGGCTCGGTGACGCGGCGCTGACGCTGCCCGCCGTGCGGCAGTTCACCGGCAGCGGTCTGCGCCCGGCCGTGCTCTGCCCGGAAAAACTGCGCGACTTCTGGCGACTGGTGCCGGGCCTTGGCGAGATTCTCAGCGTCCAGCCGCGCCTGCGCGACACGGCGAAATTGCTCCGCGCTAAAAAATTCACCGCCGCGCTGCTGTTTCCCAACTCGCTGACCGTCGCGCTGGAAGCGTGGCTCGCCGGCATCCCGCGCCGGGTCGGCTTCCACGGCCACCGCCGCCGCTGGCTGCTCACCGACAGCGTCCCGCGTCCCGCGCCGGTCGCGGGCTTCATCCACCAGACGCGCCAGAACCTTGAATTGCCGCGACTGCTCGGCGTCACCGGCACCGACAGCTTGGAAAACTTCCAGCCCGTTCCGCGACCACCCGCTGACCGTGACCTCGCCGCGCGCCCCTACCTCGCCGTTTGTCCGGGCGCGGCCTACGGCCCGGCCAAGCGCTGGCCCACCGACCGTTTCGCCGCCGTCATCAACCGCCTGCGCGCCGCTGACCGTGACCTCGCCGCCGTCATCCTCGGCGCTGACGGTGACGCGCCCGTCGCCGCTCGGCTAGCTATCCAATGCGCCAAACCCGTCATCGACAAAACCGGCCGCACCACCCTCGCCGAATTCCTCGCCATCCTCGCCAACGCGCGGCTGGTGCTGTGCAACGACAGCGGCGCCATGCACGCTGCCGCCATGTTTGGCACCCCGGCCGTCGCCGTGTTCGGCTCCACCGAGCCGGCACTCACCGGCCCGCTGGGCGACAGCGTCAGCGTCAACCGCGAACACGTCCCGTGCAGCCCCTGCTTCCTGCGCGCCTGCCCGCTCGACCTCCGCTGCCTGACCAGCGTCAGCGTCAGTCAAGTCACCAACGCCGCCGTTGAGAAATTGCGGTGAAAAAAAACGAAAAAAACCTTGCGCAAAACAGTCAGATTTCATATCGTCACCCCGTCAAATCGTCAAACCGAGTTGTCAAAACCCGCTGAAGATGAGCAAGATAAGTCATAACGTAAGTACACCGCGCTCACGCGCTCACGCGCTCAAAGCATGACTCCTGTCCCGACTTTCTAATTTCCCGGCCAGATTTTACCCGTTTCATTCCCCATGCGGTAACACACCGCCCGCCAGCGTCAGCGCCGCGGAGCGGTATTAAGCTAAAATTTACCTTCCTTCGCGTCTTTGCGCCTTCGTGGCCGGAGTTAAAAAATTTATGAACACCCCCAATATGAAACCACCACTGAAAACCCTAACCCTACTATTAACCCTCTGCGCCCTCAGCGTCTCCGCGTTGAATGTGTTCGCGCAAAACTTCGTCGTCACCTCCGACACCACCGTCAGCGGCACCCATTACGAAAACAACGGCGCCAACTACGCCGCGCTCACGAACTCCAACACCTGGACCTTCACTGGCAGCGATGTCACCCTCACCGGTACCGCCGCCAGCGGCAACGGCCAGGATGGCGCGCGCTTCACCGTCGGCGGCACACTGAACCTGTTCAGCGGCACCATCAGCGCCAACCGCTACGGCATCCAGCTCAACACCTCCACGGCGGCAGTGAACGACACCATCATCACCACCGCTGGCAACAGTGGTGCGCATGCCATCAACGCCAGCGGCACCAGCACGCTGACCGTGACCGGCGGTACCATCACCACTACCGGAAGTCGGAGCATAGGGGTGCGGGCCGAGAACTTCGTCAGCGTCAACTTGTCCGGGGCCACCGTCATCACAGTGGGGGACGAGGCTTATGCCGTCGGGGCATACAATAACACCACGCTGAACATCACCGGTGGCGCCATCACCGCCACCGGCTCGGACGGGCGTGGAGTGCGCAGTCAAGACAGCTTCGCCACGCTCACCGACACCGTGCTCGCCGCCACCGGCACCGGTGAGCACAGCTACGGATTCCATCTGGCCGTCACCGGCACCGCCATTCTCAATAACGTGAAGATCACCGCCCGCGAAACCGCGCTCGCCGTCACCGGCAGTGCCAGCGAGCACCCGGTCCTGATCATCAATGGCGGCTCCTTTGTCGCGGGGCGCAATGCCCTAACATTGGGATCGGACATGGACGCGGCAGCTCTCATCACCATCACTGGCGCTGACCTAGTCGCTCCCCTGCTCATCAACACGGACATCCTTGAAGGTAACCCTAACACGGCGGCGGCGGAGATTGTCATCACCGACTCCACCCTGGCCGGCGACATCGTGGGCAACGCTTCCTCCACCATAGCGATAGACCTGAACCGCAGCCCCCTCACCGGCAACATCACCGGCAACGACCACGCCACCATTGATGTCACCCTCAGCGGCACCGGCAGCACCCTGCTCGGCGACATCGCGCAAAATGACGAGGCCGCCGTCACCATCACCATTGACCACGGTGCCACCGGCAGCGGCGGCTACCACGGCGGCAACCTCATCACCGGCGGCGACAGCGAGTGGACTTTCGACAAAAACAGCCACGGTAACTACGGCGAGAATAATGGCACTTGGAACATCGGCGATTATGAAGTCATCTTCGACAACCTGACCCACAGCGGCACCATCACCATCAACGTCAACAGCGATACCGGCGAGGGTGGCTCCATCACCATCACCGGCACCGCTGACGGTGAAGGCAAAGTCCACATCGACACCACCGGCAACGGTAAAGCCGACCCGAACCAAGTCCTTCCCGGCAAAGTCACCGGCGACGGTACGGAGAACTGGCAATGGGATCCCATCGACTGGGGCATCGACACCATCATCAAAGACGGCGACCACTTCATCAAACAAGGCACCAGCCCCGCCGGCGCAGTCCTCAACAGCAGCGTAGC
>JAISDC010000076.1 GCA_031265105.1 Verrucomicrobiales bacterium
AGCCACGGCAACTACGGCGAAAACAACGGGGTATGGAACATCGGCGATTATGAAGTCATCTTCGACAACATGACCCACAGCGGCACCGTCAATATCAGCGTCAACAGCGACACCGGCGACGGCGGCTCCATCACCATCACCGGCACCGCTGACGGTGAAGGTACCGTCCACATCGATGCCACCGGCGACGGTAAAGCCGACCCGAACCAAGTCCTCCCCGGCAAAGTCACCGGCGACGGCACCGAACACTGGCAATGGGATCCCATCGACTGGGGCATCGACACCATCATCAAAGACGGTGACCACTTCATCAAACAAGGCACCAGCCCGGCGGGCGCAGTGTTAAACAGCGCCATCGCCATCCAGCAAGCGATGTGGTTCGCGCAGCAAAACAGCTTGCTCAAGCGCATGGGCGAGTTGCGCTATGGAGCGCGGGCGTCTCGCCCGCCAGGGGGGGAGACGCCCGCGCTCCATATAATCGAAAATATCTGGCTCAGAAGCTACGGCCAACAGCTAAACGTCGGCAGCCAAGTCGCCGGCAAAGCCTACGAACAACTCATCTACGGTGTGGATCTCGGCACTGATCACAAGTTCACCATCAGCGCAGACAGTGACTTGAATCTGGGCGTCTATGCCGGTTACGGCCGCAGCGACCTCGACTACCGCACCCCCGACGCTGACGGTGAACTCAACTCCTACTACGGCGGCTTCTACGCCACCTGGCTCCACTCCAGCGGCTTCTACCTCGACGCCACCTTCAAAGCCGCCAGTGTCAACAACGACTTAAAAGCCCCCTACGGCACCACCCAACTCACCGCCAGCTACAGTGTCATCAACCTCGGCGGCAGCATCGAAATTGGCAACAAATTCACCTTCGCCGATGATTGGTTTATCGAGCCGCAATTCCAAGTGAACTACTTGCACATCCTCGCCGAGAATTACAGCGCCGCTCCCTTGACCATCAGCGCCCAAGACCTCGACGCCCTGCAACTGAGAATCGGCAGCCTCTTCGGCAGAACCATCAACCTCACCAACAGCGGCGCAATCCAGCCTTACGTGAAGATCAGCGGCGTAGAAACCATCAGCACCGGTGGCGCCATCAGAAACGGCTACCAATCCATCCGCGCCAACACTGACGGTGCCCGTGCTGAAGTAGGCGGCGGTATCATCTGGCAACTCGACGCTAACAATCAGTTGCACTTGGACTACGAAGCCTCCTTCGGCGACAAGTACGACAAACCCTGGGGACTAACAGCAGGTTACCGTCACCAGTTCTGAAAAATTTGCACCACGAAGGCACCAAGACACGAAGTTTTATTTGAAAAAAATCCTTCGTGCCTTGGTGTCTTAGTGGTGAGAATTTCTTTGCGGTGAAAAAACTGTTCGCCACCGTCAGCGGCGGGCGGATTGAACAGCGTTGCGGCGCGAGCGGTGGTTTGGTATATTGCGCGCCATGGACACCGACCGCATATTTCACGCCCTCAACCGGCACGAGGTTGACTGGCTGCTGGTCGGCGGCATGAATTTTTTATTGCGCCATCAGCCGGCGCTGACGTTTGACACGGACATTTGGGTGCGTGACAAAGATGAAAATTTGCGGCGGCTCAACCTTGCCTTGCGCGAACTCGGCGCCGAGTGGGGAGCCATCGAATCCGCCTGGCAACCAGTGCCGGAACCGCACGACTGGCTGAAACAGCAGAGCGTGTATTGCCTGACCACGACGGCCGGGGCGCTGGACGTGTTCCGCGAAATCAAGGGGCTGGAAGGTCGCTACGACGCCTGTCGCGCGGCGGCGGACGCGCGCGCGACCGCTGACGGTGCGCGTTACCTCAGCCTCAGTGACGCCGATATGCTGGCCTGCCAGCTTGCGTTGCCTGCGGCGGTGCGGAAGCTCGACCGCGTGCGCTATTTGCAAAACCTGCTGAATGCGGAGCGCCCCTCATGAACAGCGGCGAGCAAGCACGCGAAGAATTGAAACGCTGGCAAGCTATGACACCGCGCCAACGCTGGCAAGCCATCCGGCAAGCCATCGAATTTGCCGAGCAAAACCTGCCGCCGGAACAGCGCCGCAACTGCCCGCGCCACGCGCCCTACGCCCGCCCGCTGCCGCTGACGGTGACGACTTAAAATCCGCCGGCGGTGGTTTGTGATTGCGCGAAAAACCAAGCCGGATAAAACTCCGGCATGGCATTTTTTATCCTCGCCGTGCTGCCATATGTGCTGTTGCTCGCGGCGCTGGTGGCGCTGACGGTGTGGGTAGCTCGCTGGCGCACCCCGTTCCGCCCGCTGTTGGTGACGACACTGATCTTGACCACGCTGCTGGTGACGGGGTTCGTCGCTTGGGCACAGCACAACCTCCTGACTAGCAAATCATCCACCGCCGCCATCGCCTACATTTTTCTGCCGTTTTACACGCTGGAGGCGACGGCCATTTGCGCGGGGGTGGCCGGGGCGCTGGTGTATGTCGTGTTTTTTGCCGTGGAAAAAATCCGCCGTGCCGAGCCGCAACTCACTCGTCTGCCGCTGCTGGCGGTCGCCGTGTTCCTGCTCACCGTCAGCGGCTGGGTAGCGAGCCGGCATTTGCACCAACAGCGGTTAGTCAAGCTCGCCGCGTCGCCGCAAACTCCCGCCGGGGAGTTGAGCCGTTTGCAAAGCCGGGCGCTGACGGTGAAGAACACGCGCGTCCTGGAACAACTCGCCGCCAATCCCGCTCTCGCTGACGCTGCATTGGCGGAGTTGTTCAAGGGCATGGTCAGCGGCAACAATTTCAAAGTGCTGGGCAAACTCGCCGCCAACCCGCGACTGTCAGCGACGGAATTGACGCGGATTTACGAGTTGGTGAAAAACCAGACGCAAATCAACGGTTACGCAACCTGGCGCGAACTGGCGCGCAACCGGAACACGCCGCCGGAAATCTTGCAAGCGCTCGCCGGCATGAAAAAAAACAACTTCGTCCGGCTGTGCGTCGCCGAAAATTCATCCACACCGTCAGCGACACTCGCGCAACTCGCCGTTGACCATGACGACCAAGTGCGGACTTGGCTGACGACCAATCCGAGTTTGCCCGCCGAACAATTGCTGGCGCTGACGCAGGACCCGGTCGCCACGGTGCGCCAATATGCCGAGAGCCATGCCAAACAGCGCGGCTTGTCCGGCCTACTCGCGCCGCTCGACCCGGCAATGCTGAAAATGCAAGAACTGGGCCGCCGCGCCGCTGACGGCGACCTCGGCGCGCTGGACGAAATTCACGCACAATACAAAATTCTCTACGCTGATGTTGACCGGAAGAATGATCGTCAGCGGCGGCGGGCCAACTTGCAACTGATGCGCGCCGCGTTCGACATCATCGGTGACGCTGCCGGTGATCGCCCGTCCGCCTTCACCGCGCTGCAACGTGCCGCGCGCGAGCCGGACTTGCGCGGCGCCGCCACCTACGCTTACGGTCGCGCCGCCGCCGGTGGCAATCGCGCGGCGCTCGACGCCCTGCTGCATTATGAACAACACGGCTGGCCGCTCTCCAGCGTGTGCGGCGCGTTGCAATATCCCGCTGACCGTGGCAACGCCGAGGCCGTGGATTTTCTCATCGCCGTCCTGCAAGACCCGAACCGCCGCGCGCTGCGGGTGACGGCCGCCAACGGCCTGCGCGGCGCGGCGAAACTCGGCAACGAGCGGGCCAGCCGCGCCCTCGCCGAGCACGACCAAAAAGTTTTGGCGGAAATCAAAAACCGGCAGTGACCCACCGTCAGCGGGGAATTTTTTATCGCCACCGTCAGCGGCAGTGGCTACCCTGCTGGCCGCTTATGAGCACGCTGACCGTCACCGCACAAGTCGAATTGCTGGCCGCCAATGTCAATCAACTGCACTCCCGCGCGGAGTTGGCGGCCAAATTGCAATCCGGGCGGCAGTTGCGCATCAAGCTCGGCTTCGACCCGACCTCGCCGGACCTGCACCTCGGCCACGTCGTCGTGCTCGACAAAATCCGCCAGTTCCAGGACCTCGGCCACCTCGCCGTCATCGTGGTCGGCGACTACACGGCGCGCGTCGGTGACCCGACCGGGCGCTCGAAAACCCGCCCGCCGCTGGCGCCGGAAAAAATCGCAGAGCACGCGCAGACTTACACCGACCAGGTGTTCAAGGTGCTGCGCCGCGAGCAGACGGAAATCCGCTACAACGGCGAGTGGTTCGGCAAGCTCAGCTACGCCGACGTGCTGCGCCTCAACTCCATGGTCAGCGTCGCCCAGTTGCTGGAGCGCGAGGATTTCAAGCAACGCTACACCGCGGGCACGGCCATCAGCCTGATGGAATTCCAGTACCCGCTGATGCAGGGCTACGACTCGGTGATGCTCAAGTCTGACGCCGAACTGGGCGGCAACGACCAGTTGTTCAACAACCTCGTCGGGCGCGACCTGCAAAAGGCGCACGGGCAGGAGCCGCAAATCGTCATGGTCATGCCGATTCTCACCGGCACGGACGGTGTACACAAGATGAGCAAATCGCTCGGCAACTCCATCGGCATCACCGAGGCGCCCGCGCAGATGTTCGGCAAGGCGATGTCCGTCAGCGACGAGACAATGGCGAATTGGCGCTGGCTGCTCGGCGCGAACTACGGGCTGTCACCATCAGCGCCGGAGCATCCGATGGAGGCGAAGAAACAACTCGCCGCCGCAATCGTCCGCCGCTTCCACGGCGACGAGGCCGCCGCCGCCGCCCGCGAGGATTTCGAGTTGAAATTTTCCAAGAAGGACCTGAACGCCGCCGACCTGCCCGAAGTCACTGTCAGCGAGAACCCGATTTGGCTGGTGAAATTGTTGCTGGAGCTAAAAGTCACCGTCAGCGGCGGCGACGCGCGGCGGCTGATCCAGCAGGGCGGCGTAAAACTGAATGGCGAAAAACTCACTGATCCGAAGGCAACCGTCACCATCAGCGGCGGCGAAGTTTTGCAAGCCGGTAAGAAATTCTTCGCTCGGTTAAGAATACAAAATTAACCGCAGAGACGCGAAGGCGCGGAGAGTTTTTATTTTTTCTGTTTTTTTAGTTGGTTAGTTTTAAACCAATAAACCAGAAAACTAAAAAAACAAAAAATCCTCCGCGCCTCCGCGTCTCTGCGGTTAATTTCCCGCTAACTTCGCGCGCAATCGCCCGCGGTCCAGTTCGCGCTCCCAGCGGGCGATGACTACGGTGGCGACAGCATTGCCGACCAGATTGGTCAGCGCGCGACACTCGCTCATGAACCGGTCGATGCCCAGAATCAGCACCATGCCGCTCACCGGCAGCGTCGGCACGATGGCCAGCGTCGCCGCCAGCGTGACAAAGCCCGCGCCAGTCACGCCGCTGGCGCCTTTCGAGGTCAGCATGGTGGCGCCGAGCAGCAGCAGTTGCTGTCCCAGCGTGAGGTCGGTGTTGGTGGCCTGCGCGATGAACAGCACCGCCATGGTCATGTAAATGTTGGTGCCGTCGAGATTGAACGAATAGCCGAACGGCACCACCAGCCCGGTCACCGAGCGCGAGCAGCCGAGGCCCTCCAGCTTTTGCATCAACTGCGGCAGCGCGGCCTCGGAGGAGCTGGTGCCGAGCACGATGAACAGCTCGTCGCGGAGATACCACAGCAGGCGGAAGAGGTTAAAACCGGCGGCGCACGCGATGAGGCCGAGCATCACGCTGACGAAGAGGATGGCGGTGAGATAAAAGGTGCCGACCAGTTCCAGCATCGGCAGCAGCGCGCGGGAACCGTATTTGCCGACGGTGAAGGCCATCGCGCCGAACGCGCCCAGCGGCGCGAGCCGGGTAATCAGCCGCACCAGGCCGAACAACAGCGCCGCGACGCCGTCCAGCAACCGTAACACCGGCGCGCCGCGCTCGCCCAACCGCGCCAACACCACCCCGCTGAGGATGGCGAGCAGCAGGATTTGCAGGATGTTGCCCTGGACGAAGGCCGCGCTGACGGTGGCCGGAATCAGGTCGAGGAAAAATCCCGCCACCCCCGGCCCGTGCTCGGCGGTCGTGCCGACATAGGCGGCGACCTCCCCGCAGTCGAGCGTGGCGGGGTCAATATTGAGGCCGCGGCCCGGCTGCAACCAGTGCGCCAGGCCAAACCCCGCCAGCAGCGCGCCGGTGGAAACCACCTCGAAATACAACAGCGCCTTGCCGCCGACCCGTCCCATCTTTTTCAAGTCGCGCATCCCGGCCAGGCCGCTGACGATGGTGCAAAAAATCACCGGGCCGATGAGCATCTTAATCAGCTTGATGAAGCCGTCGCCGAACGGCTTCAATTCCACCGCCACGGCCGGCCACAGGCAACCCGCGACAATGCCGAGCAGGATGGCGATAATCACTTGGGCGTATAAACTGCGGCAAACTCGGAAGATGACCATGAGACTGCCACTAAAGCCTAACATGCGGCACGATGCAATAAATACTAACCGCGGAGACGCAGAGGATTTTTTGGTTTTTAGTTTGCCGGTTTGCTGGTTTATTGGTTTAAAACTAACCAACCAAAAAACCAGTAAACCAAAAAAACTCTCCGCGTCTCCGCGGTTAATCCCCGACAATATTTATGTCCACCATCCCTCACCTGGTCATCGCCGGCGGCGGCGCGGCAGGCTTTTTCGCGGCGCTGACAGTGAAGGCCGTCAACCGCGCCCTGCCCGTCACCGTCCTGGAAACCGCCGACCGGGTGCTGCGCAAAGTCACCGTCAGCGGCGGCGGGCGCTGCAACGTCACCCACGCCTGTTTCGAGCCGGCGGCCCTGGCGCGGTTTTATCCGCGCGGCCACCGGGAATTGCGCGGCGCGTTTCATAAATTCCAGCCGCGCGACACGGTGGCGTGGTTCGCCGCGCGCGGCGTGCCGCTCAAGACCGAGGCCGACGGCAGAATCTTCCCGGTCAGCGACCGCGCGCAAAGCATCGTCGCCTGCCTCACCCGCGAGGCGGCGCGGCTCGGCGTCACGGTGCGGACTAACACCGGCTTGCAAGCGGCGCGCCGGCAGCCGGACGGCCGCTTCGCGCTGGCGCTGGCCGGCGGCGCGCGCCTGACCGCCGACCGTCTGCTGCTGGCCTGCGGCGGCACCCGCGGCGGCAACGGCGCGCAACTGGCGCAAATGATGGGCCACGCGCCCATCCCGCCGGTGCCGTCCCTGTTCAGCTTTCGCGTCCGGGACGAACACTGGCATGAACACTGGCAACCACTCGCCGGCGTCAGCAAGGCACCGGTCACCGTCAGCGCCGGCGATTGGCGGCAGACCGGGGCCGTGCTCATCACCCACGAGGGCTTGAGCGGCCCGGCGATTTTGCAACTATCCGCCTGGGGCGCGCGCCGGTTCGCGGCGCAAAATTACCACTTCACCGTCAGCGTCGATTGGACCGCCGGGGCCGGAGCGCGCGCGCAATTCATGCGTTGCCGCCAACACGCCGGCCAGAGCCGGCTGGGGAGCGACCCGCAATTCGCCATCCCGCAACGCCTGTGGGCGCGGTTGCTGACGTCAGCCGCCATCCCCGCCGACCGCCGCTGGCGGGAACTGCGCAAGGGCGAGGAAGCCGCGCTGACCCGGACGCTGACCGTGAGCCAGTTCCAGGTTGTCGGCCAGAGCCTGCACCGGGGCGAATTGGTCACCTGCGGCGGCATCCCGACCCGGGAAGTCGA
Source organism: Verrucomicrobiales bacterium (assembly GCA_031265105.1). Taxonomy (GTDB): domain Bacteria; phylum Verrucomicrobiota; class Verrucomicrobiia; order Methylacidiphilales; family JAAUTS01; genus JAIRPN01. The sequence goes on from JAISDC010000076.1 coordinate 7,639, forward strand.
TTTTCGCACAATGGCCAGCAAACTTTGCGCCGGGCTATACTTCGCCGGCGAGATGCTCGACATCGACGGCGTCACCGGCGGCTTCAATTTCCAAAACGCCTGGACCACCGGCTGGCTGGCCGGCACGGACATGGCGGCGATTTAGCGCGCTGCAAAACTAGATGGATTCAACTGGCCGCGGCGCATACTCGCGGGAGCGGAACCAGGCGGCGGCAATGGAAGAAGCGTTGCGGAAAATTTGCGAACTGACATTCCGTCCCGGGGCGGGATTCGGCAAAGCACCGCACCGATGCCAACACCGCAATGTCA
>JAISDC010000118.1 GCA_031265105.1 Verrucomicrobiales bacterium
GTCGCCGGGGATGCCGACGGTCTCGCCCTTCAAGTAGCCGATGAGTTGGACGCGCCAGATTTGCGGCTGGCCGGTGGGCAAGGGCGTTGGATCGCTCCACGGGCTGTGGTGCAAGATGCTGGGTTTCTCGAATTCGCCGGTGCCGTGGTCGAGGCGCAGCTCGAACCACTCGAAGTCGCCTTTGGTGAAGGTCACGGTCAGTTGATTGTGTTTGATGAAGGCGGCGTAGGCGGGTTTGGCGACGGTTTGATGCCTGGGCAGTGAGTTGAGGCGCAGGGCGTTTTTGACCTCGGCGGTGCAGGCGGGGTTTTTCAGGATTTCGTCGGCGATGGAAACGGCGACGGCCAGGGCGCCGCCGCTGCCGGTGAGGGCGGCGGTGGGGCCGGTGGGGGCGGTGAATGGATGGATGGTGACGGTGGCGCCGGGCGCGGCCCAGGTGGCGCGGTTTTTGTCGGCGACGCGCTCGTGGTAGAGGTCGGCGGCGTTGGCGAAGTAACCGCGCGTGTCGGTGAGGACGGTAACGGCGTTGGTCAGTTGCTGGACGCGGGTGGTGTTGATGTTGAAGCTGTTGGCGAAGCGCGGCAGCTCGGTTTTGAAGTTGACCAGCCAGTCGAAGGCGTGGTCTTCGTTGGCGGGCAGGTAGTTGCGGCGGAGCGCGGGGATTAACTGGGTGCTCATAATACTTTCTGGTTAAGGTTAAAAGGGGATAAAAAAGAGGCGACAGGCGGGTTGTAGTCGCCTCTTGTAATGTTGTAGTCGTCAACTACGGAACTGCGGCAGCCTACTACAGCGTCGTAGTCGTCAACTACAGGGGCGTAATCGCCTCCCGCAACGCTGTAGTTGTCAACTACAGGGCTGTAGTCGCCTCCCACAACGCCGCAGTCGTCAACTACAAGGGTGTAGTAGCCTCTGGCAAGGCCGTAGTTATCAACGGTAACGCTGTAGTTGACAACTGTAACCTTGCAGGAGGCAACCGCATGAGGAATGGAGCGGGTAAAACTTTGCCGGGAAATCAGGGCCTCAGGCGAGGGAGCGAGGGAGCGAGGGAGCGAGGGTAGTTTACCCGCCCGGCCTCCGCGTTGTCAATCACCAATTGCATGGTGGGCAAACTAACGAGTTGTTGAAGAGTGTCAACAGGCAAATGAAAGTTTTTTTATTTTTTTACAGGGAGGTCATGGAGGACACGGAGAGTTGTTTTGATTGGCCCTCCATGAACTCCATGTTCTCCCTGTAAAAAATTCAAACTAACACGCCGTCGGCGCCTGTAATGGTATTTCGCGGGATACTCAAAATCTTTGCTCTGGCGTGGATGGTGTGTAATATTTTTCGGATGTTGATATGAAACCAAGTCGGATGACCAAGCGCGCCATGCGGCACCTCAAGGAAATTCGTGTCAAACTGGCGGCCACCCCTTGGACTACCATGGTGCAACAAGATTTTGAGGCACAGTTATCCGCCAAGCTCGACCAAATTGAAAATTTTCCCGCCAGCGGCATGATTTGCCCAAGAAAAACAAGTTGCCGAATGGTGACAATCCGCATGATGGATATCACCTTGGTGTACCGTGAAACCGCCACGGAGATTATTGTTTACGCGTTAGTGCCGCGCGGCTGTCAAAGTTCCAATTATTGGGGATTTTCTCCCTAAAAATGTAATCCATCGCTTCCTCTTTGGAAAAGGTCGGCTCGGTGCCGTCTGCCACAGCTTCGACCAGTTCGTCCAGTTCCTCCCAAAATTTTTCAACTTCGGCGTCGCTGACGGTGTGGTCAGGAATCGGATGGTCAATGCTAGATGGCATCATGGAGAAAATCTAAGGTATCGGCACGGGGTTGTCAAGCGAGGTCACTTTGCGGTAGTGCCTCAATCTGAAATTATTTTACAGGGAGACCGTGGAGGTCACGGAGAATTATTTTGATTGGCCCTCCGTGAACTCCATGTTCTCCCTGTAAAAAATTCAAACTAACACGCCACCGGTGCCAGCGAGGTCACTTTGCCGTGCTCGATTAGCGGGCGGATGTTCACTTGCTCGCGGGTTGCTAGGGTTTTCAGGCCGCACACACCGTCAGCGGCGTATTCCTGGCCGACTATCAGCGCGAACCGGTGCCCGCGCTCCTCGGCGGCTTGGAATTGCTTGCCAACCTTGGCCGCTGACAGTGGGTAATCCGCGCGGTAGCCGCCGGCGCGCAACGTGGCGGCCAGTGTCAGCGCTTGCGGGCGCAAGGTTTCATCGGTGATGACGAGGTAATACGAGTCACCGTCGGCGGCTGACGGCACGAGATTTTTATCCCGCAAAAGCTCGCCAAGCACCACATCGCCCATGCCGAAACCGACGGCGGGGAGGTCAACGTCAGCGATAAGTTTTAGCAAATTATCGTACCGCCCGCCACCGGCGATGGCGCGGAATTTGCCGCCGCGGTCATGCACCTCGAACACGACCCCAGTGTAATAGGCTAGGCCGCGCACGATGCTTAAATCAACTTCTACTGCATCACTGAGACCGAGTGCATCGCAATATTCCAATAGCGTATTGAGCCTTGGACTTGCAGTCTTCTTTTCCTTTATTTCGTCTAAAAATGAGCCCGTCGTTCCCGTTTTCAATAACGTAAATACTTCATCCGCAAATTCCCTCTTCTCTTCCTCTAAACTCCGTAGCATTAGATTATAAGACCCTGCGAATTGGTTGAGTTTTTTTCGTACTTCATCTTCTGGTGTACGTTCGATTTTATCCAGCATTTGTAAAAAATTATAAATCCCTTTCTCATCAGTAACACCCCGATCTGCCAGAAAATCCAGCCAGAACACCCGGTCGCTGACCCTGATGACATAATCCTCGCGCGTCAACCCCAGCCCGCGCAGCGCGTGGTCAATCAGCGCCAAAAGCTCCGCCTCCGCTGACAATGACGGCTCGCCGACAATATCCCCGTTCCACTGAAAATGCTCGCGCAACCGCCCGCGCTGCGCCCGCTCGTAACGGAACAACTGCGGGATGGCGAACCACTTGAGCGGCTTCTTGTAATCGCGGTGCCGCGCCCCCGCCATCCGCGCGAACGTCGGCGTCAACTCCGGTCGCAACGCCACCTCGCGTCCGCCCTTGTCCGTGAAATTATACAACTGCCCGACAATCTCGTCGCCCGACTTTTTTTGGTACAACTCCAGCGGCTCCAACGGCGGCCCGTCATACTGTGAAAAACCAAACGCCCGCGAACTCGCGCGCCACACGCTGAAGATGTGCTCGCGCAACGCGCAATCCCCAGGGTAAAAATCCCGGAACCCGGAAAGACTTTGCAGGGACATGGAATTATACCGCCGGAGGATTGTCGCTGCCGGTGGCGGGTTTGGTGTCGGCAAGCATTTTTGCCGACAGCGCCGCCACCTTGGCCTTCATTTCCTTGCCGGCCTTGAACTTGACCACCGCGCGCGGCGGAATCGGCACATCGCTTTCCGGCCGGTTCGGATTGCGACCGACCCGCGCCTCGCGCAGTTTGATTTCAAACACGCCGAAGTTGCGCAGTTCGACGGTCTTGCCCATCGCCAGACTTTCGGTCAGGTAATCCAGAGTTTTTTGGACGATATTCAGCACGTCCTGCTGAACCATCCCCATTTCGTTACTGATGCGGACCACTAGGTCGCGTTTTGTTAAGTTAGCCATGATGTTTCTCGCGCTCAATGACTTAGGGGAATTCCCGTAAAATGCAAGCGGGAAATGCATGACCGACTCATTATCAGCGGCAAAAACTGGTCACACACGGAGGAAGAGACCGTTTTTTTAACCACAGATTAACACCGATGGACACCGATGATGTTAAAAGTCTATCTGAAAAATTGTCCTTCACGAGAAGGGGCAAATTTTTATCAAGCTGGTTTTCTTCACGCCTTCGCAACTTCACGTGAAGATTATGCGGATAGGCTTTCAGTCATATCTGTCATCTTTACATCCGCTGCTTTGCGTGCATGATGCGGGCTTATCTATGAGCAGACATATCAAGGCTGTAGTGTTTCGTGGACCCGATGAAATTTCCATCGAAGACTTTGCGTTGTGTCCATGCGGGCCGCAGGATGTGGTGGTGCGCTCGCTGTATAGCATGGTCTCGTCCGGCACCGAATTGCGCGGACTGGCGCTGGGCGATTATCCGATGATTCCCGGTTACGCGGTGATTGGCGAGATTGTCGAGGTGGGGGCCGAGGTCAGGAGCTATCGCGTGGGTGACTTGGTGTCGGGGCGCAGTTGCCCGCGCTTTGTGCCGGGAATCAATGCGGCCTGCGGCGGGCATATGACTTTCCAAGTGTATCCGGCCACCGGGGAAGACCGTCCCGTGCTGCTGCCCGCCGACGCCAAGCCGCTGGATTATGTCATCGCGGAAATCGGCTCCATCTGCCTGCGCGGGGTGGAGGCCGCCGCGCCACAACCGGGGGAAACGGCGATTGTAGTCGGCCAGGGGCTGATCGGTGCGCTGTCCGCCGCGTGGCTGCATTCGCGCGGGTGCCGCGTGATTGTCGCTGACCTTGAGCAGGGCCGCCTGAATCGCGCTCTG
>JAISDC010000121.1 GCA_031265105.1 Verrucomicrobiales bacterium
GTGGCGAAATCGTCGCCGGAGGACGTGTAATCAATGTATTCGCCAAGCATCCCGTAGTAAATTTTCGACACCTCAATCTGATAATCCAGATAGCGCCGGGAAAACGCATGCACCACCTCTGGCTCGGCCGCCATGCGGTACAGCCAGTCGTCGAAGCCGAACAGCCAGCAGGCCAGTTCAAACACGCCGTACACCGGATGGCTGGCGCAGACCACGTAGTCCGTGTGCTTGTGCCAGTCCCGCGCTTTGTCAACGGCGGCCTGCAATTCGCCGGCATCAATGCTCTGCGGGTCGGGAAAAGGATAGCGCTCAATTTCCGCCAGACTCTTGTCCTGCAATGGAAATTCCACGATGTCCCAGTAGGCGCCGGTGAACTGGCGGACAATCCCCCACTCGTCGGCATACACGGTGTCGGAAATCCGGCGGGACAGGGATTTTTTCGGGGCGAAGATTTGGCCGACGCCGCGGGTGTCGATGTCGTAATGCCGCAGCAATTGTTCGTTCGGCTCAGGCGTCGCCGCGAAGGACAACGGCCGGTCCGGCGGGGTGTAGGCGAATCCTAGCAGCCGGTTGATGTTGACCAACTGCCGCTCGCTCAGGCAGGACAGCGGGCAGCCGAACAAATCCACCGTGACCTTGGCGGGCCGTTCCCGGCGTTGCAGGGTCACGCGAAAGTTGTCGCGGCGGCTGGGGATGGCGGCGGTCATAAATCAGGCGCGGCTGAGATATTTGCCGTCGCGGGTGTCCACGCGGATGGTCTCGCCTTCCTTGATGAACAGCGGGACTTGCACCGTCAGCCCCGTCTCCAGCATCGCGGGCTTTTGCACATTGTTCGCGCTGTCGCCGCGGATGCCCTCGGCGGAATTGGTAATTTTCAGCTCGACCACCGGCGGCAACTCAATCGCCACGGCCTTGCCCTCGACGAACACCACGGTGACTTGCTGGTTCTCGGTCAGATAACTCTTCGCGGCGCCGATGATTTGGTCGTTCAGCGTGAGGTTGTCGTAGGTGTTCGGCTCCATGAAGTTGTAGCCGTTCTGGTCCTGGTAGCTGAAATCCCACTTTTCATGGGAGACATTGATGGTCTCAACGTCAGCGGTCGAGGCGAAGCGCTCGTCGAAGGAACGCCCGTTGGAGAGCGAGCGCAAAGTGGCCTGGACAAAAGCGCGCAGGTTACCCGGCGTGCGGTGGGTGGTTTCCATTACGATACAGACATCGTTCTTCCACTTGATGGCGATGCCTTTCTTGAGGTCTTTTGCTATCATATAATTCTTTAAATTTGCCGTTGGTTCGAAGTTAAAGGAGTTTGAGCTTAGTCAAATCCTGCACGTCAATCAAGCCGATTGGTTTATTTTGTCGCTCCAGCACGATGAGGTCCTTGATGCGGTGCTCTTCAAAGATGCGCAACACCTCGACCGCCAGCCGGTCGGCGCTGACGGTGACGGGGCGCTTGGTCATCACGGCGCCAAGCTTGGCGCTGCCGGTGTCCTGGTCCCGTTGATAACCGCGCACGAAATCGCCGTGCGTGTAAATGCCGGCGAGCCGTCCGCGGCGGTCGGTGACAATGGTGGCGCCGCAACGCCGCGCGCTCATCGCGGCGAGCGCGGCGGCGACGGTGTCGCTGACGGTGAGCGCGGCGACGGCGGTCAGCGGCCGCATGACATCAGCGGCCTTGAGCAGCAAATCGCGCCCCAGCGAGCCGCCGGGATGGTAGCGGGCGAAGTCTTCCTTTTTGAATCCCTGCGCGTCGAGCACGGCCATCGCCAGGCAATCGCCCAACGCGAGCATGGCCGTGGTGCTGCTGGTGGGCGCGAGGTTCAGCGGGCAGGCTTCGCGGCGCACGGCGGTGTCGAGGTGCACATCGGCGTTGACAGCCAGCGTGGATTTGGCGTTGCCGCACATGGCAATGAGCGTCACCTTCTCGCGCTTGATACTGGGCAGAATGCGCAGCAATTCCTCGGTCTCGCCGCTGTAACTGAGAGCAATCACCACGTCACCGGCAGCGACCACGCCGAGGTCGCCGTGCATGGCGTTCAGCGCGTTAAGCACCACCGCGGGCGCGCCGGTGCTGGTCAGCGTCGCGGCAATTTTGTCGCCGATGTGGCCGGACTTGCCGACGCCGACGATGATGATTTTATGCCGCCGCTTGACCGCCTCGGTAATCAAGCCGACCGCCCGCCTGAACTCGCCGCGCAAGCGTTTTTTCAAATCCAGCAAAGCCTCGACCTCAATGTCAATGACCGTGCGGGCGCGTTGTAAAGAATTCACGCGGTCAAGCATAGCGGAGAAACGCCGGATTCCAATTTTATATTTGCCTCGGCAGCGGTAACTTTTCCCGTTATTTGGAACATTGGCTTCAACTCACGCGCCTGACCACCTTGCCCGACGCAGAAGTTTCAACTCACGCGCCCGCGTAGGGCGCGACCGCCTTTATTGATGTCGTTGGGGACGAGCAATTCGTTACAACTCACGCGCCCGCGTCGGGCGCGACGCCCGCCGCCATCTCCTTCGCGCAGTGATACGGAGTTTCAACTCACGCGCCCGCGTAGGGCGCGACTCGCCTTACCAATGGCATCGTCATAGCGCAAGTCGTTTCAACTCACGCGCCCGCGTAGGGCGCGACTGTATAACGGCGACCCC
>JAISDC010000149.1 GCA_031265105.1 Verrucomicrobiales bacterium
TATAAACTTGCCAATTTCAGCGTAAGCGGAACCGCAAGCGTTTTTTTTCCTGTTTTTTCCGGTGTTGCCGGCGGCTGCCGCCCGGCTGCGCCTGATTTTGCCGTCGTGCCGGGTATCGACGATTTATCTGTTATAAAAACCAAATGGAGGAAGTGTTATGATGAATGATAATAAAACCAGCAAACGGCTGGCCTTGGCGCTGTCACTGTCAGTGATGTGTCTGGCCGGCGCACCGTCAGCGTTCGCGCAGTTTACGTGGAACAACGACTGGACGGTTAAGGACGGCAACAATCTGCGGGCCGCGGTGGATTACACCATCGGCAGCGGCAGTGCCATCATCAGCCCAAACGGGGCCGGTACTGCGGACCCCGCCGGATTTTGGTTCCGCGGCTGGGTGAACAACGGCGCGGCCGATTTGAACGCCACTTACGCAACCTCCAAGCTGTTATTCCACGACGGCCCGTTCTCCGGCACCAACGGTCACACCATCAGCGGCACCGGCGCGCTGGTGTTCAAGGGCAGCCCGGTCGGCGGCGCGGTGAGCTATGGCATCGCCTTCGGCTCGGATTTTCCCGGCCAGAACGTGACGCAGGCGGTGAATGTGGATATTTATTTGTCCGACGGCCAGGTTGCTTTCGCCAACACCACCATGCCGCAGTTCAGCGACACGCTCGCGTTCGGCACCGTCAGCGACCGCAAGACCATCCAGGGCCTGCAACTGGACAACTCCAACACCGTCACCTCGCTGATGTTGTTCGGCAACGCCAACGGCATCATCAACAGCCACATTGTTGACGGCACCGGCCAAGGTGCGTTCACCGGCACCGCCGCGCTGGCGCTGAACATGGTGTCCACCGGCACCTGGACGCTCACCGGCAGCAACACGTACACCGGCCCGACCACCGTCAGCGGCGGCGGCGCGCTGGTGCTGGACAACACGTCGCTCAACGCGCAAAAAATTTCCACCGACACGCTGACGCTGGGCACGACGGTGCCGGACGGCCAATACCATCTGCTCGGCGGCGGCGCCAGCGTGCTGTTCATCGGCAGCGATGAGGCGGCGAGCAGCCAGACTGTCGCGGCACTGAACGTGAACTTCGGCGGCAACTCGCTGACGGTGAACGCCGGCGCGGGCCAGACGGCGGTGTTCAATGTCAACGGCATCACGCGCGGCGCGGGCGCGACGGTGGATTTTTCGGTCAACAGCGGCGGCACGATTACCACGACCAACGACGCCGGCGACCTTGGCGCGTGGGCGACGTTTAACAAAAACGATTTCGCCACCGTCAGCGGCGGTGTCATCGGCGCGGCGACTTACGGCGCGTGGGGCACGGGCAGCAACGTCAGCCTCAGCACGGATGAAAGCCAGTCCGGCGCGACGGCGAAAAAATTGAAAATCGACGCGCCGCTGACGTTGACACTGACCGGTAGCAACACGCTAACCGACGGCGGCATTTTGTTCACCGAGAATGCCGGGGCAGGGCCGGCCACCATCAGCGGCGGCACGCTGACGGCGGACAACGGCGAGTTTGTCATTCAACAACACAACACGGCGGGCGCGCTGGACATTTCGTCCGCATTGTCAGCGGCGATTTTGACCAAGGCCGGCGCGGGTGTGTTCAAGCTGTCCGGCACCAGCAACGCCACGACGGTCAACCTCAACGGCGGCACGCTGCAACTGGGCGCTGACAATGCGCTCGCCACCGACGCGGTGCTGTGGCTGAACAACGCCGGCACGGTGTTCGACCTGAACGGTTACGACCAGACGCTCGCCGACTTCCGCAACACCAACTTGTTTTTCGGGCAGATGGCGATAGACGCCGGCATGTCGTCGGTAGTCGGCAACTTCAAGGCGGGCACCATCTCCACGCTGACGCTGAATATCGCCACGACGCCGTCGGAGCGCTGGACGATGGATTTGGCGGAGGGTGACGGCGCGGTGCTGAACCTCGTGAAAACCGGCGGCGGGAATGTGTATCTTAACTCGCACTCCGGCGCTAACAACATGAACATGAGCAGCTATAGCAACGCCGGTTGGGGTCGGTTGCCGGAAAAAATGTATGACCAGATTTCGGGCAACATCAGCGTCCAGGGCGGTACCCTGTATTTGCAGCGCACCATTCTCAGCTTCGGCGGGCTGGATGTCTCAGCCGGTGCCATGTTGTACTTGGATCAGGGCAACACGGCGGTCACGCGGCTCACCGGCAGCGGGGCGGTGGGGGGGGATTGGAAAAAAGGCTTGTTTGTCAACCTCGCGGGCGCGTCGGAGGCGAATGTGTTCGACGGACAAGTTTACAACTACAGCGGCAACCTGCTGTTCAACGGCGCGGGCAGTTTCAAGTTTTCCGTCGCGCAGACCACGACCGGTTATTGGATGATTGCGGCGGACGGCAAGACCTTTGTTGAGATGCCCGGCATCACCGCGGCGGTTGGCGCGGTCCAAGGCAATTATTATTACCACGCCCCGATTCAGGTGGCCGGCCAGGGCCTGTTCAAACTGACCGGCACCAGCGGCGTGGTGGCGGGCCTGGGTGGCGCTGGCGCGAACCTGGGCATCAGCATGGCGGGCGGCACGCTGTGGATCGCGCCGGACGCCACCGGTGACGATGTCACTGTCAGCGGCATGGCGAACGTCAACGGCAACACCACGTTCGCCTACGGTTTTCTGGGCGAGTGTGTTTACGGCCTTTCGCAACCCTATGTCTATGGCAACAGCACGCTGCTGCTGGACCGCGGCGGCAACACCAGCCTGACTTTCAAAATCGGCACGGACGCCACGAACAGCAGCACCGCGCCGAAACTCCAGCGCGGCAATGGCGAGGTGAGCACATGGGTCAACACGGGCAACCGCGGCACGCTGGTCATCGCTGCTGCCAATGACGGTCTGGCCGGTCTCGGCACGACGGAAAATTTCGTGCTGCTCGGCAACGAGTCGCAAATGCCCAAGTTGACCAACGGCATCGTCAACACCAGCATCGTCGGCGCGGATTATCAAACCGGCGTCGGCAGTTTCCTGACACACACTTATAACAACGGCAGCGCCGTATTGAAAGCCGCGACCTATCAAACTGACCTCACCGTCAGCACCGCGACCAACGTGGTGATAGTCAGCGCGCCGGTCACGCTCGGCACCGACTCCGTCGCCTACGCGCTGCGCAACGACAGCGTCATCACCAACGACTACACGCTGACACTGGGCACCGGCCAGTCCGGCGACCAGACCGGCTTGATCATGAACAACGCCGTCATCGCCGGCGCCGGCACGGTGACGACGGGCGCGGCGGAACTCACGCTCTACGTTAGCGGCTCCAACCGGATTGAGAACACGCTGGCTTATTCCAACACGCAAAACACGCCGGGGCTGACCCTGTTCGGCGACGGTTTGTTGCAACTGAGTGGCGCGCTGCCGCTGGGTTATGTCACGCTTAATTCCGGCGTGCTGGAAATTGATTCGCCGGCGATGATTCAATATGGTGGCAACATACAATTGCAAGGCGGCGTGCTGCAAACTTCCGGGAGCTTTACGCGGGGGATTAATAATCCGGGCCAGTCCGGCGCCTTTCAATGGTATGCCGGCGGTTTCGCGGCCAGCAGCACGGCGGGGCTGGTGGTGAACATATATAACAACGGCTCGAAATTGTATTGGACCGCCGGCGCCGGCAACGTCACGATTATGCAGGACCAGACGGTGATGACCTTCGGCTCCAAGACCGCCAAGGGCTGGGTCGAGTTTCGCAACGACCTTGACCTCGGCGCGGCCAACACCATGTCGGATGCCGGTACTGATTACAGCGCCTATGGCTACAGCACCGACATGTTTAAGTACGGCTCGCACATGCAGCGCGTCATCGAGGTGGTGGACAATCCCAGTACGGATAAAGATTATGCCATGTTCACCGGCGTGATTTCCGCCGCGGACGAATTCAAGGGCATCAGCAAGGTCGGCGACGGTTTGCTGATACTGATCGGCAACAACACCTACGTCGGCCCGACCTCCATCGCGGAAGGCACGCTGGCCATCTACGCTGACAGTGGATTGGGCGCCGCGCCGGACGCGGCCGCGCCATATACCGGCTACGTGAACCGCGGCACCGTGCTCATCAACGGCGGCGCGGCGCTGTACGCTGGCGGTGAAGCGGCCGGCATGGTCATCAACGCCAACCGGCAAATCCTGCTGGCGTCGGGCGCGGACGGCGCGCGCGGGGCGAACATCGCCGTGCAAACCGGCTTTACCGCGGAATTCGCCGGTCGGCTGGGCGATTCGGTTGATGAACAAGGCTCGCTGCTGGTGAACGGCGCGGCGGGCGGCATGGCGAACGACAACATCGGCGGCACGCTGCAATTGACCGGCAACTCCACCATCAGCGGCTTCACCGAGGTGGTGAAGGGGACGCTGTTGGTGGACGGCGCACTGAGTACCGCGAATGTTGTCATCAACGCTGGCGCGACCCTGGGCGGCGCTGGCGAACTGGTCACTAGTGTTGGCGGCATCACCGTCAGCGGCATCCTCGACGCCACCGACGCGCTGACGCTGAGCTTGGCGACGGGGCAGAAACTTAACTTTGCTGCCGATTCGACATTATTGGTTGACGCCAATAGTGCGCTGAATTTTGCCGTCGCCGGCGATTGGCTCACTGGCAGCGGCAACGCGACGCTGGAATTAACCGGCAACTTTGATTACGCCACGCAATACACCGTTTTGACCAACATCACCACCAAGGACTTCAGCTTCGCCACCATCAGCGGCTACGACACCGCGAACTACGAGGCACAATGGGAATGGATGAACAACAACAGCTACATCCTGACCTTCGAAGTCATTCCCGAACCGAGCACCTGGGCGCTGATCGTGACCGGTGTTGCCCTGTTGACCGTGCTCCGCCGCCGCCGCTGAGCCACTGGGAGCGCCGGCTTCCAGCCGGCAACGAAGCGGGCGAGACGCCCGCGCTCCATAAGCCGGCAAGATGCCGGCGCTCCCAGTCATGCCGTGGTGTGACACGCGCTGGGAGTGGCAACTGTCAACGGGGCGGGGAATATCGGCAGGCGCCTATGGAGCGCGGGCGTCCCGCC
>JAISDC010000240.1 GCA_031265105.1 Verrucomicrobiales bacterium
GGCCCTGCCGGTCGCGGATGAGGCCGGTGAAGTAAACGTCCTTGAACGCGATGTTGGCCGCCGGCGTTTCACTGTCAGCGGCGCGAAATTCCAGGCCGGCCATTATCATGCGCGCGACCCACAGGAAGATAATGTCGGGGGCGGTGACGAGCGCGGAGGTCGGGTAAAATTTCCGCCGCGTCGGCGCGTCCATCGTCGCGTAGGCCCAGAGCCATGACGAGGCCCATGTGTCCATCGAGTCCGGGTCTTGCTCCCAGTCCGCGCCGGGGCTTTGTTCCTGGCACGCGACCTCGCTGCCGCGGTACCACACGGGGATGCGGTGGCCCCACCACACTTGGCGCGAGATGCACCAGTCCTGGATGTTTTCAAGCCAGTGCGCGTACACTTTTTCCCAACGCTCGGGGTGGAAGTTGATGTGTTTCTCGCGCACCAACGTCATCGCCGCGTCAATCATCCGCCCGTCGAGCATTTTTTTGTAATCCAAAAACCACTGCTCGGAGAGGCGCGGCTCGATGGGCACTTGCCCGCGCTCGCTGAAGCCGACGGTGTTGTCATACGGCTCCTCCTTCACCAACAGCGTCAGCGCCCGCAACAGCTCGGCGGATTTTTGGCGCGCGGCGAAGCGGTCGAGGCCGTGCAACTCCGGCACGTCGGGGCAGTTGATTTTCGCGTCGGGCGTGAGCACGTCGATGACCGGCAGGTTGTGGCGCAGGCCGATGGCGAAGTCGGCCTGGTCGTGCGCGGGCGTCACCTTCAGCACGCCGGTGCCGAAGGCGAACTCGACGTGCGCGTCGCTGACGATGGGCAGCGGGGCGCGCGGGAACGGGCGCCAGACGTGCAGGCCGACCAGGTGCGCGTAGCGCGCGTCGCCGGGGTTGACGGCGACGGCGGTGTCGCCCATCAGCGTCTCCGGGCGCGTCGTGGCGATGTGGAGGAACTCGCCGGGCCGCTCGACCAGCTCGTAGCGCATGGTGTAGAGCGTGCTGTGTTGCGGCGTGGGGATGACTTCCTCGTCGCTGATGGCGGTGTGGGAGACGGGGCACCAGTTGACCATGCGCTTGCCGCGATAGATGCAGCCGCGGTTGTAGAGGTCGATGAAGGCGGTGGTGACGGCGCGGTGATAATCGGCGTCCATGGTGAAGCGCTGCCGCTGCCAGTCGCACGAGCAGCCGAGTTTTTTCAACTGCTGGATGATGATGCCGCCGCGGTCGCGCGTCCAGGCCCAGATGAGGCGCAACATGGCGTCGCGCCCGATGTGGTGGCGGGTGAGCGGCAGCTTTGGTTTGCCGGCGGCGCGGTCCCAGACGTGGTCGAGCGACTCCAGCACCTCGCGCACCGAGGCTGGCAGGGCGTCCGGCTTGCGGAGCGCTTTTTCCACGGCGGTCTGCGTGGCGAGGCCGGCGTGGTCGGTGCCGGGCAGCCACAGCGTCTCGCGGCCGAGCAGGCGTGCGCGGCGGATGAGCACGTCCTGGATGGTGTTGTTCAACACGTGGCCCATCGTCAGCACGCCGGTGACGTTGGGCGGGGGGATGACGATGGCGTAGGCGGGCTTGGGGCTGGCGGGGTCGGCGTGGAAATAATCATGGGCGAGCCAGCGGGCGTATAATTTGTCCTCAACGGCGGCGGGTTCGTAGGCTTTGGCTAGGTCGGTCATAAAGGTCAGGATGGTAGCCGAGGGCGCTGCTGGTGACAAGGATTTCACCGCAGAGGCGCGGAGGCGCGGGGATTTAATTCCCCTCTCGAAGAGGGGTGTCCGCGAATGCGGACGGGGTGTTTCAGCGTTTGGGAGGCATGGCACAAAACGCTAAAACACCCCGTCGCTACGCGCCACCCCTCTTCGAGAGGGGAATTGCTGACGCGCAGTCATGGTCAGCGGAGTTGATTGTCATTGTTCGTGAGTGCGAAGGTGATACTTTAATCGCATGTTCGACCACCCAGACCGCATCACCGTCAACCCCAAACAATGTGGCGGGCGTCCCTGCATTCGCGGGTTGCGCATCCGCGTCAGCGACGTGCTGGACTTGCTTGCCGCCGGACTGGATGCGGGGAAAATTATTGAAGAATTACCCGACCTCGAACCGGAAGACATCAAGGCCGCCGTGAGCTACGCCGCCAGGGAAATTGTGGAAATCCGGTGATTGAGCAAGCCCGCTGGCGATGACCAGAATGGAGCGCATGGAAACTTTGAAAACTTGGTATGTGGTGACGGTATGCGCGGGCGCGCTGTTCCTGATTTTTTATCCCGTCGGCAACCGGACGGAGCCAATGGTGCGGTATTTTGCGCGGTTTACCGGAATTGCGCTGTTGCTGACGATGATTGTCCGGGTGTCATTGTTGTATTGTTTGACGCACTATTGGGCGGACAATTTTTCCACGGCGCACGATACGCGCACGCTGAACATGCTCAAATACAGCGGCAGCGGATTTGTGGTCGGGTTGTTGGTTGCGCTGCTGGCGGTGGTTTGTTTGACGCGAAGAATAAAGAAATAAGGTTCCAATCCTGCCGCTGATGGTGACAAGGATTTCACCGCGGCGGCGCGGAGCACCAATCAAAAAACTCAATGAACTCCATGCTCAATGCACTCCATGTGCTCCCTGTAAAAACGCAAAGATTATTGCTGGTGCAGCGTAGAGGGCTTGAACCTCTGACCCCCACCGTGTCAAGGTGATGCTCTACCACTGAGCTAACGCTGCGGGAAAGAAGTGGTCATTCTTCCCGGATTGATGAAATGGTCAAGGGAAAAATAGGCGTGAATTTCCCGGCGGTCACTGTTAGCGTCGGCGGTGCCATGACGATTACCGAACATTATCAGCGACTGCTGGCTTGCGACCGCTGCCCGCTGATGGCGAAGCCGGTGGTGTCGGGCCGGCCGGTGTTGAGCAAGGTGTTGCTGGTCGGCCAGGCGCCGGGGGTGAAGGAGCCGCTGTTGATGAGGCCGTTCGCGTGGACGGCGGGGAAGACGATGTTCAAGTGGTTCCGGCAGGCGTGGGGCGTGGATGAGGAGACTTTCCGTTCGCGGGCGTACATGGCGGCGGTGTGCCGCTGTTACCCCGGCAAAAATCCCAAGGGCGGCGACCGTGTGCCCGCTGACGATGAGGTTGCCAACTGCGCGCGCTGGCTGGCGGCGGAGTTCGCGATTTTGCGGCCGGCGCTGATATTGGCCGTCGGCAAGCTGGCGATTCGGCAATTTGTCGAGTTTGAAAAATTGAGCGAGGTCGTGGGGCGCATCGTCAGCGCGGAGAAATTCGGGCAACGGGTGGAGGTCGTGCCGCTGCCGCATCCGTCGGGCGCCTCGACCTGGCACCGCATGGAGCCGGGGAAGACCTTGCTGCGGCAGGCACTGACGTTGGCGGCGCGGCATCCGGCGTTTGTTGACACGTTTGGGTCATGAACAAAAAAATCATTTTATATGTACTGGTTATTATCGGCATCGCGCTGCTCGTGGCGCTGCTGCCGTTACCGCATTGCAAGTTTCGCTGATGGCAGGGCATCCGGCGTTTCGGAAAATTTTTAACGCAAAGGCGCAAAGGGGCAAAGGGCGCAAAGAAAGTTCTTTAATTTAACGCAAAACAAACTTCGCGTTCTTTGTCCCTTTGCGTCTTTGCGTTAAAATTCATCATGCTCACCTTCAAAAACCTGACCCTGGATTCGCCGCTGCTGCTGGCGCCGATGGCGGAGTTTACCAACTTGCCGTTCCGCGTCGCGCTGCGGGAGCTGGGCGGGCTGGCGCTGACGGTGACGGAGCTGGTCAACGCCCGCGCCCTGCTGGAGTTGAAGCCGAAGGCGCTGCGCATGGCCGCCGCCGCTGCCGGTGACCGGCCGTTCGGTGTACAATTGTTCGGCGCGAATGTCGGCGAGATGCGCGACGCGGCGCGGTTGCTGGCCGACCTTGGCGTTGATTTGATTGACATCAATCTGGGCTGCCCGGCGGCCAAGGTGAACGCTTGCGGCGGCGGCGCGGCGTTGTGGCGCGACGAGCCGCTGCTGGTGAAAATCGCGGCGGCCGTCGCGGCGGCGGTGCCGCTGCCGGTGACGGTGAAGACGCGGCTCGGCTGGGACACCGTCAGCCTGCCGCGGCTCGCGCCGGCGCTGGAGCAGGCGGGCGTCGCGGCCATCGCGGTACACGGGCGGACGCGGGCGCAGGGTTACGGCGGCGCGGTCGATTTGGCGGCCATCGCCGCGACGGTCAGCGCGGTGAAAATCCCCGTCATCGGCAACGGCGACGTGCGCGGTCACGCGGACGCGGCGCGGTTGCTGGGCGCGACGGGTTGCGCGGGGGTGATGATTGGCCGCGCGGCGCTGGGCAATCCGTTCATCTTCCGCGACACGCGGCGCTGGTTGCAAACGGGCGCGCCGCCGCCGCCGGTGACGCCGCCGGCGGTGCTGGGGTTCATGCACCGGCACTTCGCGCTGACGGTGGACTTTTTCGGCGAGGCGACCGGCTGCCGGCTGTTCCGCAAATTCATCCCCGGCTACAGCGCGCGGCTCCCGCACCGCCGGCAGTGGCGCGTGGAGATGCAGCGGCTGGCCACGGTTGGCGAGTATTGGGCGGTGGTCGCGCGGCTGGCGGGGGATTGATAATTGATGATTTATTATTGATGATTGATGATTGATTATTGGCACGGCGGCAGTTGCTGCTAGCTTGGCGGGATGAAACTATTCCTCGGTTGGTTGTTAGGCTGTTGTTGCGCGGTGTCACTGTCAGCGGCGGAGACGGGCACAGCGGCGCGGGCGCTGCTGGAGCGGGTCGGCAAGTTTTACGATTTGGCCAAGACTTTGCAGGTCGAAATCGCGGCGGCCAATCACCTCGAAAACCAGGACATGGATACCACCATCAAAAGCGCCGGGACGCTGACGGTGAGCCGCCCCGACCGCATCGCGTATGTGCAGACGAGCAGACAATTCGGCCTGACGCTGGTCACGGACGGCACGAACAAGACCGTGTTTTGGCCGTCGTCGGGAAAATACACGGTGACCAAAATCGACCGCCCCGATGACGCCGACTTCAGCATGATGGACACGGCGTTGATGACGAGCACGCGGGCGCGGGCGGATTTGTTTTTCAAGGCGGATTTGCTGGACGAGCTGATGGAGGACGCGGCGGACGCGACGCTCGCCGGCGAGGAGGAACTCGGCGGGGTGTTGTGCCAGCGCGTGAAAATCTCCGCCAAGGACAAAATCACGGTCGAGCTGTGGATTCAAAAAACCGGCGAGCCGCTGCTGCTGAAGCTCGTGGAAAAATTGCAGGGGGCGCCGACGGACGCGCAACTCAAAATGGAATGCGTCAACACCTTCGCCAACTGGCGCGTGAACCAGCCGGTGCCGGACAACGCCTTCGTATTCACGCCGCCGGCGGACGCGCAGAAAGTTGACCAATTGTTTTCAAGCTCACCGTCAGCGGCGGCGCCACACCCGCTGGTCGGCCAGCCGGCGCCGGAGTTCACGCTGACGGACTTGAGCGGCCAGTCGGTGTCACTGTCAGCGTTGCGCGGTAAAGTGGTGGTGCTGGATTTTTGGGCGACGTGGTGCCCGCCGTGCGTCGCGGGCCTGCCGAAAATCTGGCAGGTGATGCAGGAACATCCCGACGCGGTGTTTTACGCGGTGAATGTCAAGGAGTCCGCCGCTGACATTGAGAAATTTTTGGCGAAGAAAAAACTGGCCACCCTGCCCGTCCTGCGCGACGCCGACGGCAAAATCTCCGACAATTACCAGGCCAAAGCGATTCCGCAAACCGTCATCATCAACCGGCACGGCACCGTCAGCGCCGTGCACGTCGGGCTGCCGGACGACACGCGGCAAGCGTTGACAGAGTCACTATCAGCGGCGGAAAAATAGGTCCGGGAATCTTAAGCCATTGACAATCAGTCAATCACCCGTTAGAAAAACACCATGCATTTCCCGCTAACCGCCAACTGGCACGCCGTTACGCCGTGGTTCGCCTCGCTCGGCAGATGGTGGCGCGGCGCGGCCGCGGTCGGCGGCGGCGTTCCCGCAGTTGCAGACATCGTTCCCGCAATTGCAGACATCGTTTCCGCAGTTGCAGACAGCGTTCCCGCAAGCCGCGTCGTCGCCACGTAACCCTTTGTCAGTCAACAATAAACCAAAGAAAGAGTAAATATATGGCCATCCGCAAAACCACCCAAATCCGCATCAAACACCCCGCCCCAGCCGGGTGGCGCACCCTGCCCGACCCGAAAAAAATCGAGATGGGCCCGCGCGTCTATGACACCCTCTACGTCGTCCGCGCCAAATACGGCGTGCCGGAGGCGTTGTTCGCCCGCTTGAAGGAGTCCAACACCGCCATCGCCAACCTGTTCAACTGCCGCGAGGCCGTCAAACAACTCGCCAAATATTACACCGAGTTGCAGGACTTGCTGCTCAACGCCGCCTACGACGAACCCGTCTCCTTCGAGCGCATCAACGAGAAACTCTTCCCCGCCGCCTACACCAAAGTCAAAGGCGGCCTGCTCGGCGTGCTGATGGAAATCGAAGAAGTGCTGAACCAAAACGAGGAGTATCTGCAAGACCAAAGCATCGGCATCCTGCTCGGCTACATCCTGCCGCCGAAGGGCAGCCCCGACCTGCTCAAACTCAGCGCCGCCGCCACCGCCAAATTCACCGGCGGCGAAGTCATCATCAGCGGCAAACTGCCCAAGCCGGCGAAGTACCTGTATATCCTCGTGGACCGCAACGACGGCCACGGGCAAGTGTTCGCGGAAAAAATCGCCGGCGCGAAATTCATCGACCGGCACGACCTGCCGAACCACCCGGCGACCTGGACCTACACCGTCGAGTTGCAAGACAAAGACGGCATCGCCCTCGGCAAAGTCAGCGTGGCGAGTGTGACCGTCTGGAAGGGTCATGCCGACCAGGGGCCGGAGGCGGGGAATTAATCCGAGCTTCATTAACGCAAAGACGCAAAGGAGCAAAGGCGCGAAGAGTTTTTTTTACAAGGAGCACATGGAGGAATTGGAGGGGGGCTGTTAATTGTAGCTAACCTTGCTCCAATAACTCCATGTCCTCTTGGTAAAAAAAATTCTTTGCGCCTTTGCGTTAATGAAGCTGTTGCGCAAGTAGCGACGTGGCCCGCCGCGTCTCTACACTTGTTGCCGGCGTGATGGGGTGTTATGTTAGGCGCATGATTCGGCGTTACACCATCGAACAATGGCTGGCCAAAAGCCCGGACCGGCAGCGCTTGGTGGCGCGGTTCGGCGCGGTCGAACGCCCGCCGTTGGCGCGGCAAATCGGCAAGTCGGCGGCGAAAAAAGCATTGTTGAAAAAATTATATGGCGAAACAGGACAGCCCGGTCGCGCGACTTGAATTGGCGGCGGAGATTTTTGCGGCGTTCCGCGCGCTCGGTTACCAACCGATACAATACGGCGGCGCGACAGTTGAGGTGTATTCCGACGGGCAGTATTGCACCGGCGACCTGGATATCGGTTTTCTATACCAAGCGCCGCCGATTGAGGAGCGGAGCCGCGTGATGCAAGCGCTGGGTTCGCCGCCGGGGGTGCGCTTGTTTCAATATAAGGATGCGGTGGTGGACTTGGGCGGCGTGGCGGAAATGTTCTCCAGGAATTTTGTCGAAATCAAAACCGCGAAGGGGGCGGTGCTATTAGAAGCGCCGGAGGAAGCGATTATACAACGGTTGCTGCTGGCGTATTATCCCCAGTCGCAGCCCGACCAACTCAAGGCGGCGGAGTTACTGATACGCAATGCGCTGGCCGGCAACTTCGCCATTGACTGGGCTGAAGTCCGGCGTTTGGCGGGGCTGCCAATGTTCAACGTGCTGGCGCAATTCGAGGCGCTTTATCAAAGGATTATTGAAGATTGATACGAGCTTCATTAACACAAAGGCGCAAAGAATTTTTTTTTACAGGGAGAACATGGAGATTATTTGTTAAAAAAAAACTCCATGAACTCCATGTTCTCCCTGTAAAAATTTCTTCGCGCCTTTGCGCCTTGCCTCCTGCTGCGCAGGGGAATTTGAAGCGGCGTGTAATTGCCGCTTTTGTGGTTGCTCCTTCGCGCCTTTGCGTTAATGAAGCTCATGCTGGCAATCTTAAATGTTTCAACTTTCCCGCGCGCCGCTACAGTAAGCGCTCATGTCCGCGACCGATGATTTTAATTACGCCCTGGAACAAACCGAGGTACTGGTGCCGCCGGAACTCCGGCTCAATACCTTCGGCACCTCGGTGCTGAACTATTACCTCATCACCGAGGACATGGACGCGGTCAATTTGGTCTGGGTGCGCGAGGGCAGCATCGAGGCGGCGCGGCCGCAAATCATCACCCCCGGCAACATGGCCAAGCTGATGCTGGAAGGCTTCGGCGAACAGGCGGCGCGGCTGGCCGCGGCCGTCAGCGCCAACCCGCAGCGGTTCGCGTTTTTGAAATACGGCTTCACCGTGAAGAAAAACGACCTCCGCGTGTACGAGGCGCACGAGCCGGTGGACGCGGTCATCGCGCAGGTGAAGGCAGCGGTCGCGGCCAAGGCCGACCCGCTGTCGGCGGTCATCAAGGGCGTGGACGACGCCTGGGAAGTGTGCCTGCTGAAATTCACGCTGGACCTGGCCGCCGCGTCGGGCGGGCAGAATCTACGCGACTTGCGCGACCGCGGGCTGTTGTGAAAGTTTATTCGCCAATTTTTTAACCACGAAGACACCAAGGCACGAAGGTTGATTAAAAAATCTTCGCGGCCTGGCGGAGTTTGCGGAACCACTGCTGCTGGTGTTTTTTGGTGATGAATTTTTCCCGCCGCCGGCCGCCGACAAAATTCGCCGCGAGTCGGTAAAACCAATACTTTATCTGGCTGCGCGCGCCAGTGCCGGCAAACAGACTGCTTTTCAGGCGTTCGACAAAATAATGGTCGCGCCGGATGATTTGCGTCTCCAGTTGCCGCCACCAGCCGGACTTTAGCAACACCGCCAGTGCCCGCAAATCCGCCGCGTCGGGCGGTTGCAGCGCCATGCGGTAACGCAAATCGCCGGCGAACTCGCGGTAAAACGAAACGGCCAGTTTTCGCGCCAACCCCACCCGCTCCAGATTGCGCCACAACTCGGCGAACACCGCGCATAAATCCGCCACCTGCCCGCTCGCGCGCCGCGTCAGCGCGCCGTCCCGCGTGACGGTGTAAGTCACCAGTTTTTCATTCACGCAGACCATCCAGGCCGTCGCCAGATGGAAAAACACGAAGGCCAGGTCGTTGGACGTGCGCGTGGCGCTGTGCCTGACTCCCGACTGCCGGATAAAATCCGCGCGCCATAATTTGTTCCACAAGGCGCCGTTGGAAATTTGAAAAATGTCGCGCGGGCAATGCGCGCTGGAAAAAACCGCGCCGCTGACAAACAACCGGTGCGGGCCGCGGATTGGCGCGCTGACGGCGCCGTCGCGCACGTTCACATAATCGCAGCAACACACCTCCGCGCCGCTGGCAGCGAGCCGCGCGGCCAGTTTTTCCAGTAGTTCCGGCGCGTAATAATCGTCGCTGTCCAGAAAAATCACGCTCTCGCCGGCGGCGGCGTCCAGTCCCGCATTGCGCGCGAAACCGGCGCCTTGGTTGGCTTGCGTGATGATTTTGAACCGCCGGTCACGGTCAGCGTAGTGGCGCAAAATCGCGGCGCTGCCGTCGGTCGAGCCGTCGTCCACGCAGATGATTTCAATGTTAGCGAGTGTTTGCGCGGCGATGCTGTCCAGCGCGCGCGGCAGAAATTTTTCCGCGTTATACACCGGCACCACCACGGAAACTTTCGGCGCGCCTGACCGCTGACAGTGCGCGACAACCGGCGGCGCGCTAATCGCACGGTCAGTGTCAGCGTCTGGTTGGCGGAACCGCGCGGCCCCACGCGTCAGGTCTGGCGTCGTGAAAATTTCCCCGTCACCGTCAGCGCGTGTTTTTTTACGGTAGGAAATTTTCACGCCCAACATCCGCAGCACCCGCCGCTCGCCCTGTTTGCGTTTGGAAAAAATACCGAGGCCGAAAAATTTGAACTTGCGCTGCACCCCATCAGCGCCGCTGCGCCGCTCGTAAAACAGCGAGCGGAACGGGTGCTCCGCGACCACTAGCCGCCGTTCCAGACCCGCGACGGTCCGCTTGAGCGCGGTGACGTCCCGTTGGCTTCCGCCATCCGGCGGCGGCAGCCACAGGGGAATATCCTCCGGGGCAAGATGGCGCATGAACAATTCCGCGCACTGCGTCCGCTCGTCGTTCCACGGTTTGCGCGGCCCGGCGTAATGGGCAATCTTCCAGTTGTGCATGCCGCCCAGCGCGGCGTATTCGTT
>JAISDC010000019.1 GCA_031265105.1 Verrucomicrobiales bacterium
GCGACTACGAAGTCATCTTCGACAACATGACCCACACCGGCACCGTCAACATTAACGTCAACACCGACACCGGCGACGGCGGCTCTATCACTGTGGATACCGCTGACGGTGAAGGCACCATCCACCTCGACACCACCGGCAACGGCCAAGCCGACCCGAACCAAGTCCTCCCCGGCAAAGTCACCGGCGACGGCACCGAGCACTGGCAGTGGGATCCGATCGACTGGGGCATCGACACCATCGTCAAAGACGGCGACCACTTCGTAAAATCCGGCGTCAGCCCGGCGGGCGCAGTCCTCAACAGCAGCGTAGCCATCCAACAAGCCATGTGGTTCGCGCAGCAAAACAGTTTGCTCAAGCGCATGGGTGAACTGCGCTATGGAGCGCGGGCGTCTCGCCCGCCAGCGGGCGGGACGCCCGCGCTCCATAACCTCATCGAAAACATCTGGCTCAGAAGCTACGGCCAACAGCTAAACGTCGGCAGCCAAGTATCAGGCAAAGCCTACGAGCAACTCATCTACGGCGTGGATCTCGGCACCGATCACAAGTTCACCATCAACGCTGACAGTGACTTATATCTCGGCGTTTACGCCGGCTACGGCAGAAGCGACCTCGACTACCGCACCCCCGGCGCTGACGGTGAACTCAACTCCTACTACGGCGGCCTCTACGCCACCTGGCTGCACAGCAGCGGCTTCTACCTCGACGCCACCTTCAAAGCTGCCAGTGTCAACAACGACTTGAAAGCCCCCGACGGCAACACCCAACTCAAAGCCAACTACAGCGATGTAAATATCGGCGGCAGCATAGAAATCGGCAAGAAGTTCACCTTCACCGATGATTGGTTCATTGAACCCCAGTTCCAAGTGAACTACCTCCACCTCCTCGCCGAAGACTACAACGCCGGCCCCATGAGCATCAGCGCCCAAGACCTCGACGCCCTGCAACTCCGCATCGGCAGCGTGTTCGGTCGCACCATCAACCTCACCAACAGCGGCGCGTTACAACCCTACGTGAAAATCAGCGGCGTAGAAACCATCAGCAGCGGCGGCACCCTCCGCAACGGCTACCAACACATCCGCGCCAACACTGACGGTGCCCGCGCAGAACTCGGCGGCGGCCTCATCTGGCAACTCGACGCTGACAATCAGCTCCACCTTGATTACGAAGCGAGCTTCGGCGACAAGTATGACAAACCGTGGGGCTTGACCGCTGGTTATCGGCATCAGTTCTAAAGACAATTTGAACCACGAAGACACTAAGGCACGAAGGTTGGTTTGAAAAAAACGGCCTTCGTGCCTTGGTGTCTTGGTGGTTAAATTTTTTCCACAAGTTTCAGGCGGAGCCAATTCAGCGCGAATTGCGCGGCGGTATGTTTGAAATCGGCGCGATTGGGCAGGAGCAACCGGTGTTGTGTCTCGACGCGCGGGCGACTGTCAGCGCCGCGCCACGCGAGGCCGGCGAACAGGGTGCCGACGGGTTGTGCCGCCGTGCCGCCGCCGGGGCCGGCGAGGCCGGTCAGCGCGACCGCCAAATCGCAACCGCTGACGGTGAGCGCGCCGAGGGCCATTTCGCGGGCGCATTCGGCGCTGACGGCGCCGTGTTGTTGCAAGGTCGCGCCGCTGACGTTCAACTCGTCCATTTTGGCCTGGTTGCTGTAGGTAACCCAGCCGCGTTGCAGGACGGCGGAGGCGCCGGGCACGTTGGTCAGCAGGTGCGCGACCAGGCCGCCGGTACAGGATTCGGCGGTGGCGATGGTTTGGCCTCGCGCGACGGCGCTGCCGATGACCGCCTGTTCCAGCGTGCCGTCACCGTCAGCGTAAACGGCGTCGCCTAACAACTCGCGGGTGAGCGCGGCGGCGCGGTTGACGAGGTCACGGTCAGCGGCGACGAAACGCACGTCCACCTCGCCGGGCCGCGCGCAATAGCCGATGTCGAGGCCGGCACGGTCAGCGACCTGCGCGCGCACCGCCGGCTCGACGCGCTCCTGCACGGACGACTCGCCGATGCCGCACACGCGCAGCACCTGCACGGTCAGCGGCGGCGTGCCGGCGAAGATTTTTTTCAACACCGGCAGCGTGTGGTTTTCAAACATCGGCCTCAGTTCGCGCGGCGGTCCGGGCAGGCAAAACACATGCCGCCCGTCGCGTTGCAGCCACAGGCCGGGGGCGCTGCCGTGGTCGTTGGGCAGCACCACCGCGCCGCGCGGGACGAACGCCTGCGCGCGGGTGAGGTCGCTGGGAACAATCTTGCGGCGCGCAAAGTAGGCGTAAATTTTGTCCAGCAGCTCCGGCTGGAATTCCAGCGGCGCGTCCAGCATTTTTGCCACCAGGTCGCGGGTCACGTCGTCCGAAGTCGGCCCCAGACCGCCGGTGACCAGCACCACTTCGCTGCGCGCCAGCGCCGCGCGGATGGCGGCCTCGATCAGCGGGCCGTCGGGCACGATTTGCGCCCGCGTCACGGGGACGCCGAGCGGTTGCAATTGCTCGGCAAAATAACCCAGGTGCGTGTTCAACGTCT
>JAISDC010000047.1 GCA_031265105.1 Verrucomicrobiales bacterium
GTCCACGCATACGCCGTGTCCACCAGCAGCGCGCCGTTGGTCACTTCGACGGCGTTGTTATTCGGATTGGCGATGGTGCCGTTGTCGGTCAGTTGCAAGGTGCCGCCGCTGACGGTCACGGCGCTGGTGTTGGCCAGATTGCCTTCGCCGCTGATGAGCAACACGCCGCCGCTGACGGTGGTGCTGCCGCTGTAGCTGTTGCTGCCGGTCAGTGCCCAGGTGCCGGTGCCGACTTTGTCCACGGCGACCTTGGCACCGGCAACGACATTGACCAGGGCGCCGGCATTGTTGAGCATCCCGCTGTCAATGATGCGCTCGGCGAACTCGCTGTAGGCGTGGTTGGCGGAGCCGACGTGCAGGGTGACGGTGCTGTTGGTGCGGTTGTTGCTGACCACGCCCTGGCTGAGGTCAGTCACCACGCCGCCGTTCATGGCCGCGCCGCCGCTCTGGTTGGCGCTGGTCAAGTCGCCCAGGTAGGCGTCGTAGGTCGCGCCCGCGGTGGGATGGTCGAATTGCAGCGCGACGTTAAGTGTGGACTCGGCGGTGCCCGCGCTGTCTTGCGAGCGCCACAGCGTGTAGGTGGCGTCGGGCGAGTTGAGCGCGGTGCCGGACAGCATCAGCTTGGTGGCGTCGGTGAATTTGCTGGCCTGGTTGTTGCCGGCGGAAGAAACTTTGACGGTGCCGGAAAATTCGCTCATGTCGCCGAGCAGGGCGTAGTAATATATGCCGGTATTGTCGGTTCTATTGCGCAACTCAATGTCGCCGCTGCCGGTCCATTTGCCGGTGGCATTGAACTGCTTGCTCTCGCCGTAGATGAAGGCGTTGCTGCCGGACACCGTCACCGGGTTGCTCCAGTCGCCGCTGAAGGAAACCGCAAAGCCGCCGTTGTCGCCAAACTCCACTGTGCTGCCGGCCGCGCCGAAAGCGTCGGTGGTAGTGACGCGGTAAAGACCCAGGCTATTCCGTTGGGTCAGGTTGCCGAGGAATTTCACGCCGCCGGTGTGGGTGTTGGCGTACAGGCTGACTGGCGTGGCGGAGTTGCCTTGCAATACCAGCCGCAGATTACCGGTCAACACCGTGCCGCCGCCCAAGCCGTAATAATCGCTGGTCGTGGTGTCGTCCCGGATGCCGACAATCAGGTCCGCCAGCGTGTCGTTGTCGCTGTTGGTGAACACAAATTTGCCGTCGGACTGGCCGACGACCGCGTTCACCGCGGCGTTATGGCCGTGCAAGTCCAGCGCGCCGCTCTCGATGAACAGCCGCAGCTTCGGGTCATTGATGGCGTGGTCGCTGCCCAGTCGCACGGTGCCGCCGAACAGCATAAAGGTCCGGTTGACATACGAGTCGCTGTCAGAGTTGCCGTAGGAATTGGAGCCGGACAGCAGCAGCGTCCCGTCGCCCGCCTTGGCAATCGTCCGGTAGAGCTTCAGGTCCGAGGCGATTTCCAACTCACCCGCGCCGTTCTGCCAGATATTCAACTGATAGGCGTTGGCGCTGTCCGAGACCAGCGCGCCGCCCTCGATTTTGTAATCGTTGGCGCCGGTGAAAATCAGGCCGCCGGAAAACAGCGAAAGGGTGTTGCCGATTTGCAACGTGCCGCTGCCGGTGGCGGTGTCGATTTTCAGCGTGCTGATTTGCCGCCCCCGGTCGCTGAGCAAGCTGCCGCTGGTGGTGAGCAGGGCGTTGACCGATCGGGTGGTGCCGCCTTCGCCGGTGTTCCACGAAGCAAAATCATCGTTGTACTCGGTCAGCGCCGACAACATGCCGTGATTGGGAGAGTCCGGGTCATTGTTCCACACCGCCCAGTCTTTGCCGCCGATGGTCACCCAGGTGCCGACAATGCCGGAGGTGCCGTAGCCGTTGCCAAACGCGGTGGAGCCGGTGGAGCCGAGCAGATTGTCAGCGCCGACCTGCAACAGCGCGGCGATGGACAGGCTGCCGGGGGCGCCGTTGTTGGTGCGCGTCACGCTGCCGTTCAGCTTGATGCTCGACGAGCCGCTGGAACGCTCAATGTAGGTAACCCCGGAGCCGAACGAGTTGCGCCCAAGATTCAGGTTGCCGTTCAAAGTTTCGCGGACCGTGCCACCGGTCAGCAGCAGCGTGCCGGAGTAAATGGACAGGCCGTTGGTGGTGCTGAGTTTTTGGTCCTGACCGTCAGCGGCGGAGTACACCAGCTCGGTGAACGAGTGCGCGCCGAACGCGGTGGCGCCGGTGTAGCTGTTGGTGCCGGTCAACAGCACATGGCTAAGGCTGCCGTTGTTGAAGCTGCTCGCGCCGGAACCGCCGTTGCTGATGTTGCCGATGCTGACCGTGGCGGCGGGATTGCTGTTAGCGGTGTTCAACGCGCCTTTTTCCGTGAGCGCGCCAAGGTTGAAGGTGCGCCAGGTGCCGCTTTCGGACAAGGCGATGCCGCCGATGGACAGGGTGCCGCTGAGCATGGGGGTAAGGTTCCAGTTGCCGCCGCTGTTGAAGAGCGTGCCGGTGATGTCAATCGTGCCGGCGGCATTGTTACCGCCCACATTAAGGCTGCTATTCATCAGCACATCCAGATTCAGCGTCTCGGTCTGGTCGGAATTATTGGTGAGGCCAGATAGGTTAATCCGATTGCCGCTGATGGTGTAGGCGGGCGGGCTGTACTCGAACAGCAAGATGAACTTGGTGTCGGGAGCGAAATCGTTGTAAATGTTGGTGCCAGTGGAACCGTAGGCAAAACGCCAACGGTCGCCATTGCCGACCGGCGCGTTACCGCTACTCCAGTTGGTACCGCTGTTGGCCAAATACTGACCGCTGTCATTGGTGCCGCTGGGGGTGGCACTCCAGTCCTGATTAGCCGCCGCGGCGTCCGCCAGCGGCAGACACAAGAAGCCGCTGACCGTCATTAATTTACGCCATGTTACCGTTTTCATTAGCATCCTTTTCATAGGTTTCCTTTTATCATTGAGGTTGTTGCAAATGGTTTAACTTCAGCCGCGCCACGAAGTATGGAATACGGCAAAGGCAGTCCCGGCCACGCGCCGCTGACGCTGGGCGGGGGACTGTGCCGCAAGGGGAATGAAACGAGTAAAGTCTGGCCGAAAAATTAACGGCTTGAGGCAAGCGGTGAGCGCGAGAGCGCGAGAGCGCGAGAGCGCGAGAGCGCGAGAGCGCGAGAGCGCGAGAGCGCGAGAGCGCGAGAGCGCGATGCTTTGATTCTATGACCTATGTCAATCATCTTCAGCGA
>JAISDC010000191.1 GCA_031265105.1 Verrucomicrobiales bacterium
ATGTGCTTGCGCAAAACCTCGTCGTCACCTCCGACCCCACCGTCAGCGGCACCCATTACGAGAACCCCGTCACTAGCTATGCCGCCCTCACCAACAGCAGCACCTGGACCTTCACCGGCAGCGACGTCACCCTGACCGGCACCGCCGCCAGCGGCAACGGACGCCTCGGCGTGAACTTTACCGGCGGCGGCAAACTCGACCTCACCGACAGCGCTATCAACGCCAACCTCCACGGCATCCAACTCACCAACACCTCCGCCGCCATATTGACCAATGTACTCATCAACAGCGGCAGTCTTAACAACGGGTACGGCGTCAACCTGACCACTTCCTCCACACTGACCATGACCGGCGGCACCATCACCACCGGCACCGCTAGCAACGCGATTGGCATTGCCGCCGCCACCGGCGGGTACGTTGATTTGCGCGATACGGTGATTAACTCCTACGCCGTCGGCGTAAACTTGGCGACTTCCTCCACGCTGGTCATGGCCGGCGGCACGATTCAAACCCTGGCCACTACTGGTTTCGGCATCAACCTCAGCGGCACCTCGGTCGCCACGTTGGATCCTGTCACCGTCACCACTCAAAACGCCTACGGCATCGTCCTTGCCACCTCGTCCACACTGACCATGACCGGCGGCACCGTAAGCAGCCATGCCACCGCCAACAACGTGTATGGCGTGTATGCCAGCGGGACCGGCGCGGCGTTTAGCGCCAGCAACATGCTCATCACCAGCAGCGGAACCAATAGCGGGAATCACGGCGTCAATGTTTACAACGGTGCCGTCGCGCAACTCGCCAGCGGCACCGTCAGCGCCGTCAATGGTTTTGCGTTGAACGTGCAGAACGCGGATAGCACCGTCGTGGCAGACCGCATGTTGTTCACTTCCGAACAACAGGCGGGCGCGTCATTCTCCGGTTATGATGCCAGCGGCACCATCACCGACAGCGCCTTCGTCACCACCGCCACCGGCGCGGGCGTTTCCGCCTTGCGTATCCATTCCGCCACCGTGACCGTGGAGCGCTCCGTGTTGCAGAACTCCGGCCCCGGTCGCGGTGTCACCAACGAGCGCGGCTGGCTCTTTTTCCGCAGCGGCACCATCCGCGGCAACGACGGCCTGGTTGTCGCCTTGGGCGGCGGCATTGAAGTTGTTGACAGCGTGATTGAGGCCGGCAGAACCGGTGCCTCCATCGGCTATCGCACCAACGAGGGGGACGCCATCATCCACATCAGCGGCGGGTCGCTGACCGCGGGCGGCGCGGCTTTTGTTTTCGCGGACGGCCCCGTCAGCCAGGGCGTCATCACCGTGGACAATGGCACCGTCATCAGCGGCGGCAGTCTCCTTACCGTCGGCTCCCCGAACGAATACACGCGCGAAGTCCTCGGCACGCTGAATCTCACCGACGTGGACACCAGCGGCGTCACCGGCGGCATTTCCTACCACGACCAATCCACCACCCTCACCGGCACCGTCGTCGTCAACCTGACTAACGTCACCGGCGGCATCAACGGCGACATCGTTCACGCCAACGGCACGACCCTGGACGTCAATCTCGACCGCACCCAAATGACCGGCGATGTCATCGTCAGCGGATCGTCCGTTACCACTATCGACTTGAGCGACACGCCGTTCACCGGCAACACCGACGCCAGCGAAGACAGCACGCTGATTATCACCGGCAGCAACGGCAGCACCATCAGCGGCAACGTGACCGGCAGCGGCACTGCAACCGTTGACCTCCATCTGACCGGCTCCGACAGCAGCATCACCGGCGACATCTCGCAAAGCGGCAGCAGCACCGTCACCGTCTCCATCGACGGCGGCGCCAACGGCACCGGTGGCTACCACGGCGGCAACCTCATCACCGGCGGCGACAGCGCGTGGACCTTCGACAAAGACAGCCACGGCAACCACGGCGAAAACCACGGCACTTGGAACATCGGCAACTACGAAGTCATCTTCGACAACATGACCCACACCGGCACCGTCATCATCAACGTCAACAGCGACACCGGCGAGGGCGGCTCCATTGATGTGGGCACCGCTGACGGTGGCGGCAAAGTCCACATCGACACCACCGGCGGCGGTAAAGCCGACCCGAACCAAGTTCTCCCCGGCAAAGTCACCGGTGACGGCACCGAACACTGGCAGTGGGATCCGATTGACTGGGGTATCGACACCATCATCAAGGACGGCGACCACTTCATCAAAAATGGCACCAGTCCCGCCGGCGCGGTATTGAACAGCAGCGTAGCCATCCAACAAGCCATGTGGTTCGCGCAGCAAAACAGTTTGCTCAAACGTATGGGCGAACTGCGCTATGGAGCGCGGGCGTCCCGCCCGCCAGCGGGCGAGACGCCCGCGCTCCATATAATCGACAACATCTGGCTCAGAAGCTACGGCCAACAGCTAAACGTCAGCAGCCAAGTATCGGGCAAAGCCTACGAACAACTCATCTACGGCGTTGACCTCGGCACTGATCACAAGTTCACCATCAGCGCTAACAGTGACTTGTATCTCGGAGTCTATGCCGGCTACGGCAGAAGCGACCTCGACTACCGCACCCCCGGCGCTGACGGTGAGATTAACAGCTACTACGGCGGCCTCTACGCCACCTGGCTCCACAGCAGCGGCTTCTACATCGATGCCACCTTCAAAGCTGCCAGTGTCAACAACGACCTGAAAGCTCCCTACGGCAGCACTCAACTTAAAGCCAGCTACAGCGATGTGAATATCGGTGGCAGTATCGAAATCGGCAAAAAGTTCACCTTCAGCAATGCTTGGTTCATTGAGCCTCAGTTCCAAGTGAACTACCTCCACATCCTCGCTGAGGATTATCAAGCCGGCCCCATGACCATCAGCGCCCAAGACCTCGACGCCCTGCAACTCCGCATCGGCAGCCTCTTCGGTCGCACCATCAAACTCACCAACGGCGGCGCGTTACAACCCTACGTGAAGATCAGCGGCGTCGAAACCATCAGTAGCGGCGGCACCTTGCGCAACGGCTACCAACACATCCGCGCCAACACTGACGGTGCCAGAGCCGAGTTAGGCGGCGGCCTCATCTGGCAACTCGACGCTGACAATCAGCTTCACTTGGACTATGAAGCCTCCTTCGGCGACAAGTATGACAAGCCCTGGGGCCTGACCGCCGGCTACCGGCACCAGTTCTAAACCACGAATGAACACGAATTGACACGAATAACATGCAAAAGGCAACCGCTGACCGTGGTTGCCTTTTGCATTCGTGTCCATTCGTGTTAATCCGTGGTTAAAAATCTCCGCGTCTCCGCGTCTCTGCGGTTAAGTTTTGTTTGAAAAAAGCAGCCTTCGTGCCTTGGCGTCTTCGTGGTTCTGAGTTTTCTTCTCTACAGGGTGAGAAAATAGCCGATCGGCTGGTTGAACATGGCTTCCTGCGTGGGTTTCAGCTTGAGCAGTTCCGCCAGCGCTTTTTTATCCACGCCGGCGCGCACCACGGTGGCGAGGTTGGCGGACGCGCAGTAGAGATACACGTTCTGGCTGATGAAGCCGCAGTCGGCGCTGACCATGTCGCGGCCGCCGGGCAGTTTGTCGAGGTTGGCGACGAAGACCAGGCTGACGGGGGCGGTGGCGACGAATTCCTGGGTGCCGGCGGTTTTGCGGTGGTCGCCGCTGACGGTCAGCTTCAGCGTGTTGCTTTTCGCGTCGTAGAAATAGACGCCGGTTTTGAGGAACACGTAAAGGTCAATCTCCTGCTGGTTTTTGGCGCTGGGCGCGGTGCGACGGTCGGCGCGATTAAAGCCGTTGGCGGCCCAAAGCAGATTGGCGAGCGTCTGTTGGTCAAGGTCGCGGGCGGCGTACTGGCGGGTGGATTTGCGCTCGGCGAGGGCGACCATCAGCGGCTTGCCGCCGGTTTTTTGCGGGGCGGGCAGCGCCAAGTCCTGCGCGAACGCTGACAATGAGAGGGTGCTGAGGGTGAGCAACATCGGAACGGTTTTCATGATTTGATTAAACCACAAAAGTAAAACGACCGCAACACACCGTTTCTAAATCCGAGCGAAGCGCGGCAACTTCAGCGGCGGGCGGCTTGTTGTTTGAGTTGATGGAACCGCCAGCGGATTTCATTTTCAAAGGCGCGGGGGCTGGGATAGCTAAAATTTTCGTCGCTGACCGTGAGGCCGAGGTTGCGATGCGGGCGCGGGGCGAGACGGCGCCAAGTCAGCATGAAGGCGCGAATGGCGTCGGGCTTTTCCACGCGCAGCAGGACGCCATTCCAAGCCAGCAGACCGTCAGTGGCGAGCACGCAGCGCAACCGGTAGGGCGGGCGCTTGGTGAAAATCTCAAAACGAAACTCGCGCGCCATGATCAGTTTGCTGCGGTACTCCAAGGCCGGCTCGCCATCCTCGTCGAACGCTACGTTGTGACGGTCGTATGGAACATGCATGTCGCGGGGAGTGCTTCTGCTCCGCAGCCGTTGTAAAAAGCCGCCCGCCAGCAGCAGCACATCGTCAGCGGCAACAACCTCGCGCCGGCCCAGCGCGTCCCCGCAAGCGAATGTGTCACCGTCAGCGCCGGTGTCGATTTTGGTGAAAAATCTGCCGTCTGGCAGGCGCGGAAGATCACGGTCAGCGACGATTTCGGTGGCAAAATTTTTCGCCAGCAGCGCGGCGCGAAAGGCTCTGGCGTCCTCAAGCGGGATGCCACTGACGATGACGCCGAACAATTCCCGCGCGATGCGGGCGCAATCCGCCTTGCCCACGCTCGGCGCGACGACCGACGCCTCCTCCAGCGCCACGCGGTCAATGACCGCCACCAGTTCGGATTGAATCAGCGAGTAAGTTTCCACAGCCGCCGCCAGCGTAGCGGAACCAGGCCGTCGTCGCACGGCAAACTTTCTCAAAAAAGGGATTGGAATTATCGGCCTGTTTGTTGCAAACTAGCGCTCCCATGCACTCGCGTTTAACTCGTCTTGTTTCAGGCGCATGGGTGTGCGCCTGCCTGTGGTTGTTCACCGTCATCGTCAGCGCCCAGGAAACTCCCGCCACCTCGTACGGCATGGCCCAGGCCGGCTACAAGGCTTATCAGGAAGGCAAATACCAGGACGCCGCGGCGCTGCTGGAGCAGTTGCTGCAAAAATTCCCCACGGCGGACGAAGCGCCCAATGCCCGCTACCTGCTCGGCCTGTCCTATTACTCGCTCGGCAAGTACGCTGACGGTGTGAAAATGCTGTCGGCAATCAAGGGCATTGACCCCAAGGCCGCCACCAAGGACGCTGACATTGACATCAAATTCATACCCATCGCCCGCTTCCATCTTGGCGTTTGCCTGTACCTGACCGGCGAGTATGACAAGGCGTACCTGCTGTTCGACGCGGTGGCCAAGTCCGATAGCCAGGAACTGCAACCCTACGCTTACTTTTATTACGCCCGCGCCAAGCTGGACCAGGCCGGCAAACAACCCGCCGACGCCAAGCGGGCCGCCGCCGACGGGGCCGCCAAGCTGGACGAGCTGATGCAGAAATTCCCCGACAGCGACATCATTCCCGACGCCATCATGACCAAGGCCAACCTGTTCATCGCCGCGCGCGATTTCACGCAGGCGGCGCAGGTGTTGAACGAATTGAAGGCGCGGCCCGAGTCGAAGGAACTCGAACTCGATATTGATTACCTGCTCGGTTATACCTACACGCAACAGGCCAAGGCGTTGCGCGAGGAGTTCAAGAACGACGAGGCCGCCGAGGCCATCGGCCAGGCACGCGAGGTGTACACCCGCCTGGCCGCCAATGACAACCTGGTAGTCGCCAACAACGCCGCGTTTCAACTGGCCGACCTGGAGTTTGACGCGGCCATGGTCGCCCCGCCGGAGGCGCGTGAGGCCGCGTTCCAAAAGGCCATCGACGCCTACCGCTCGCTGAAAAGCAAGGACAGCCTGCTCGAGGCGCAAACCAAAATCGTGCAGGGCATCCGCGACAGCATCGGCAAGGCGGCCGGCGACCCCAAGCGGGTCACCGCGCTCACCCGTCAGCGGCAGCGCGAGGAGCAAAAGCTCGCCGGGTTGCAAAGCAGCGCCGATCAGGCCACCAGCGGCCTGATGCGCGTCGGCGATTGTTACCAGCGCATGGGCAAGTACGATGAGGCGCGCATTGTCTATCGCGCCGCCCTGCCCACCGCCAACGAGGAACAGGCGACCACCATCAACACGCAAATCATCATCACGTACGCCATGCAGGGCCAAAGCCAGAAGGCCGAGGACGCCTACGCCAAGTTCAAGCAGGAGCACGCCAACGATCCCAACGCCGCCGTGGTGCCTTATTTCATCGGCATCGCGCTCACGCAGGAGAAAAAATACGCCGAGGCCGTCGAAAAATTCGACCAGGTGGTGAAGGATTACCCGACCAGCAAAGTCGTCGCCAGCGTGCCGCAGGCCAAGGCCACGGCCTATCTGGCCTGGGGCAAGGTGGACGAGGCGCTGAAAAGCTACGACGATTTCATCACCGCCCAGACCGGCAAGATTGATCCCGAGGCCATTGACAGCGCCAAGCTGTTGCGCGGCTACGCGCTGGCCACGGCCAAAAAATATCCGGCGGCCATCGCTGCGTTCCAGGATGTCGCCGCCAGCGCCAAAAACCCGGCGGTGCGCGCGGAGGCCGCCCTGTGCGCCGGCGATTATCTTAACAGTACCGGCAAGTACGATCTCGCCATCGAGACGTTCCAGAACTTCATCAAGAACTTCCCTGACAGTCCCAAGCTGGCCACCGCCGCCTATTCCATCGGCTGGGCTTACGAGGGTAAAAAAGCCTACGCTGACGCGGTGAAAGCCTATCAGGCGGCCATTGAAAATTATCCCGACGACCAGGCCACCCAACTCAGGTGTTATGATCGCATCTGGCGTTGTTACCTGGTCCAGAACGAGTATGACCAGATGGTCCAGGCGCAGGAGGCCCAAGTCGCCGCCTTCCCCGGCAATGACCGCAACATGAGCGCCTACTTCGAGCGCGGCAAATATCTGGAGGAAAAAAAGCAGCCGCTGTCGCTGCCTGACATTGACGCCGCCTACCGGCAGGTCGCCGCCGCCTTCAACGCCATGCCCGACGGCATGAAGGTCGGCGACGCCGGCAAGCGGTTCATGCAGTATCCGAGTTCCGCGCTATTGCGACTCGCCGGGCTGTATCAGCGGGAAGCGCTCAAACTCGGCAATTTTGACACGCTGGACGCCGACCAACTGGCGACCTGGAAGGAGTACGTCAACAACGCCTATCAAGCCGTTGATCTGGCTTTGCAAAAATACCACCAGACCAATCTCGGCCTGGAATTGCAAAACATGAACAAAATCCAGTTGCTCCGCATCAAGGCCAAGCTGGCCACGCCGGAGGACGCCACCACCTACCTCAGCACGCTGGCCGGCACGTTCAGCGACAAGGCTTCGTCCATCCAAATCCTGATTGCCCGCGCCGCGTTCGTGTACGAAATGGACAACAAGGTGCAGGCGCTGAACTTCTACAAGGAAGCCTTCGGCAAGGTCGCCAAGCCCACCGACATTACCTGGCAGGATTACGACCGTTACGGTTCCATCCTGCTGGACAACAAAAACTGGCCGGAAGCGAAGGACGTGTTCGAGACGCTGCAAAAAACTTACGAAAAACCGCCGCACGCGCAGGCCGCCGCCGTGTACGGCCTCGGCGCGGCGGAGACCGGCTTGGGTCACCACGACCAGGCCAGGGAACATTTCAGCGAATTGAAAACCAAATACCCGTGGTCGGAAAAATTGCTCAACGCCGATTATCAAAGCGGCCTGGCCGAGGCCGGCAAAGGCACCAAGGAGGGCTATGACGCCGCGTTCAAGATTTGGAAAACCATCCTGGCCTACAATTCCAGCAACCTTAGCAACGCCAACGAGGTCAACAAGGTCAAGGCGCAGACCATGATCTCCTTCGCGCAGACTCTCGTGGAAATGGGCGACAAAAAACTCGCCACCGACGAAATCAAAACCAAGGACAACCCGTATGAAGTCGCCGCGCAATACGGCTTGAAAGCCTATTTCTTTTATCCCGAGCAGCCGAGTTCTCCCGAGGGCCTGTATATCGCGGTCAGCATCTACAGCCAGCAGTTGAACAAAAAAGCCGACGCGACCAAGTGGTTCAACACCCTGAGCCAAAAATATCCGACCTCGCCGTGGACCTCAAAGGCGCAAAGCGTGTTAAAATAAGCGGGCACCCGGCCTTGGGTCGTCACAGTCAGCGGGTCGCGGCCCAGTTGGCCGTGCTGAAGGCGACCTACCCCGATGCCCATTGCGAGCTGGATTTTGCCAACCCGCTGCAATTGCTCATCGCCACCATCCTGTCCGCGCAATGCACCGACGCGCGGGTGAATCTGGTCACTCCCCGCTTGTTCGCCAAATACCGGACCGCGCGGGATTTCGCTGACAGTGACCCGGCCGAGTTGGAAAACCTCATCCGCAGCGCCGGGTTTTTCCGCAACAAGGCGCGCCACATCCGCGAATGCTGCCGCCGGCTGGTCGCCGACCATGCCGGCCAGGTGCCGCTGACCATGAGCGCGTTGCACGCCCTGCCCGGCGTGGGACGCAAAACCGCCAACGTGGTGCTGGGCAACGCCTTCGGCCTCAACGAGGGCGTCGTGGTGGACACGCATGTCTCGCGGCTGGCCGCGCGGCTGGGCATGACCCGGCAGACCAACCCGGTAAAAATCGAAACCGACCTGATGCAGTTGGTGCCGCGGAATGATTGGGCATTGCTGTCCCATCTGCTGATCTGGCACGGCCGCCGGCGTTGCAAGGCGCGAAAGCCCGACTGCGGCAATTGCGAATTGAAAAAGCTTTGTCCTGGGTGTGGCCGTTT
Organism: Verrucomicrobiales bacterium; assembly: GCA_031265105.1. Lineage (GTDB taxonomy): Bacteria > Verrucomicrobiota > Verrucomicrobiia > Methylacidiphilales > JAAUTS01 > JAIRPN01. The sequence goes on from JAISDC010000191.1 coordinate 8,839, forward strand.
TTAACCACGAAGACACCAAGGCACGAAGGCTTTGTTCAAATAAACCTTCGTGCCTTGGTGTCTTGGTGGTGCAAATGGTTTTTAGAATTGGTGGCGGTAGCCCGCTGACAGGCCCCAGGGTTTGTCGTACTTGTCGCCG
>JAISDC010000094.1 GCA_031265105.1 Verrucomicrobiales bacterium
CCTGAATGAGCGGGCGGAGACCTTGGCCGAGTTGACGGACGCGCTTGGATACCATGTTGATCAGAATTTGCGGATTTTCCGTTTTGCCGAGGGCGGTCTGTACCAGTTCGTTCTTTGTCATAAATTGATTGCCTTGAAAAATTGGCTATTCACAATGCCAGCCAGTCTGATAAGGTGCAAGGGTTATTTTCATAATAATAACGGAGCGTAGCTTAGCTTGGTAGAGCGCGTGGTTTGGGACCACGAGGTCGCAGGTTCAAATCCTGTCGCTCCGATCTTTTAAACACTTTTTGACAAAGAGAACACGGGGGAATTGGAGAAGGGTTTTGAGTTTTGCGCTATGAGTTTTAAGTGTAGCCAGCCGGATTTTGCTTTGTTATCGCGCTACAACGTGGCCGGGCCGCGCTACACGAGTTACCCGACCGCGCCGCAATTCACCGAGACTTTCACCGGCGAGGACTTGCTGCGCGAAATCGCCGACACTGACGGTGCCGCCCGCCCGCTGTCGCTCTATTTTCACCTGCCGTTTTGCGCGTCGGTGTGTTTGTATTGCGGCTGCAATGTGACGTTCACCACCGACCGGTCACGGTCAGCGGCGTATCTGCGGACGTTGTATCGGGAGATGGACTTGCTGCGCCCGCGTTTATCCGCTGACCGTGAGGTGGCGCAACTGCACTGGGGCGGCGGCACGCCGACGTTTTTCGCCCCGCGCGAACTGGCGGAACTTATCGCGGGCATCAAGGAGCGCTTCCGTTTCGCCGCTGACGCTGAGCTTGGCGTGGAGGTTGACCCGCGCGTGACGACGGCGGCGCAGTTGCGCGTGCTCGGCGCGGCGGGCTTCAATCGGCTGTCGGTGGGCGTCCAGGATTTCGACGCCGACGTGCAGCGGGCGGTGCACCGCATTCAGTCGGTGGAGCAGACGCGGGCGGTGATCGCGGAGGCGCGGGGGCAGGGGATGCGGAGCGTGTCGGTGGATTTGATGTACGGGCTGCCGCGGCAGTCGCGCGACTCATTTGCCAGGACGCTGGAACAGGTGCTGGCGCTCGCCCCCGACCGGTTGGCCTTGTTCAATTTCGCGTATTTGCCGGCCATGATTCGTCGCCAACAGGCCATCCAGGCGGCGGAGCTGCCGCCGCCGGCGGTGAAGCTGGCGATTTTTCAACTGGCGGTGGAACGCTTGTCAGCGGCAGGCTACGAGTATGTCGGCATGGACCATTTCGCGCGTGCTGACGATGACCTGTGCCGCGCGCAACGGGCGGGGCGACTGTGCCGCAACTTCCAGGGCTACTCCACCCACGCGGACTGCGACTTGCTGGCGTTCGGCGTGTCGGCCATCGGCTCGCCGGGGCGCGTGTACGCGCAGAATCACAAGAGCCTCCGCCAATACGCCGCCGCCATTGACCGCGGACAACTGGCGACGGCGCGCGGCTGGCGGTTGAGCGACGACGACCTGTTGCGGCGCGAGGTGATCATGCGGCTGATGTGCGATTTTGCCTTGCGCCCGCTGACCGTGGGCCGGAAATTTAACGTTGATTTTGCCACTTACTTTGCCGAGTCACTGTCAGCGCTACGCCCGCTGGAGCGGGACGGATTGCTCACCGTCAGCGACGAGAAAATCACCGTTACCCCGACCGGCCGGTTTTTGATTCGCAACATCGCGATGTGTTTTGACGCATATTTGCAAGGCGGCGCGAACCGGTATTCCAAAACGGTTTGAATTTTTTTACAGGGAGATCATGGAGAATGTGGAGAGTGTTTTGATTCATGAGCTGAAGTTTGCCGATCCCTTGACTCCGCTTGGGATGACGAAGGAAGGAACTTTGTACCACCAAGACACCAAGGCACGCAGGATATTTTTAACAAAACTTCGTGCCTTGGTGTCTTCGTGGTTCGGTTTTTGGGTCGCAATCACGGGGAATCATAAAAAAGCAGGCGGTCTTGCGACCGCCTGCGGTAAACCGACTAACTTGTAATTCCTGGATTAGAACGAATACACCGCTTCCACCGCGACGGTGTGCGAACTGTTGTTGCCGCTGTCAGTGGCGTAATTATACACCACATCGTGCCCGGTATCGAAACGGTATTCCGCGCGCAGGAGCAAATTCTCCGCGACGTTGAAGCCCGCTGTCAGTGTGAACGACCAGTAGTTATTCGTTTCACCGTCGTTGGCGTTCACGTATTCACCGCGTCCCGCGAGGCTGAACAAGTCGGTGAACTGATACTTCGCGTACAGCGCCGCCGAGGCAAAGCTGCCTGGGAAGCGCGTCACCGACGGGTCAAGGTTCGACGCATACCAGTAAGAGGTGTTGAGTGCCAGCAGCAGTTTGTCGTCGGCGAATTTCGGCGACCAGGTCGTCCACCAGTTCACGCCATAGACGGTCACGTTGTCGTTGGTGTAGGCCTCGTCGCCCCACGGTTCGATGCTGCCGGTCAACTGCGATTCAAAATTGTCGTGGTGAAAATTCACGCCGCCGACAAACGCATAGCCGTCGTTGCTGGTGTCCAGCCCGGGGTTATAGTCCAGGCCGTTGCCGTTGTTGACGCCGAACAACACATCGACGCTGTCAGTGGCGTGATAATTCGCCAGCACGCCGGCGGACGGACCGGGGTCGATGGTCGCGTTAAAGCCTTGCGTGATATTCAGGTTCGCCGGACGCTCATCCGCCTCGAAACCCAGGATGGAACCGATTTTGCCGAATTGCACATCCAGCCCGTTGCCCACCGGCACGCGAACCTCGACATAGGCTTGTTGCAGGTACAGCGTGCTCGCGTTGCCGCCGGGTTCACCGTTGGCGGGATCGAAATCCGACCAATCCTTGCCGATGAACGTGTCCACGCGGAAACCCGCCTGAAACTCGTTCTTCTCCGTCAGCGCTTTTTCCAGCGTCAACTTGACCGCGTTGACGTTAAAATCGCCGCCGGAGTGGCTGTCCGACCCGTTGTAACCGCGCGTCACGGCGTAGCTGCCCTTGCCGATGAAATTGTAAATGTAACCCACATCCACATAGCCGGACAATTTCACCCCGGCCGTGTCGGTTTCCACGTAATTAACTTTTTCTATCGCCTTGCCTAGGTCTTTCGCGCTTGGAGCCGGCGCGCCGGAATCGGCAAAAGCCACTCCCGCGGTCAGCGCCATGCTTAGCAAGCCAGCCGCCCATTTTGTTGTTATTAATTTAATATTCATTTTATTTTTATTCATTTTTTAAGTGTCTTTAATCAAGACTGATTCACTATATCAATATTGAGACTCAGTATCAACAAAATATTTTCGGATTATTACCTGTTGGAATACAGCAGGTTAGCAACGGAGCCATTAACTTTCGACCGGATACAACGTCTCGATATGCTCCAAAATCACGTGCATGATCCACGTGTGCAGTTCCTGCGCCCGCGCGGTGTTATTGGTTGGGATGACGATGGCGTGGTCGGACAGGTCTTTCGCCTGGCCGCCGGTTTTGCCGAGCAGGCTGACGGTGATCATGCCGCGCTGTTGCGCCGCGGCGATGGCTTTGACCAGGTTCGCGGAATTGCCGCTGCCGCTGAACACCACCAAAATGTCCCCCGGCTGGCCGAGGCCCTCAATCTGGCGGGAAAAAATCGCGTCGTAGCCCCAGTCGTTGCCGATGCAGGTCAGCGCGGTGACATCCGCTGACAGTGAGATGGCGGGCAGCGAGCGGCGGTTGCCGCGGTAGCGTCCGATGAACTCCTCGGCCATGTGCAAGGCATCGGCAGCGCTGCCGCCGTTGCCGCAAGTCAGCACTTTATGACCGTCCTGAAAGCATTTGGCGAACAACGGCAACAAAGCCTCGACCCGCGGCAGAAAACTCTCGAAACTGGCCGTGACTTGTTTAAGCTCGGCGTATTGTTGTTGGACTAGCGACATAAGATTGGGAATATTAACGCGCGCCACGGATTTGTCATGAAGATTATTGACCGTTATTTGCTCAAGCATTTGCTGCTGCCGTTTGTGTTTTGCTTCGTCAGCTTGTTTTGTATTTTCGTGCTGATTGACCTGTTCGATTCCATCGGCGATTACGCCACCGCGCACGCGCCGCTCAAGGACATCGCCCGCATCTACGCCATCATGCTCGGCCAGGTGGCACCGCTGATCATCCCGTTCGCCTTCTTCCTGGCCTGCGTGTACCTGCTGACCAACCTGTCGTCGCACAAGGAACTGGTGGCGCTGATGGCCGCCGGCGTCAGCCTGGCGCGGCTGGTCATCCCGTTCGTCTGCCTGGCCGTCAGCCTGTCCGCCGTTGAATATTACCTGTATCTCAAGCTCGCCCCCACCGCCACGGTGCGCCGGGAAGCGCTGATGCGCCAATGGTCGCGCAAACACAAGCCGATGGAAGTGTTCAACGGCGTGGTGTACAAGAATCCTGCCACCAACGTGATGTGGTATATCCATCAACTAGACACCAAAAAAGGCGCCATCTCCCAGGCGGAAATCTGCGTGCCCAACGACCGCGGCGGCGACCAGGAGAAATACTTCGTCGCCCAGGGCAATTACCGCGGCCGCTACTGGGACCTGGTCGGCATCCGCAAAATCACCTTCCATGACGGCGTCGCCAGCCCGCCGGAAAACCTGGGCCGGCTTGACGCCCGCTTCCTGACCGAGTCGCCGCGCCAGATTGCCGCCGTGCTGTTGCAGCCGGACGGCTACCCGTGGCCGGAATTGTACCGCTTCATCACCGCGCCCTACCAACCCTCCGCGCCGCGCATGGCGCCGTACAAGACCGAGCACTTCCGCCGCCTGACCGACCCGCTGCTGGCGCCGCTGCTGTGCCTGTTCGCCTTCGCCCTCAGCGTCGCCCACGACCGCAACAGCCGCGCCGGGGCCATCGTCAACTGCATGTTGATACTGGTCTCGCTGTTCATCGTCGCCAAAATCTGCGTCGCCATGGGCAATCGCAACCGCCTGACGCCGGAGATGGCCGGCTGGTTCCCGATCTTGGTGTATGGCGGCGCGGCCATCGGGCTGTTCATCTATCGCGTGGGCCTGTGGTGGGAATTCGTGTACGTCATGAAAACCAACGGCCTGTGGTTTGGGCGCGAACAATGGCGAAAATTGCTCCGCCGCGCTTGACCTGCCGCTGCCGCTGACCTTATCATGGCTCACCAGCAGCGGGCTTGTGGTGAAATTGGCAGACACGCAAGACTTAGGATCTTGTGCTTTACCGCGTGCGGGTTCGAGTCCCGCCAAGCCCAGGCCGCCAGCGGCGGCAAACCCCAACCCCCGAACACCCAGCTACAACCGCTGACAATGCAATCAACTGCCTGCTGATTTTTCAACATTCGCTCTTGACAACCAACGGCAATGCTGCTGAAATTTCAACACCATGAAAAAATCCTATCCACACGACCGACTCAGCCGCCGCGAACGGCAGACCCTTGACATCATCATCCGCCTCGGCCGCGCCAGCGCGCGCGACATCGAGCGCGAACTGCCCGACCCGCCGACATATTCCGCCGTCCGCTCAATCCTGCGCGTGCTCACCGAAAAAAAACTGGTCACCAAACAAGCGGACGCTGACCGTGACCTTTACACCAGCGCCATGCCCGCCGGCCAGGCCAAAGTCTCCGCGCTGAACCTGCTGGTCAGCCGCTTTTTTGAAAATTCCGTCGGGCAAGCCGCCTGCACGCTGCTGAGCCAGAAAGAGGCGTCGCTGACGGCCGGCGAGGCGCGGGAACTCATCGCGCTCATCAACCAGGCGCGAAAAAAAGGACGCTGATTATGCACTGGCAAACCATCCCCGCGTTGTGGCTCGACCTGGAGTTTTATTATCCGCACCTGTCCTGGATTGCCGGCCTGCTGTTAAAAAGCGCGGTGATTTTTGGCGTAGCGCTGCTCGCCGCCAAGTGCCTCGCACGCCGTTCCGCCCGCGCCCGTAATTGGGTTTGGCGCCTGGCGCTGACGGTCATGCTGGCGTTGCCGTGCTGGGATTGGGTCGCGCGATACATTCATATTTTCGACACCGCGCCCGTCGTGCCGCTCGCCATCGAGTCACGGCCAGCGCCGCATGACATGTATCAAAAACTTTTCGTCATCAACAGCGACCTTGAGCGCGAGGATTTGTTACGCGCGGACGCCATCCGCAAAGACAGTCCGCCGTGGAGCACGTTTGGTTACAACGCCAGCGATTGCAAGGAATTTCAGCGGGTGCCGTGGCGTTGGCTGGAAAATATTATTTTGCCGCTGTGGTTGACCGTCAGTGTCGCGTTGCTGCTCACGCAAGTGTGGCGCGCCCGCGCCGCCAAACGCTGGCTCCGCCGCCACACGCGCGCCGCTGACATTCAACTGGCCGCCGACCTGCCGCTGACCGCCGACGTATTCCTGCACGGGCAACTGAAATCCCCGCTGATTGTCAGCGGCAAAATTCCGCGCATTTACCTGCCAGCGGACGCCCAGCGCTGGAGTCGCGACGAGCTGCGCGCCGTGTTACTGCACGAAATCGCCCACTGGCAGCGCCGCGATTTGCGCTGGCAAAAAATCGGCCACCTCGTCCGCGCCGTGTGGTGGTGGAACCCGTTCGCCCGCCGCGCCATTGCGCGCCTGGCGCGCGAGGCCGAACTGGCCGCTGACGACGCCGTGCTGCTCGCGCAAGTCCCCGCGCCCGCTTACGCGCAAACGCTGGTGCACATCGCCGCGCGCGCCGCCGGCTTGAACAGGCTGAGCGTTGGCATTCCTTTCATCGGCAAACAACCGCTCCGGCAGCGTATTCAAACCTTGCTGTCACCCAACCATTGGCGCGGAAAAATCGGCCGGCTGGCGCTGACGCTCATTATATTCTCAGGCATTTTCGCGTTACTGACCGTCAGCGTCAAAGTCATGTGGCAGCGGCAAATTTTCACGCCGGAAAAATGGCAAAAAATGCAGCAGGAATACGCGGCGACATGGATTCGCTCGCCCGTTACGCTCACCGCCGAGCAGCGGCGGCTGGCCACCGGCGTCCTCGCCGCGTTGAAAGCCCGCCTCACCGCGCAACGCTACGTGCATCTCAAACACGAGGTGCGCACACGCAAACAGCACACCGTCAGCGGCGAAATTATTTTTGCCAGCGCCACGCCTGGGCGGCTGGAGTTGTGGCTTGACGAGTGGCGGCAAAATTACCGCGCCGACATTCAGCCCGAACGTGACGCGCGCGGCAACACCATTTTCCTCACTACCGACGCCGTCATCATCAGCGTCGGCAAAAGCACTTACTATCAATGGCACCAGGGTGACTTTCACGTTGCTTCCAGCCGTGAATTGAGCTTTGGTTTCGAGCGGCTGCCGATGTTCCGTCTCGTCGATGAAGCCGCGCAACGACTGCAAACCTTTCTCGATTCCGTCGGCAAAAATCATTATTCAAACATCAAGTATGAAATCGGCATGACCGAGTGGCGAGACCGTCCGCTGGTATTTTTCCGCGTTACCACTGGTCACAAAGACCAGCCGCCCTTGACCCAGGAGACCTATTTGTTCGACGCGCAACAAAATTACGCGCTGGTTAGCCATCAAAATTTCGACCGCGCCGATTGGGAACTGCTGACATCAGGCACGGACGCCAACGGTCAGCCCTATCCGCAAAGATACCGCGTCACCGAAATTGACCGTTACAAAAAAACCACCACCGTCAGCGACTACGAGGTGACGCTGTTCGAGCCGCTGAAAAAACTGCCGAAAAACGTGCTCGCCAAGCCCGCCAAGGTCATCGTCAGCCCCTCATCTCGGCCGAGTTGGTGGGCGGATTTGCTCAGCGACTGCACCACCACAGAATTGTTAGGCGACCGCCGCCTCTCCGACTGTCCGCCCATTCCCGCCACCGCAACCTTGCAATGGCCGCCAACCACTGTCACCGTCGGCAACGGCATGTAATCTGGTGGCAAATCACGGCCGCTGATGTTGAACCTCACTATCAGCGGCATGTGCTGAAAATCACAAATGCTGCGACTCGGCCACCACCGCGCGGTAATGCCGCAGGATGGAATGCAGAGTCACCCGCTGCGCCAGGATTTGTTCCCTGGCCGGTGTCGCCTGCGGAATTTTCACCGACAGCTCAAACGGCTTGGGTTGCAACCCGCCGCCCGCAGTCAGGCTCAGGCGACGCGAGGCCACCCAGTCGCCGGGCCGGGCGATGGGATGGAATTCCGCGGCGTCCGCCAGCACCGGCAGCACCAGCGATTCCCGCAGGCTGCTCCATGAACCGTGCAGTTGCACCGACAGACCGCCCAGACCTTTCAAGGCGAACAACGCGATGACGCCGTGGAATTGCACCACCGCCAGTTCGCGTTCAATCAAATACGGTTCCGGCCGCGGCGAGTCTTGCCACAAATCCACAAACAGGTCGCGCCCGGCGCTGACGGTGGCCGCCGGGTCGGCGTATTGCGACGGATGCGCCACCGGGTAAAAATACAGGTGGAACCCCGTGGCCAGGCCGGGCTGATTAATCAAATCCCGGATAAACTCCGCAATCGCGTACGGGCTGAACCGGTCATCCCCGCGCAGCGCGCCGAAAACCGCCAGGCGGAACGGCTGATGGGTTGATTCCGGGCCGATAAAAACATAGCGCTCGAGTTGTACCCGCCGCCCGTCCTGCACGGTACTAACCGGTGAATATTCCACCCCATGATCGGCGGTGGCCAGCGCGCGTAATAAATCGTGCATGGTCAGCGGCGGATGAATTGCGGGGTCAAGGTCAGCGCCGTCCAACGCGGCGCGCGGTTCGATAAAGTCAATGCTCATGGTCAGTGTTTCTTTCTAAATGGGGCGACGGATTAACCGCAAAACCCCGTTGATTTTTACCAGAAGCTCCAGTGTACCGGTTGCATTTCCTATTTAATCTATAGGAATAATAGGAAAATGAAAGGGAAAAGTTTTATTTTTTATTTTATTTGAATCTCTCTCAATATCAGCGGGTTAGATATAGTCGTTTTAACACGAAGACGCGCTCGGCAAAATTATGCCTCGCATTTTTCAAAAATCCCCGCCACCCGCCGCAAATCCTCCGCCGTGTCCACCCCGATGCTCGCAAACTCCGTCGCCAACACCTGAATCTCCACGCCATTCTGCAACGCGCGCAATTGCTCCAACTTCTCCACCCGCTCCAACGGACTGGCCGGCAGCGTCACCAACCGTCGCAACGTCGCCGGCTGATATGCGTAAATGCCAATGTGTTGCCAATACTCCGGCGCCGCACCATCAGCGTCGCGTCGAAACGGAATCGCCGCGCGCGAAAAATACAACGCCCGCCCGTCCAACCCGCAGACCACCTTCACCACATTCGGGTCGCGCACCGCCGCACCGTCAGCGGGCAACCGCCGCGCCAGCGTCGCCATGCCGAAGCGCGGCGACAACCGCGCCACAAAATCATCCAACACCTCCCCGCGCAACAACGGCTCATCGCCCTGCACATTCACAATCCAATCCGCTGACAGTGACGCCATCGCCACCGCCGCGCGGTCCGTGCCGCTGGGCAGCGCCGGGTTCGTCATCACCACCTCCGCCCCGAACTTTCGCGCCGCGTCGAAAATCCGCTGATGGTCAGTCGCGATAATCACCCGCGAAATCAACGTCGCCGCCGACACCCCCTCCCACACCCGCTGCACCAGCGGCTTCCCCGCCACATCCGCCAGCATCTTCCCCGGCAACCGCGTGGAGGCAAAGCGGGCGGGAATTACCGCGATAATTTCTTGCTTGGTCATTTTATCTCCAGAATTGTTAGGGCCATCTACGTCAGCACACTAGCCAGCCCAAGCACAAAAGAAAACACTGATTAATGCCTCCCGCCGCGCCTTCCTTCAGCCGCACTAGAATCCCAAACAAACATATGTTTTCACAATAAAGCTACGCGGCGCCGCATTAGTCTCGGCTCCCTATGGACGAACAACATCCGTTAACTCAGGCCGTCATTCGCGGCCGCCGCAAAGACATCCCCGACCTCGTCAAACAATGCGTTGACGCCGGGGAGGACGCTAAATCAATCCTCGAAAATCGCCTTGTGCCAGGCATGGCCATCGTCGGCGAACGGTTCAAGAAGAATGAAATCTTCGTGCCGGAAATGCTGGTCGCCGCCCGCGCGATGAAGGAGGCGGTCAAGATTCTGGAGCCGCTGCTGGTGGCCGCCGGGGTCAAGCCGGAGTTCACCGCCGTCATTGGCACGGTCGAGGGCGACTTGCACGACATCGGCAAGAACCTCGTCGCGATGATGTGGAAGGGCGCGAACATTGATGTCATTGACCTCGGCGTGAATGTCGCCCCGGCGAAATTCGTCGAGGCGGCGCAGCAGCACAAGCCGCATCTCATCGGGTTGTCCGCGTTGCTGACCACGACCATGCCGTCGATGAAAACCACGGTGGCGGCGCTGAAGCAGTCCGGTTCCACCGCGAAGGTGTGCATCGGCGGCGCGCCCATCACCCAGGCTTACGCGGACGAAATCGGCGCGGACGGTTATTCCCGCGACGCCGGTTCCGCCGTGGACGTGGCGCTGGCTTTGTTGCGCGGCACGGCCTTGGCCGCTTGAAGTATTAACGGGGCCGCGCGCCTTCCGCTCCAGCGGCGGCGCGCGGTCACCAACCCTCCAACCATTCACCCCCTCCCTTTCAAAAAAAATTTATGAACCGTGATTTCTACCTCACCCTGGCGAAAAACGGACAGGCCTTTCCCGTGGCCACCCATTTGACTTTGCACGAGCAGCCCGCCGCCGACCTGCCCGCCATTCTCCTGGAC
>JAISDC010000117.1 GCA_031265105.1 Verrucomicrobiales bacterium
ACTCGCGCGCCAGCTCACCGGCAGCGGCTCCGTCCACCGGCAGCGGGGCGCTGGACACCGTCCCCCCGGCGGCGTGGGCGGCCCGGTTGATTTCAGCGCAAATCGGGTCGAGAATTTCAGTGGTGCCGAGGCTTTCCACCAGCAGCGCGAAAGTTGGGCGGCGGGTAAGCGGATGGTCGCGCACATAACAGCCGGAGCCGACTCGAATGTCAACCAATTGCGCGTGCTGCAAGTCGCGCAACGCCCGCCGCACCGTGGGCCGCGACACATGCCAGCGCCGGCACAACGCCTCCTCGCTGGGCAGGCGTCCGCCGGGCTGGTGGTGGCCGCTGACGATGGCGGCCTGCAGGGCGGTGAAGATGGCGCGATGTTTGACGGCTTTTGCCATAAACTTGTAATTACAGGTTTATGATGAATTTGTCACATACTTTTTGCGTTCCGCTGAAAATTTGTCATCGTCAGCCGGCATGACACAGACGCAATTATTCTCAGCCAATATCAGTGATGTGGTGCAACACGTGGCCAAAGGCAAGGTCACGGTTTGCGGTGATTTCTGCCTGGATGCTTACTGGTTTATTGACAAGGAGGCCAAGGAATTGTCGCTGGAGACGGGCCTGCCCATCCACAAAGTGCGGCGGGTGGGCTACAGCCCAGGCGGCGCGGGTAATGTGGCGATGAACCTGCGCTCGCTGGGCGTCGCCGAAGTGCGCGCGGTCGGCGTGCTGGGGCGCGATATGTTCGGCGACGAATTGCTGCGGTCACTGTCAGCGGCGGGCGTGGACACGTCCGGTTTTTTGCGCGCCGAGCAATGGCAGACGCTGGTGTATGCCAAGCCGTATCTTGACGGCGGCGAATTGAACCGGCTGGATTTCGGCGCGTTCAACGCGTTCCCTGAGGAATTGGAAACGGCGCTGCTGGCCAAGCTGGAGACGGCGGCGCAGGTTTCCGACATGGTGGTCATCAACCAGCAAATCGCGGGGCTGATGGTAACCGAGCGGCTGATTGTGAAAATCAACGCGCTGGCGGCGAAGCTGCCGCGGGTGCTGTTCATCGCCGATTCGCGCGACTATGCGCAACATTTCGCCGGCGTGATGCTGAAAATCAACACCCGCGAGGCGGCGCGCGTGCTCGGCAGCCCCACCCATCCGGGCGCGGTGGTGTCGCTGGACGAGGCTTACGGTTACGCCACGGCGCTGAGCAAGCGCATCGGCCGCCCGGTGGTGTTGACGCGCGGCGAGCACGGCCTGGTGACCGCTGACGGTGACCAGGTGTTCGCGGTGCCGGGCATTCAGGTGTTGGGCAAGACCGACCCCGTGGGCGCGGGCGACACCGTGGTCGCGGCCATCGCGGCGGCGCTGGCCGGCGGCTGCCCGCTGACCGAGGCGGCGGGCTTCGCCAACCTCGCGGCGTCCGTCACCGTGCGCAAGGTGCAGTCCACCGGCACCGTCAGCGCCGCCGAATTGCTCGCGGCGGGCGCGCCGGATTATATTTACGAACCGGAACTGGCGGACAGTCCGCGCGCGGCGCGCTATTTGCCCGACACCGAAATCGAGGTGGTGCGCGAGAAGTCGCGCCAGGGCGCCGTCAAGTATGCGATTTTCGACCACGACGGCACCATTTCCACGTTGCGCCAGGGCTGGGAGAAAATCATGGAGCCGATGATGCTGGAGGCCATTCTCGGCGACCAGGCGGCGAGTGTGCCGGATCACGTCTATAAAAAGGTAGTCACCGAGGTCAAGACGTTCATTGACAAGACCACCGGCATCCAGACGCTGGCGCAAATGAAGGGGCTGGTCGGGTTGGTGCGCGAGCACGGCTTTGTGTCGGCGGATAAAATCCTCGACGAGCACGGCTACAAGGCGATTTACAACGAGGCGCTGCTGGAGATGGTGCGGGCGCGGGTGCGCAAAATCGAGCGCGGCGAACTGGGGCCGAATGATTTTGAAATCAAGGGCGCGCGCCAGTTCCTCACGGCGCTGCACCAGGCGGGGGTGAAGTTGTTCCTTGCCAGCGGCACCGACGAGGCCGACGTGCAGGCCGAGGCGCGGGTGATGGGTTACGCCGACCTGTTCACCGGCGGCATCCGCGGCGCGGTCGGCGACCTCAAGGTCGAGGCCAAGCGCATGGTGCTGGAGCGCATCATCAACAGCGGCGGCATCACTGGCGACGACTTGGTGGTGGTGGGCGACGGGCCGGTGGAATTGCGCGAGGGCAGCAAGCGCGGCGCGTTCTGCCTGGGCATCGCCAGCAACGAACTGTGCCGTTACGGCCTGGATTTGACCAAGCGCGCGCGCCTTATCCGCGCCGGCGCTGACATTGTGGTGCCGGACTTTTCGCAATACAAACGCATCTTGCCCCTGCTGGGAGTGCAGGCATAATTTTAACGAAGATATTTATGATCAATCCATCCGATAAAATCATGACGCCGGAGCAGGCGCGGAAGTTCCGCGACACACTGTCAGCGTCCGGCAAAAAACTGGTGTTCACCAACGGCTGTTTCGACATCCTGCACCGCGGCCACGTCACTTACCTGACCTTCGCGCGCAACCAGGGCGACGCGCTGTGCGTGGGGTTGAACAGCGACGCCTCGGTGAAACGCAACAAGGGCGAGAACCGTCCCATCAACCCCGAGGACGACCGCGCGTTCGTCATGGCGTCACTGCAAGCGGCGGACGCGGTGGTGCTTTTCGACGAGGACGAGCCGCGCGATTTGATTGCGAAAATTTTGCCGCAGGTGCTGGTCAAGGGCAAGGACTGGGCGCACTACGTCAGCGGCCGCGATGTGGTCGAGGCCAACGGCGGGCAGGTGGTACTGGCCGACATGGTCGAGGGCCGTTCGACCACCGGCACGATTGAAAAAGTGCTGAAAGTTTACGGAGGAGAAAAGAAATAACGTTTTTTAGTTTGCTAGTTTTCTGGTTTTTTAGTTGGCGCCGGCGCGTGAATACAACCGCTGACAGTGAACTGTAAAAACCAGAAAACCAAAGAACCAGAAAACCAAAAAACTAAAAATTCATGAAAGACCTCATCATCGTCACTGGCGCCGCCGGCTTTATCGGCCGGAACATCGTCGCCATGCTCAACGAGCGCGGGCATGACAACTTGCTGCTGGTGGATTTTCTCGGCACGGACGAGAAATGGCAAAACCTCGTCGGCCTGCGTTACGAGGACGTGCTGCCGCCGCCGCGGTTGCTGGACCTCATCCTCAGCGGCAAACTCAGCGGCGTGCGTGCCATCATTCATGAGGGCGCGTGCAGCGCGACCACCGAGAAGAACGCTGACTATCTGCTGGAAAACAATTACCGCTACACCCGCCAGTTGTGCGAGTGGGCGCTGGCGAACGATGCCCGTTTCGTCTATGCGTCCAGCGCCGCCACTTACGGCGACGGCAGCCTCGGCTACAGCGACGCTGACAGTGTCACGGAACAACTCCGTCCGCTGAACATGTACGGTTATTCCAAGCACATGTTCGACCTGTGGGCGTTGCGCAACGGCCTGCTCGACAAAATCGCCGGCCTGAAATATTTCAATGTTTATGGCCCCTACGAGGATCACAAGGGCGAGATGCGCTCGCTGGTGCACAAGGCGTATCACCAAATCAAAACGCGCGGCTACATCGAGTTGTTCAAATCCGACCGGCCCGAATACGCTGACGGTGAGCAGCGGCGTGACTTCGTGTACGTGCGCGACGCGGCGAAAGTGACGCTGCATTTCGCGCTCGACAGCCAGGCCGGCGGCCTGTTCAACTGCGGCGCCGGCCAGGCGCGGACGTGGCTTGATTTGGCCAACGCATTGTTCGCCGCGATGGGACGGCAGCCGGACATCCGTTTCATTGACATGCCGGCCATCCTCAAGGGCAAGTACCAATACTTCACCCAGGCCGACGCAAAGAAACTGCAAACGCAAGGCGGCTACACCACGCCCTTTGCCAGTGTCGAGGAAGGCGTGGCGGATTACGTGAAGACATATCTGGCGCGGGGGTAACCCGGAAACTTTTCACCGTGGCAGCGCGGAAATACGTATATTGTCCCGATGATGCTTGACGTTACCAAAGCTTCGGTTACACTTGCCGCCGCATGGTTGGCAAACGCATCACAAGTAGTTACAATCAAGCAACTGCAAAAGAAATTTTTTCTTTTAAGTAAATAATTGCCCGATGGTGCAATGGTAGCACACCAGATTCTGGATCTGGGTGTTCTAGGTTCGAGTCCTAGTCGGGCAGCCATCCAAAAAAGCCTCGCAAGTCATTGATGTTAGCTTCTTTCCCTCATTAATACAGGATTTTGGCGGCTTGCGCTGGGAAATTATTTTGCTAACTATATACCACTAAAAACCTCTATTTTTTGACAAATTTTGACAGGAATGTTGAGAATGGGTATGGTTGCTGGAAATGACCAAGGAGTTTGTGACGGTGCGCGGGTTGCCGTTTCATTTGCGCGAACGCGCCGGCGAGTGGCTGATGCTGCAACAAATCGCCGCCGAAACCGGCGTGCCGGTGGAACGGCTGGTGACTAATCACGCCGCTTGCGCGACGTAATGATGCAGCGCCTCGCGGATGAGCGTTTGGTAGGGCGCCCCGACCTTGCGCGCTTTTTTCTTAAAGAAGGCGACACTATCTTGTTCGATGTTGATGGTGATGCGCTCAAGTTTGCGCTGCCGGGCCAATTCTTCTGGCGCGGGAATGCCCATTGCAAGCTCTTGCTCGCGGGTGAGCGTCACAAGGTCGTTCAAGTCCGGCAACGGCTCGCCGTTGAGGTCGGTCATGTTGATTTGGTATCCATCTTTGTCAAAGATGGGTTCGGGGAATTTTTGTTTTGTTTTCTTCATAATTTTTTCCTCCGCTCCGCCATTTGCCCGCGCCGAAAATTCGGATTTTGTTATTGCGGACAATGAAACGCACCGTCAGCACCTTGTCGCCAACCTTCCCGAAACAAAAATAGCGCAGTTCATTCTGGCTATGTTTTTCATCAATTTCGATTTTTCTATCCGGGTCGTCAAAAGCCTGCCGTGCCTGTTCAAACGAAACCTGTTCAGTCCTGGAGAGAGGTGGAGTGGATTTACAATAAAGCGTTATGGTTCTTTTTGGCAGCAAGAACAGATGAATTGATAAGGTGTTAAACCATGTAGCGTTTTCAATCGTTTGGCGAAGTTGTAAGCATTGAGGAACGTGTTTAAGTGACTTTGTAATTGCGCTTGGTGGTCATCATGATAAGTCCGCACGGTTGCTGCTTTGATGGTTCGATTCATGCGTTCAACCTGACCGTTGGTCCACGGATGATTTGGCTTGGTGAGCCGATGTTCGATGCGGTGGAGTCGGTCGGCGCGAGCAAACGGGTGCCCACGCCAAAGTGCCGTGGCGCCTGGTCTGTTTTTCGGCAGGTCGGCGAATTGAATGCCGTTATCGGTGAGCACCGTATGGATGCGATAAGGAAGCGCTTGGACTAAGGTATGCAAGCAGTCCGCAACGGTTCGCATGGTGGCACGTTCCTGCAACTGCGCCACGGCAAATTTGGCAGTGCGGTCAATGGCCACAAAGAGATGAAGCTTGCCTTCGGCGGTGGTTACTTCAGTAATGTCGATATGAACACAACCAATCGGATATGCCTTGAATTTACGCTTCTTAACCTGCGCGGTGTGCGCGGTTAATTGCGGCAACCGACTAATCCCATGCCGTTGAAAACAACGCTGCAACACGGAACGGCTTAGTTTGGGAATAGTCGCTTGCAGGGCGTACAGGCAATCATCCAACGGCAACAGGGTATGCTGGCGAAAAGTCACGACCACAGCTTCCTGCTCTGCGGTCAAGACCGTCGAACGCGAGGCCGGGCCCATGCGTGCATCCTCGACGACGTTGCGTTTCCGCCACTTGGCCACGGTCTTTGGGTTAAGGTCATAACGTGCGGCCAAGCTGCTTAAGCTCGCTTGACTAGGCTGGATCGCCCGACGCACCGCTGTAGTATTTGTCCCATAACTCTTGATAAACTAGCACTTCCTTGTGGTTTGTGCCACCTCTCTCCGGGACGGAACACCTAGATAGTGTAGTCACGAGACCGAAGAATAATCTGTACATTGGGAGTCGCGGATGATAAGTTGAGCGGATGAAGGCAGACTATCATCGACATGACATCAGTGACCGGGTATGGGCGAT